>JAAYJW010000401.1 GCA_012522765.1 candidate division WS1 bacterium | reverse complement strand
TCTCCCACTTGCGCGTCTGGCGGCAGCGGGACGGGCATCATGGCGGTTTCTACCATGATATTCCCGAGCTGCTTGAGCCACTGCCGGAGACGGTTGACCTGAAGGCGGGGGAGAGGCTACAACTGCTGATTGCCCTGCACTCGAACAGGAGGAACCGCGAGACGCCCGCGCTCAGCTTCGCGGCGTTCACTGAAGCGGGCGACGGAGCGGGCGCGGCGCGGGCCTCATTTGACCTCGTGGGGCAATCCAGCGCGGAGTTTCTCGCTCCCTCGCCCGATGGCGTCGTCTGGGGCCTCTATCCCGATCCGGGCCACTGGCTCAGCTACACCGACAAGCAACTTCAGGACGAACTCCTCTGGCTGCGGGACTGCGGCATGAACTCCATGCTGCTCTACGTGCTCTCGGCGCTGACGCTGCCCGAGAAGCTGACTGACGCGAACTTGGACGCAGCGCTGGCCGACTGGCGCGCATCGCTGGAGGAGTGGAGCGCGCGCTACATCGCGCCGCTCTACGCGCTGGGCTACGGACCGACGCTGGTGGCGAACGTGCAGAGCCTTGACACCGCCCTCGCGAGGCCGATGGGCGAGGAAGTGGTGGTTGACGGCGCATACAACCCGCATGTGCTGGAGTATGAGCGGCGCTTTTTGCAGGTGCTGGAGGACCTGCGCATTGAGCGCGGCTGGCCGGAGTTCACGTGGCACGTGATAGATGAGCCGGGCAGCGGGCGCAACCCGATCGCGCTCGCCGAGTTCGGCCTGCTGAAGGAGATGGGCCTGCGGGCGTTCAGCACCGCCAACAAGCCGAGCGCGGTCCGCGACTTCGCGGATGTGCTGGACGACTTCTGCGCGAGTTCGGGCGTCTTCGGCAACCCGGATGAGGCCGCGCGCGCGCATGAGTGGCTGGCGCACCGGGACGACGCAAGGCTCTGGCTCTACGGCGGCGCGGGCACCTACACCGGCCAGGAGGGCACGATGGCGGCGAACCGCTGGGGCACGGGCTTCCTCGTGTGGCGCAACGGCACGACCGGGCAGTTCTACTGGACCTTCCAGCGCGTGACAGGCAGCTCTTTCGATGACTTTGATGGAAAGCGCGGCAAGGACTTCTGCCTCACCTACCCCGATCCGGCGGGCGGCGCCTCGCTGAGCACGCTGCAGTGGGAGGGCATCTGCGAGGGCATCGTGGACTACCGGCACCTCGTGACGCTGGAGGCGGAAATAGTCCGCGCACGGGAGGATGGCCGCGCGGACGTGGCCAATCGCGTGGCGGGGGAGCTTGAGGCGCTGCGCGCGGAACTCTGGGCGCGGGAGGAGCGGCCGACGAACCGGATGCTCGACGACTGGCGCGAGCGGGTGGCGGGCTGGATCGCCGAGTTGGCCGGGTAGGGCCTCAAATGCCAGAGATGGGCTGGTGGTCAACAGAGAGCGCCTTCGCAGACCGCCAGGAGGGGCTGCTTTTCTCGACGCCGCCTGCGGCGGCGGGAAAAGTGGCGCCCGAGCGTCGTTTGCGAGGGCGACAGCTTCCTTGCCAGCCCGCCGTTTGTCGTGGACTCCACGCATCGGGCGGGCAAGGTCAGCTACAGAGTAGCTGCGCCCGCCTCTCCTACACCACCGGTGGGCCAACTTCGCGAGTAACGGGGCCCTGCGCGCTCAGCCACACAAGGTCGTTGACGACAAGCCGCGTGCCGCGGAAGACCCACCCGCGGACCGGCTCACCAGCGCGCAACTCCACGCAGGCGCAGCGCGCCTGTGCTACGATGCCCGGCACCTGCATCCGCCGCCGCGCCTCGCCGAAGAGCACGATCCACTCGCGCGGGCCTGAGGTCAGCCGAAAGCCATCGTCGCCGAGCGGCTCGATCGCGCCATCGTCCTCGAAGAGCGCCACGCCGAAGCGCGCGCCACTCTCGCCGATGCGCTTCGGCCAGCGCAGCACGTTCACCTCGTCGCCGCAGTCCTCCGGCTGGCAGTCGCGTGGCAGGATCGTATGCCAACGGCGCTCGACTGTCGCGCGCGGGATCTCGTCCGGCCACGCCGCGACGAGCCTGTAGCGCGCGCGGCCGACAAGCTCCGCCGAGCGATCTGCCGACACGCGCATCTGAAGCGGCGAGTGGAAGTTCCACTGCGCCTCGCGGCCCATGCCGCCCTCCACCTGGTCCCGGAAGAGCAGCGGCCCGTCCTTTATCGCCAGCACCTCGCGGCTGATGGTGATCCGCGCTACCTTGCGGTAGCCCTCGTGGTAGCCGGCGAAGAGCCACGCGCCGGGGAGATCCTCGACGAGTTCGGCATGACCCCCGGGTGATGGCCGCCCCGGATAGCTTGCGTTGTCGATCGTGACCACGTTGTGCGAAGGCGTCGAGTGGCAGTAGGGGTAGGCGGCGTCGCGGTAGCTGCGCGGCGAGCCGGGCGAGGAGGCGACAAGCTCACCGTTCGCCGCGTAGATGAAGTGCAGCGCGCCGGGATAGGCGTGGCCGGTGTTCGCCCACCCATGCTGCACAAGCAGGTAGCGATCCTCCGCCTCCCACCCGGTGCGCATGACCGCGAAGCCGGACTCTTCGAGATGCACCGACAGCCAGTCGGGCGCCGTCAGCCGTTCTCCCCCCTCTCCCGCCTGAAACGCGTCGTGTGCGTTTCCAGGGGGAGGGGGGCCGGGGGGGAGGGGCCTCGCTTCCGCAATCATGTAGTTCGCCAGCGCGAACGGCGGCTTCTGCGATGGCACCTCGCCCCGCCGCCAGTACCGCTCCGCCAGCCACGCGAAATCGCCGCGCCCGAACTGTCGCGCCCCAAGCTCAAGGTGCACCGCCCAATCCGTCGCGAAGACCGCCGAGTGCAGCGCGGGCGTCTCGCCGGTGGGCATGATGAGCCTCGCCAGCCACTCGTACGCGCGCTCGATCTGTGGGCCTGCATCGGGGTCGCTGAAGAGGCTCTCGCGGCCATTCGCCTCGGAGATGAGCGCGACGTAGCCGACGTCGCGCAAAACTGTCTTGTGATACTGCGTGCAAAGCTCCCTGTGCCCACCGTCGGCGAAGAAGTCGTCCTGCATGTGCTCGATCATGCGCTCTTCGCACAGTTCGACCCACGCCTCGGCGTCGCGGAACTCGGGGAAGACGAGGCCGACCACGCCGCAGCCGAGCACCGCCGCGACCTGCTGGTTGCCGACCTGGTACGCGGGATCGTTCTGCGCGTAGAGCCACGCCGCGGCGCCGAGCAGCGCCTTCAGCAGCTTGACATGAAGCTCGGGCGTGAGGGCATCGCTCTGCGCGAGGCAGTAGTAGCAGTCGCTGAGCACTCTCGCGCGCACGCCGGGATAGTAGGCGCGGAAGATCGGGTCGAAGCCGAGGTCGCCCTGCTGCGCGCGAATGTCCTGCTGGTGGTCGAACCACGAGCCGAAGATCCACGCGAAGGCCTCGGCATAGCGGTCATCGCCGGTGAGCAGATACGCACGCCCGAGGCAGTTGAGAAACCACTGCGAGCCGACCACGGAGACGTAGTTCGTATCTCGCGTGGGGTTCTCCAGCCACTCAATCTCGCGATCCTCCACGCGGAGGACGAACGGATCGTGCGTGATGCGCCCCGCCACGATCTCGTCGGCCTCGGCGATGATCGGCGCGACCAGTTGCGGGCGATGCTCGCGGATCCACGCGGGCCACGCGTCACGGTGGAAGTGCATTGTGGGCGTCTCGCGAGCGCGGAAGTGGGCCGCCCACGCCTCGGCCGCCGCGGGCCAATCCTCGCGCGTAACGGCCTCGCGCACGCCCTCCAGGCCATCGCGCTGAAGATCAACCGCCGCCCACAGTTCGGCATCGGAGATGGCGTCGGGATGATCGGCGAGAGCGGTCATATGTGATCACCGAGGAGAGCGGACAGAATTGCGGCAACGCGCCGAGTGTACCTGCTGCCTTCTCCGGGGGCGATCCCAATGCCTTCACCGTTGGAGGAACTCCAGTCTCGCGTCATCCCACGCGAGTGGTTCGTTGGATCGCAAGGACCCTCAGCGCCGCGCGCAAACATTGCCCGCAGGATGCCGATGCGACCCGCCCTGCAGATCCATTCCTCCACCGGCGGACTGAACTCACGCCTCAATCGGCGCGGATGGCCTTGATGTGTGTGCAATCTTCGAGGGCAACCTTCGCGGTCAGATCTTCGGAGCGGAGTGGCTGGACCTCGTAGCCGAAGCCGGTGAGATAGCGGGCGACATCCCGCGCCGAGAGGCCCAGATCGGCGAGATAGCCGTGGTGGATCTCGCAGAAGATCCGAGGGCCGTCATTGCGCAACGTCTCGGCAGCGCCCTCGAACAGGTCCAACTCGCTCCCCTCGCAGTCGGCGCTGAGCACATCGAGGCGTGCGATGCCGTGTCTCTCTTTGAAGTGATCGAGGGTGTCCGCGGGCACGGGGAGTCGTTCAGCTTCCTCTGCCGGCACTATGCCGCTGCCGGAGCCATGCTTGTACAGCCCAACGCCGCAGCAGTGATCGCTCAACGCCAGGCGGTAGGTGCGGGTATTGCCGAAGCCGCTGCCGGCCACACTCATGCGCAGAGCGTCGAAGTACTCAGGCACCGGCTCAAAGGCCCAGACGCTTCCCTCCGGCCCCGCTGCGTCCGCAAGGACAAGGGTTGATATTCCGCCATGCGCACCTACATCCATCGCGACCATCCCGGGCTTGCAGATCTCTCGCAGCATCTGCACCTCGCCCGCTACATGGGCCGAATCCGCAAGTACGCGATCGAACTCGGATGATCTAAGGATGACGGCCTCCACGGCTATCGCTCTCTCTGCAGTAGACTCACGGCGGCAGATTCGGGTTACTGCGGCTTGAGCACCACGTGGCTGCGCTCTTCGCCCGCCTCGTGCTGCTTCACCACTTCGTCAAAATGCTGACTCGCGAGATCCACCGCATCGCTCACTTTCTCCACCCGGACCACGACGCAGACCAGTTTCTTGAGCAGTCGCGGGAGATTGGGGCCGAAGCGGGGGTTCGCCCATGCGTGTACGCCGTCCAACGCGTTAAGCGACTTCTTTGCCTTCTCCGGGTCGCCATGGCGCAGTGCCTCGTCGCCACCGTACTTGGAGTTCTCACGCCGCTCAACGAACTCGGCGCCGTTGCCGGAGAGGCGGTAGAGGTCGAAGTACCTGGCCTGCCCGGCATGATCATCAGTGACAAGATTCTCTCCATCGTGAGTGCTGAACGCCACGATCAGTTCCATGAAGCTCCTCCAGTGGAACGCTACTGCCCGGACTCGGACGACATGATTTCGAGCGCGTTCTTGACGATCGCAGCGATACGTTCATCCGCCATGCGGTAGCAGACGCGCTTGCCCTGTCGCTCGGGAGTGACGACGTTGCGGTCGCGCAGGACCGAGAGATGCTGCGATATGTTCGGTTGATTCCGATCGAGTCGCTCACCGATCTCCTGCACGCAGAACTCCCCCTCGATGATCTGCATGAGTATCTGCAGTCGCAGTGGATGGCCGAGTGTGCGGAAAAGCTCGGCCAGGCTCTCGACGCTATCTCTGGTGTCGCTCATTCAGTCTCCTGCACCCTCAATCTATGCAAGCATGCGCATATCAATACTTTATGATTTTAGAGCCACCTGAGCGTTATGTCAAGAGCGTCTGCTCCGGGCCGGGTCCATCCGTCCCAGCAGGGGAGCAGAATCGACGGGGCCAGGCCCTCCCTGCAGGTCCATTCCCTCCACCGGCGAACTGAACTCACTCCTCATCTGCGCACTTATTCCGTTCCATCGAGTTGTCCGACATCATGCCAATCAGGATCATCAGCGGTCTGCGTCATCCACGAATTGCGCCGCTCGCGGCGCTCGTGCTCGGGCATGCCATCAGCGACGCGTGCATCAATTTCATCCCCCCGCTGTGGCCCGAGTTCCAGGCCAGGCTGGGCCTCAGCAACACGCAAATCGGCATCATCATGAGCGCCGTCTCCATCACCACCAACTTCGGTCAGCCGCTCTTTGGCTACCTCGGCGACCGCTACCGCATCCCGCACATGGTCGCGCTCGGCCCGCTGGTCGCCGGCCTCTTCGTCGGCCTGATGGCTCTCCCGGAGCAGATCTTTGCCCTGGGTCTGCTCTATGTGATCGCCGGTCTCGGCACCGCGCTCTTCCACCCGCAGGGGGCGACACTCACCGGCCGCGTCTCGGGTTCGCGCAAGGGCCTCGGGATGGCGGTCTTCTCCGCGGGAGGCGCGATCGGCTACGGCGCCGGAGCGATGATCGGCGTGCTGCTCTTCGAGCGCTTCGGCTGGACGGGCCTCTTCGGCGCCACCATCATGGGCGGCATCACCGCCGCCCTCGTCTACGGCATCGACCCCGGCCGGCGCTACCCGGAGACGTCCGTAGAGCCCATGCGTCTGCGCACGCATGTGCTGCCGCACCTGCGCAAAGTCAGCGTGCTGTTCTGGCTGATCTCTTTGCGCTCGCTGGTGATCGTCGTCTTCACAACCTTCGTGCCGCTGGGCGCCGCAGAATGGGGTGAGAGCACCCGCGTCGGCGCTTTCCTGCTCTCGACGATGATCATCGCCAGCGGCTTCGGCAACTTCTTTGGCGGCTGGGCGTCGGACTACATCAGCAGGCGCGCTGTGACCGTAGGCTCGCTACTGCTCTGTGCGCCCGCGTTCTGGGCGTATGTCAACTACGGTCTGCCCGCCGGTTACGTGCTGCTGCCCATTGCGGGGCTGCTGGTGCAGGCCGCGGTGTCGGTGAACATCATCCAGGGGCAGGAGCTTATGCCGGGCGCGGAGGGGGTCGCGTCATCGCTTACAATGGGTGCCGCGTGGGGAGTTGGCGGGCTCTTCCTGCCGCTTGCGGGAGCCGCGGCCGACACCTACGGCGTCGCAGCGATGCTCGGCGCGGTCTCATGGATAGCCGCCGTCGCGGGCGTTCTCGGCTGGTGGGTGCCGGAGGGCGGCTCTTTGGAAGACCTCACATAAAGCGGCGATTTTCTCGCCCTCAGGAGGGAATCAGCCGTCGGTACTCAAAGTACCGAGTGGCAGCGACCGCACATCCTACACGAGGAGTGGTCCGTATGAAACGTGGGTTTACGCTGATCGAACTTCTGGTCGTCATCGCGATCATTGCGATCCTCGCGGCGATCCTCTTCCCGGTTTTCGCGCGGGCGAGGGAGAAGGCGCGGCAGTCGTCCTGTCTGAGCAACATCAAGCAGATGAGTCTGGCAGCGATGATGTACACGCAGGACTATGATGAGGTTTATCCCGGCGGCCTCACCGGCGCAAGCGGCGAGATGGGCCCCATCAGCCAGTCGTCATCATTCACAACCTTCTGGATCACCGCCGACGTCATCTACCCTTACGTGAATAACAAGCAGGTCTTCCTCTGCCCGTCTCGCCTTGGCTCCAACCCCATCAAGCACAACTATGGCTTCAACTCGCGCCTGTGCCCCGACCTGCGCTCCTATGCTGTCGTCGCGATGTCCAAGGTGAAGGCTCCGGCCGAGATCTTCATGTGTCTCGACTCCGGCCCCTACATGGTTGACGAGAGCGAAGTGGAAACACCCAGTTCATGGTGGTATGTGCCGGGGACCTGGGATGAAGCGCGCGATCCCGAGGCCGATGGCTACGGCAGCAGCGCCATCACCGGCGTCGCGCAGACAGACTACAAGACCGGGCGGCACAATCAAGGCATCAACATCGGCTTCGCCGACGGACACGCGAAGTGGCTGTCCGGGCAGTACGTGCGCGGCAATCTGCAGCACTGGCAGCCCTGATAGCGTCTAACTCGATGCGACAGGCGGCGGAGCGAGCTTAGCGTAGCGCACGCCCAACCGCTCCGCCGCCTCCGCTATCTCCGCCCACGTCTCAGCCGGTAGCGGAATGCCCTCACGCAACCGCCGCTGCCGCTCGCGCCGCTCAAGCTCGCCCGGCACGGTGATCTCGCCAAAGCCCGGCGCGAGGCGCGAACTCTTCACCCACGCCACGAGCGCTGCCGCATCCGCGCGGAAATGCTCCTCACCCACGAAGACCGCCGGGTCGAGCGCCATGATCGTGAAGGCGTTGCCGCCGCGCTCGGGATGCGGGCCGCTTGTGCCCGCGCCGCTGAGGCCCCCCGCCAGCAGGTCCACCATCATCCCGAGGCCGAAGCCCTTGTATCCCACGTTCCCACCGAGCGGCAGCAGGTTCCCCTGCGGCTTGCGGTAAAGCACCTCCGGATCGTTCGTCGGCCGCCCATCGCTGTCCACGATCCAGTGGTCGGGGACCTGCTCGCCGCTGATGCGGTAGGTGCGCACTTTGCCCTCGGCGACCGCGGCGGTGCTGATGTCGAGCACAATCGGGTCGGCGTCGGTGGGAAAGCCCGCGGCCATCGGGTTCGTGCAGAGCCGGGCATCTGCGCCGCCCCACGGGACCGTGTTGTGCGCGCCGCCATGCCCGTTGACGAACATCAGCCCGATCAGCCCGGCCTGCGCGATTGCCTCCACGTAATCGGCCAGCGCACCGACGTGGTTACTGCGCCGACCGGCGACCGCCCCGAGTGCGTTAGCCTGCGTCTTCGCTATCACCATCTCGGTCGCCCGCGCGCCGATCACCTGGCCGAAGCCCCAGTTGCCGCTGAGGACGACGGTGGTGGGCGTCTCGCGTTCGATCTCGATCTGCGCGCCGGGAACGATGGCGCCCGCATCTATCTGCCTGAGGTAGTTCGGCAGGCGCAGCACGCCATGGGAGTCGCAACCGGCGAGGTTGGCTCGCACCAGCGCCTCGCCGACAAGCTGCGCTTCGTCCTCCGGCACGCCGGCGGCGCTGAGTATCTCGCGCGCAATGCGCTCAAGTTGATCGTGTTGGAGGGTGGGCATGATGACCTCCCGATGGTTGCGATGATGAGCGGCCCTTCCCCTCCCCTACGCCCGCAACCTGCGCGGAGGAGGAGTGAGAGAAGGTGGAGAAGGGCGCGCGGAGGCTGTGACTAGCGGAGGCGTCGCAGGTCGTTTCCCCCCTCGTCCCGCCTCACTTCGCGCAGCGAAGTGCAGGGAGAGGGGGGATGGGCGAGCGTAGCGAGGTCAGGGGGGTGAGGCCCGACAAACGCAACGGCCCCCCTGCGAGGGCGCAGGGGCCACAATGTCAACGGCCGGGCAGCGGCGTCGATGGTCGTTCCCCCCCTCGTCCCGCCTCACTTCGCGCCGCGAAGTGCAGGGAGAGGGGGGTGCCTGAGCGCAGCGAAGGCGGGGGGGGCAAAACGCGCACGGCAACGGCGAACGACCGGCACATCCAAACGACGGGATGCGTCGCTCCAAACAACAACCGCTCGGCAACGACGACGACTTACCAAAGGAGCACATAGCATGCCCGCGCGTCGACCCAATGTCGTCCTCGTCATGACCGACGATCAGGGCTACGGGGAGCTTGGATGTAATGGCAACCCGTGGATACAGACGCCGTCCATCCACGACTTCTACCTGTCCGCCACGCGCTGCCAGGACTTCCACGTGTCGCCGCTGTGCACGCCCACCCGCGGCGCGCTCATGTCCGCACGCAACCCGCTCCGCAACGGCGCATGGGCCACCTGCTGGGGGCGCTCAATCCTCCGCCGCGATGAGACCACCATGGCCGATGTCTTCCTGCACAATGACTACGCCACCGGGATGTTCGGCAAGTGGCATATCGGCGATAACTACCCCTACCGCCCGCAGGACCGCGGCTTCGAGCACGTCGTCGCCCATCGCGGAGGCGGCGTCGGCCAGACGCCCGACTACTGGGGCAACAGCTACTTCGGCGACACCTACTTCCATAACTCCATCCCCGTCGCCCACGAGGGCTACTGCACCGACATCTGGTTCGAGGAGGCCATGAGCTTCATCGAGGACAACCGTGATGAGCCGTTCTTCGCCTACATCGCCACCAACGCCCCGCACTCGCCCTACTTCGTGGCCGATGAGTTCGCCGACCTCTATCGCGGCAACCCGGACATCCCCGAGCCCGAGTTCTACGGGATGATCACCAACATCGACGCGAACTTCGGCCGCCTGCGCCGCCACCTGCAGAACCTGCGGATCGAAGATGACACGATCCTCATCTTCATGACCGATAACGGGACCTCCGGCGGCTGGGAGGAGCAGTCCGGGCGCGGCTACAACGCCGGGATGCGCGGCCGCAAGGCCTCCTACTACGATGGCGGCCACCGCGTCCCGTTCATAGTGCGCTGGCCCGGCGGCGGCATCACCGGCGGGCGCGATGTGCGCGAGCTTCTCACGCACATGGACCTGCTGCCGACCTTCTGCGAGCTCTGCGAGCTCGACGTCCCCGAGCACAACCCATGGGATGGCCAGAGCTTCGCGCCGATACTGCGCGGCGAGGACTTCGCGATGCCCGACCGCGAGATCTTCCTGCAATTCCGCCAGAACACCGAGCCGCCGAATATGTGGGATAACGCGGTCATGTGCCGCAACTGGCGGCTGATCAATGGCGAGGAGCTTTACTACATGCCCGCCGACCCGGGCCAGCGCAACAACGTGGCCGAGCATTACCCGGACATGGTGCGGCGGCTGCGGATTGCGCATGAGGAGTTCTGGGCGGAGGTCGAGCCATCGTTCCGCCAGCCCTGCCCGATCAGCCTCGGGGCGGATGAGGAGAATCCGACCTGCCTTGGCGCGATGGACGTGCTGGGCGATGTGGCATGGAACCAGGGGCACATCAAGGCGGCGATGAAGTCCACCGGGCGCTGGGCGGTGCAGGTGGAAAAGGATGGCCACTACCGCTTCGAGCTTCGGCGCTGGCCGGAGGAGATTGCGACGGCGATCAATGCGACGCTGCCGCCCGAGCACCGCGAGGTCTGCCCGTTCGGTGGCGCCGGAGGGTCCAGGCGAGGCGATCCGGGCCTCACAGGCGCGCCTGAAGCTGGGCGCGTATGAGGCGGTGGCGGATGTCGCGGCGGGTGCGGAGAGCGTGACCTTCGAGGCGAACCTGACGGCGGGCGTCTCGGAGCTTGAGGTATGGTTCATGGACGCGGACGGCGAGGAGCGCGGGGCGTATTACGTGTATGTGACGCGGGAGTGAGGTGCAGGTGCTCAACAACTACCTGCGACGGCCTTACGCTTTAGATGTGCCATCCCGCCCAGAGGCGGGACCCGTGGGCCGTTCGAAGAACGCTACGCGCGGTACGGCGCACGACCAACGGCACAGGCTGGCGCGGGGGCCAGCCTCTCCAACGACGACGACAACGGCTGATGGCGGCGCAGCTGCCGCTTTCGTCGCTGCGGCCGGTCGTTACCTCCGAGGGGGGTGAGGCCCGCCGTGACGACGCACGGGTCCCGCCCAGGGCCGGGATGCCACATGACGACCGAACGACCAAAGGCACAGGCTGGCGCGGGGGCCAGCCTCTCCAACGGCGACGACTAACGGCAAACGCCCGCTACAGCATCGTGAAGCCGTCCGCGAGTTGCCTGAAGTCGCTTGAGGCCGCCTCGCGCTGGTCGGGGGTGGTGGTCATGCTCAGCACCCACAGCGTGTCGTCACGCAGCACGAACCTCGTGTCGGTGTAGCTGTCAGGCGAGGTGGAGATAGTCTGCGTGCGCCAGATCGGCTGGCTCGGCAGCCCGACCAGCACCGGAGCGCGTTCTACCTCCTGGAAGCTGCGCTCCCAGTACATATCTACAAGGCTCTCAAGCCGCGCATTCGGTGGCGCCCACGCGACCCGCAGATGCCCCATCCACGGCCGGAAGCGGTGCCGCATCGTCAGCGCGGAGAGGTCGTTGCGCGCCATGAAGCTCCAGCTCGGCGGCAGCCTCAGTTCGACCCTCAGCATCGGGTCGCGGTAGACATCGTCGGCATACTCGCCCAGCAGCGACGGGCCGGGAAGCTGCCGGGGGGCAGGCAGCCGCGCGAGCGCATACGCCCGCGTGACCAGTTCGTTCATCAGACTCGTGTGTGACGCCACTAGCGCGCTCTCCAGCCCCCACAGAGCCAGCGTGTACTCCGCCGCCTCCGCTCGCGCGCTCAGGCCCATCCCACGGTATGCGGCCGGAAGGCCCCTCTGCGCCAGTACATTGTCGGGCGCGCGCTCCAGAGCCAGGCGGAAGCGGTCGGCCGCGTCCTCATAGAGGCACTTGTCCAGCAGGATCTCCCCCGCACGCGCCCATGCCGCCGCGGCTGCGCGCGCGTCTCCCCTGCGGTCGAGCGTCTCGGCGAGGCGCACCTGGTAGGAGGCGTTCGTCGGCTCGAGGCCCGCCGCCTTGTGGAGCAATCGAACGGCCTCGTCGAGGTTGCCCTTCGCCAGCGGTGTCTGCGCCTGCATGTAGACGTTATACGCCTGCGCCGAGCGGTAGCGCGAGATGCAGTCGCGATCGGAGGGCAGTTCGCGCTCGCAGGTGCGCGCCTCAGTCGGCACGTTCTCGTGGACCGCGAGCATGTTCACCAGCGACCGTCCCGGCTTGATGATGCCCCTGCCCTGGTAGTACATGCCGGTGGAGGTCCCGCCATCGAGGTTGATCGCGTCAATGCAGCCGAGCCCGCTCATCATCTTGGCAAGCTCCCAGAGGCTCACCTGTTCGCGCGTGGCGACCATGAGCAGCTTGTTCTGAGCCGTCAGCCCCACCGCAACGCGGCTCGCGCGACCAAGCACGTGTGGATCGCGGAAGCGCTCGTGTGTCGGCGCGAGGGCGATTCGGCCGCGTTCAAGCAACATCGGGCCACACGCAAGGACGGTCTCGAACTCGCCCCAGTCCTGGCGACGGCCGTAGGGGAGGCGCTGGAAGACCACGCGGTTGTCCGGCGTGATTGCGATCGCCGAACCCATGCCGCCGAAGTACTCCAGCCGTCCATCAATCACAATGTCGCCGACCGGAAGAAGATTCGTCTTGGAGAAGAATGTCCCGGTGACGGCCGCGGAGGGCTGTTCGCGGCCACACATCGTCATCATCGGCTCCGCCCCGCCGGGGAAGCTCAGTGAGACGATCGGCGTCACCTTGACGCCGGGGCTGCCGAGATTGGCCTGCACCACATGGCAGCCGAAGCCGTTAACAAATTCGACACGATACCCGACCGAGGCGGCCTGTGCAGGCGCGGCGACGAAGAGAATTGCAGCAAAGAGCGTCGTGATGATGACAAATGAGGCCGATACATGGCGCCTCGTGGCTCGCAGCACCTGATACCACCTCCGGGGGG
>JAAYJW010000400.1 GCA_012522765.1 candidate division WS1 bacterium | reverse complement strand
CCCGCCCCGCTGGGAGGGGGCTTGCGAACGGTATCGCGAAAGAACCAACTCTGACCTTCGCTAACGATTGAGTCCTCCCCCTCGCCGGAACGGAGAGGGGGCCGGGGGGTGAGGTAGCCGTTAGAACGCGACGGCAACGGCGCCCCGCCCCGCTGGGAGGGGGCTTGCGGACGGTATCTGCCGGCAACGACCGGGCGAGCAAGGAAGCTCGCCCCTCCTACGGCAACAGCAACGAACAACAACGCCGCGGCGGGGGCAGCCGTAGGCTGAAAGCCCCCGCCCTAGAACCCCCTCGCCGTTGCCCGGCTCTGAGCACACAGGTATAATGCGCGCAACGTCTCTTGAGCGCTTCTGAAGGAGTTGAGCGATGTTCCATAACCGGATTGAGTTGCCTGCGCTGCTGCTCGTGACATGCTGCATGATCGCTGCTCCAGCCTCCGCCGCCGTCTACGAGGCACCCGGGATCGCGATCGAAGTCTCCGATGAGGCGCCGCTGGGCATCGTCGCCCTCCGCGCCTCCGCTGATGGCCCCGCGTTCTACACCAACCCCGAGACCGTCGAGACCACGTGGGAGCTTCTGATGGTTGACGCGGCCGGCAACGCCTTCACCGTTGACCCGGTTACCTGCGCGCTCGGTGGGCAGGTCTCCCAGGCCGACGGTAAGATGACTATGCTCTGGGACGCCGCCGAAGTCCCCGGTGGCACGGTGCGCGTCACCTGCACCTTCGAGCCTGCGCCGGCGAAGATCAGCCGCCGCGGCGCACCGGTCGTCCTCGGCAACATCGAGGTCGCCAATGAGTCGGACTGCCAGCTTCGCGCGGTGCAGTTCCCGCGCCTGACACTCGTGCCCGGGCCATCCGCCGCCGAAGAGGCCACGCTCATCTTCCCGCGCGCCTACGGCCGCTCATGGCGCAACCCCTTCGACGCCCCGCGCGGCTACCTCGTCGGCACACTCGAGCCCGCCGGCCTGCATGGTGACATGGAGATGCAGTTCGGCACGCTCTACGATGACGCCGGCAACGGTCTCTACTGGTCGCACTACGATGGCGAGGGCTATCACAAGCGCACCGTCTACGACAACATCAACCGCGGCGAGATCGAGTTCAAGCTGGAATATCTGCCGGAAAACTGCCTGACGCCGGGGCAGGACTTCGCCTCCCCCTACCCCATCGCGCTGGCCACCTACAGTGGCGACTGGTGGGATGCCGCGCGGATGTATCGCGAGTGGGCGCTGCAGCAGAAGTGGTGCCAGGCGGGGCCGATCCGGGACCGCGCCGACGCCTCCGAGTGGGTCAAGGACGCGGACATCTGGGTGCGCGGCGATGCCCGCCGCTACACCGCCGAGCTTGCCGAGGCATACACTAACGAGCTTCAGGACGCGCTCGGCGCAGAGACCATCGGCGTGCAGTTCTACGGCTGGTATCAGGTGGATGGCGAAGCAAACTGGATGGCGCCTCTTGGCTGGCCGATGGTGGAGGGCTACCCGGAGATGATCGCGCGCGCGAAGGAGCGCGGCGTCCATCACACGCCCTACGTGAACTCCCTGCAGGTTGACTTCAACTCGATGGGGATCCCTGAGAGCGCCCGCAGCGCGATCGCCATCGGCGTGGATGGCAGCCCTCTGCGCTGGACCGATGAGGGCGAGGCGTATGTCATGTGCGCCGCCACCGAGACGTGGAAGGACATCCTCGTGCAGGCCTCCGAGCAGCTTGTCACGCAGGGCAATGTCTCGGGCATCTACCTCGACCAGCTTGGCGGCCACTGCGGCCGGCCCTGCTACAGCCCCGATCACGGCCACCCGGTCGGCGGCGGGCACTACGCTACCGACGGCCTGCGCGCGATCTGCGCGGCGATCCTCGAGGGCACGCGCCAGCACTTCCCGGAGGCAGCGCTCTCGGGCGAAGTGCAGCATGAGATGCTGCTCGACGTCACCGATCACCGCCTCTGTCATTACAACTACTGGCCGGGCTGGGTGAACCTCTGGCCCGCGGTCTATGGCGACTTCAACGTTGACTACGGCCGCACGATCTCACTCGCGCAGATCCCGCTGCCCGACGGGACCGAGCGCGACCCGATCGAGTTCTTCGGCCCCACCGGGAACACGTTCGTGGCGGGGATGGCATTCGGGCGCATCTGGCCGACCGGCAACGCGCTGAACATGATCGACTCGCCGGGCAATGAGGCCAAGCGGGCGTATCTGCAGGAGTGCGTGGATCTGCGGCAGGCTGCGCGCGATTACATCGAGTTCGGCTACCTGCAGCGCCCGGTGCAGATGGTGACACCGATCGCGGATGTGCCGATCCTCGACCCGAAGGGCCGCCCGAGTTCGATGAAGGCGGTGCTCGACTCGGCGTGGATCAACTCCGAGGGCTCACTGGCGTTCGTCTTCACGAACATCAGCGAGGAGGAGAGGCAGTTCCAGTGGTCGGCGGACCTGACGCGGTATGAGATCGCGCCGGCGGAGGTCTATCGCATCCGGCGGATCATGCCTGATGGCAGCCGCCAGAGCGCGGCGGAGATCGAAGTCCCGCGCATCCAGCGCACGGAAACCCTTGCACCGCACGCGATCGTGGTGTATGAGGTGACGGTAGGGGCGTATTGAGGAGGGGGCTGGCACCGCGCAGGACCGCGCCCGGTGCTGCTGCGGCCCGCCCGGGCCTAACGGCGCCTCCCCCCGCCCGTTGGGCTCACCTTTATACACATCTCGGAATGCGGCCGTTTGCCGGTGGAGGGGCCGCCCTCGCGCAGCGAGGCGGGAACCTGAGGTTCCACCCCGGCCCCCAGAACGCAGGTAGCGAGCCGGGGAGGGCCAGAGATGATCCGTGTCGTGTCGCCGTGACGGCGTTCGTCAACGTCGTGAGCCGCTGCCGTTGCCGTTCCGTGGCACGGACACTCCTGTCCGTGCGTCGTGCCGTACGTCGCAGGCGTTCTGACGACGCACGAGCGAGGGCGCCGGGGCCACATGACATTCGTACGAGGCGCCGTTAGCCGTTCACGTCCCGCCCCGCAATCAACCCTTCCCGTTCAGAATGCTGCGGATCATCCGCGCCAGCTCCATCGCCGAGAAGGGCTTCTGCAGAAAGTGAATGCGCTCGTCGGTATGCCCCACCGTGATCGCGCGCTGGCTCGGGTAGCCCGAGATCAGCAGCACCTGCACAGCAGGCATTATCTCCAGCAACTGGTCCGCGAGGTCGGTGCCGCTCATCTCCGGCATCACCACGTCGCTCACCAGCAGGCCGATCTCACCATCATGCGCGCGCGCAAGCTCAAGCCCCTCATCGCCCCGCGAAGCTGCCAGGACGCGATAGCCAAATGAGTCCAGAATCGTCCGGATCAGCTCCCGAAGGCTGTCGGCATCCTCCACCAGCAGGATCGTCTCACTACCGTGCAGCGCCTGACGATCCTCGGAGTCGTCGCCCCGCTCCGTTTTGTGGGCACTATCCGCCCGCGGCAGATAGACGCGGAAGACCGACCCCTCGCCAGACTCGGTATGCACCGTGATCTCACCGTTATTCTGCCGCACAATCCCGTACACGGTAGAGAGCCCCAGACCCGTCCCGCCGTTCCCGCCCCTGGTGGTGAAGAACGGCTCGAAGATGTGCGTCTCAACCTCCGGCGCCATCCCCACGCCGGTGTCGGTAACCTCGATGACAACATAGTCGCCCGGGCGGGCGTCGAAAAGCTCGCTCAGCTCGTCCTCCGCCAGCGTTTCGTTACAGGTGCTCACGCACAGCACGCCACCATCGGGCATGGCCTCCCGCGCATTGATGAGCAGGTTCATCACCACCTGCTCGACCTGTGACGGATCAATCTGCGTATAGCCAAGCTCCGGGTCGAGATCGAGCCGCAGATCAATGTTCTCGGGCGTTATGCGGCGCAGCATCTCGGTCATGTCGTCTATCAGACGGCTGAGGCTGGTCAGTTGAGGCTTGGCCGGCTGCCTGCGGCTGAAGGCGAGCAACTGGCGGGTGAGCCGGGCGGCACGGTGCGCGTTCTTGTTGATCTGCTCGGCGTGCCAGGGGATGGTGGACTCGGGATCGGCCTCCATGGCCAGCAGATCCGCGTGGCCGATGATGGCGGTCAGGACGTTGTTGAAGTCGTGCGCGATACCCCCGGCGAGTGTGCCGACCGCATCCATCCGCTGGACACGCTGTAGCTGCTCCTGCAGTTCGTGGCTGCGGGTGACGTCATGGCCGAGCACCACGAGGCCCTGCGCATCGCCATCGATCATCACGCGCTGAAGATGCCACGTCATGCGCGCTTCAGCGCCATCTGCACGGGTGATCGTCGTCTCCAGCGGCTCTGAGGTCTCACCCTCAAGGACCGCATCAATGATCTGGTGTGCCTCGCGCCGGGCCTCCTCGTCGGGGTAGAGCAGACGCATCAGGTGGTTGGCGGACTTGATCTGCTCGCGTGAGTACCCGCTGATCCGCTCCGCCGCCCGGTTCCAGATCACGACCTCATCATTGCCGTCGGCCACCATGAACCACGCCTGGACGTTGTTCACGATGGCCTGCAGGTAGTTGTTGAGCCGGGCAAGTTGCTCCTCACTGCGCGCCCTGTTGAGGATCATCGCCATCTGCTGCGCGACGGCGCTGAGAAGCTCCCTCTCCGCGACCGTCAGCGGCCGGTCCTCGGCGCGGGACAGCGTGATATGGCCGATAGTGCCGCCCTCGTCAGTGAGCGGCATCAGGCACAGATAGCGCACCCCCAGCGCCTCCGTGATCGGCACTTCACCCGCCGGCGCCCCGGGTTGAACCCAGCGCTGGAGTTCTTCGGCGACATCGCCCAGTTCGTCCTCGCGAATTTCGGTCATCTCACCGGTCGTATACATCCGGGCCAGGACGCCGCCGGCATGCAGCGGCAGCACCGCGTCCCTATCCCTGAGCGGGGCGCCGAAGGCCCTTGCCTCCAACTCCGCCGGCATGTTCGAGTAGCGGATGGCAAGTTCATCAACCTCCTGCTGCCCTCTGCCCGGCTGGCGGATGGAGACGTGTGCGTGATGGCCGCCGAGCACGTCGAGGATGCCATCGGCCCCCGCTGCGATTATCTCATCAACGGACGCGCCATCGGTGAGCCGCTGATGAAGCCGGTTGATCAGCGAGAGGCGGGCGTTGGTGATCCGGAGCCGTTCCTCACGCTCGCGACGTTCAGTGATGTCGGTGATCACAGCGACAAAGCCCGTCAACTCGCCATCCGGATCGTGAACGGCATCAATCCGCCCCATCACGGGGAACTGGCGGCCGGAGCTGTGGCGGCCCTCGAACTCGCCGATGAAGAAGCCATCCTCCGCAACCGCGCGCTGGACCGGCTCGAAATCTTCCTCGCCCGCCAGGCAGGCGCTGGGCCCACCGGCCTCGATGAACTCCTCGAGCGAAAGGCCGGAGAGTTCCTCGAATGCCGGGTTGATGTAGACCGGGACGAGATCCGCGTCGAAGATGCTGATGGCTTCGCTGGCGTTATCCAGCGCGGTCTTGATGTGCAGAAGCTGGCGATTGGCGGCACGCTGGCGCGAGATGTCGGTGACTACAGCAAGGCTCGCAAAGATCCGATCGTCACAGTCGCGCATGGGAGAGGCTGTAACCAGCACCGGCACGGTTCTCTCCCGCCCAAGCAGCGTTATTTCGTAGCTCGAGCGCTCCCCGCGGCTGAAACGCGACTCGAGGTGCGCGTCGAGCGTGTGATGATCCTCCGAGATGCAGAATTCGTGGATGTCCCTTCCCTGCACCTCCTCCGGTTCATAGCCAAGTATCGTGGCCATCGCCTGGTTCACAAAGAGAATGCCGCCACCCGGCCCGACGGAGATCAGACCGTCGCCCATCGTCTCGACCAGTTGCCGGTAACGCTCCTCGCTGGCGGCCAGGCGCTCCTGAGTGCCCTTGATGTGGCTGAGGTCCACGACGATCCCGCGCATCCCGACGATTACGCCTTCCTCAATCACCGGGATCGAGTAGATAATCACCGGGAAATGCGAGCCGTCGCTCCGCACTACCGTGTACTCCGCCCCGCTGGAGGGAGTGTCGCCCTGGAGGATGGACATCACCCGCTCCACCGCGCGTCCGCGATCAGCCTCCTCAATCACTGTGGAGACGTGCACCCCGGCCTTGAGGTCCTCGCTGGTATAGCCCAGCAGATCGAGCCCGTACTGATTGCAGTAGGTGAAGACACCTCTGCGATCGAGCTCAAAGACCACCTGGGGGAGGGTCGCCACCGTCTGAAGCGCCGGATGTCGGTCGAGACGGTCGCCAGCGGAGTTGTCTGACAGGATTAGTTCAAAGTTCTGCAGATGCGCTACGGGGGAAAGTTTATCGGTGACGGTGATGTCGGGCTCAAATCCACCGGCGCGCAGGGCCTGCTCAATCTCGGCGTGATGGTTGGAACCATTGCCGATGAGCAGCACGGAAAGCTTCACTATCAGACGCCCCCAATTCACATGTCGGGTACACAGGGGTTTTCCCCGCACATTGAGCGCCACCGGGACGATGGGCATGATCCCGGCAACGAGTGCCACGGCTCGTCGTTTCTCCGCAGAGGTTGACGCGCCCTGCTCAAGCCGGCGATGAAGATGTTGCGGCGGCGTCAGCCGGTCATGCCGGTGCGCTTCATCCGCCCGCGCACAACACCCTCATCGGCGATTGCAATGCTCGAGAACGGAATGCGGATCTCGCCCTTGCCCTCAGGCGCATCGTAAAAGAGCAGGACGGCCGCCTCCTCCGATCTCGGTTCGCCGGTGCCGATGATTACCCCATCGCCTGCCTCGACGCCCTCGAGCGCATTGATATGCGCAAGCGCCTGCTCGGACACCTCGTTGGTCACATAGATGCGCATTCGCTCCATTGCCCGCGCCTCCCTTTTCCCTCTTACGCATTAAGGACCCCGTAGAGCCTCCTCCGGCTATAGTATACATCTGTTGAAGCTCGATGTTCCGAAAGAATGCAACTGGTAGCCAACAGGAAGCGCCTTCGTAGACCGCCAGGAGGATGCCGCCCCCGCCCGCCCGCTTCTCCCGTAGAGCTGCCGCCCCCACCTTGACCGAAGAGCTTCTACAACCGATAATCCCTTTGCGCAGCGGGAGAAGCATCCCGCGGTCGCACCAATCAACGCAGGACGCAGGAGGCAGAAGATGCGACGCTACCAGATGTTGATGATCTGCACGGCCATCGCGACATTGTTTGTCGTTGCGATACTCGGTGGCTGTGGCGAACAGGCACAGGAAGAGATTGACCCGACGCTGGTCGAGGACACCCCACCGACAGATGATGGCATGGCCGTCGAGGACGTCCAGACCCTCGGCGACATCATGAGCCGCTGGCCAGCCAGCTTCGTCATGGACGTCACCATGACCGAGAAGGAGAGCGGCGAGGCGCGCGAGGCCACCATGATGGTGCAGATGCAGGATGGCGAGGCCGCGAAGATGCGGATCGAGAGCGAAGACCAGCCGGGCGTAATGATGATGGATATGACCGAGAACGTCATGTACACCTGGGACGAGGGTCGCGGCGAGGGCATGAAGCTGTCCATGGAGGATGCCGAGGAAGGCGATGCCCCGAGCCCCTACGCCGACGCCAACCCCGATGCCAAGATCACCGGCAGCGAGACCATTGACGGCGTCGAGTGCTGGACCGCCGAGACGACCGACGAGGACGGCATGGTGACGAAGATGTGGGTCGCCAAGGACACCAATCTCATCAAGCAGGTGGAGAACGATGAGATGACCGCGACCTACGAGTACAGCGAGGTCGACACGGTTCCCGCGGACGCCTTCGAGGTGCCGGGCGGCATCACCATGCACGAGATGCCTGAAATGCCTCAGATGCCGGACATGCCGCAGACGCCCGAGACTGAGTAACGGAGCGGATAGCCGACCATGTCCATGCTTGGAACGAATGCGATGGCCGGAAAATGGCGCTCAGGCTTCGGCATGGGCTGCCTGACGGGCGTTGTACTGGCGGCCATCGTACTGGTCGGCCTTGGAGCACTGGTCCGGGGAGCGCCTGAGCGCTTCCCCGGGCCAATCCGCACGATCTACGGCGCGCGAGGGGTGGGCGCATCCGGCCCCGGCGCGGGGCTTTCGCTCGAGCAGATCGAGGCGATCCGCGGTGTGCGCCCCACGATCGCGGTCATGCTCACCGAGGATGACATCAACAGCTACATTCGCGAGAATCCCGATGCAGTGGGGCTGCCGCGGGGCTACAGCTCGCCACGGGTGGAGTTCTCCGAGGGCCTCGTGCGGCTCGGCGTGAGCACGAAGGTGCTGCTGTTCTCCGTGCGGGTGTGGCTGGCGATGGAGCCTTACGTGGAGGATGGCGAACTGCTGCTATCCGTCAAGAAGGTGGAGGCGGGGGATGTCGAGCTTCCGGGCGAGTTGCGCAAGGTCGCCGAGGCGCAGGTGGCGGATCTGCTCTCGGGGCGCCTCGATGAGGCGGGCCTTGAGCCGGAGTCGGTCGAGGTGGGGGAGGGGACCCTCACCGTGGCGGCAAGGCTGGTGCCGGTGGAGTAACCGCTCGTACCCCGCCGCGCCGTTTGTAGGGCGGGGG
>JAAYJW010000399.1 GCA_012522765.1 candidate division WS1 bacterium | reverse complement strand
GGGTCAAGGTACTCTGCTCAATGTGGCGCAACGGCACGACCTACGACGAACGACTCCATCAGAACAACCGAAACCGCAAGGCTGCATGAAGAACTTCACCTGACAATTGACATACACAGTCCGGACGGCAACGACGACGGCGTGCGACGGCCGGGGTGGGGCGACGGCGCCGTGGAGGGGCCGCACGAAGCCCGAGCGTCATTTGCGAGGGCTGAGGTCGGCCCACTACGGCCGTCTCAGTGGCGGTGGACCGAACAACCGGATGGGCCGACCTCGTGCAGCTTGCTTCGCAATCTGCCCTCGTGCGGCCCCTCCACCGCCAAACGGCCGCATTCCGAGATTTGTGTAAAGGTGAGGCGTTCCGGAGGGGGCCAGCCTCACTAAGCGTCAGGTCGCGCCCGCCGCAAGGTTCATGCAACTGAGGATCGCGTCCGTGGTGGCCGTCGCTGCCGCTTGAGTTCTCCCCCTCATCCGGAACGGAGAGGGGGCCCGGGGGTGAGGCAGCCGTTCGGGCAACCGCGGAGGCGTTCGAAGCCGGGGTGGGGCGACGGCCGCCTAGCCTCACTAAGCGTCAGGTCGCGACCAACACAAGGTTCATGCAACTGAAGATCGCGTCCGTGGTGGCCGTCGCTGCCGCTTGAGTTCTCCCCCTCCTCCGGAACGGAGAGGGGGCCGGGGGGGTGAGGCAGCCGTTGGGGCAACGGCGGCGGCGTTCGAGGGCCGGGGTGGGGCGACAGCGCCTCCCCCGGACGGCAACGACGATGGACAGACGAAGACAATCGAGGTACCCGCCGATCGTATCAAGGAGGTCGCATGATGAAGATGACCCGCCTGATGATCGTGCTTGCACTCCTTGGCGCAGTTACCTGCGCCTTCGCGCAACTGCCCGGGGACCCGCCGTGGCGACAGGGCGCTGAGAGCTTCACCTACCGCGATGGCGTGATCTACGCCGATGACAACCCGTTCCTGCTCATCTACGACTTCACCTGGTCGGCGGACAAAGACGCGCGCTTCTACGAGTTCTCCGAGGACTGGGGCGGGACGGCCTCCCATGAGCAGGTACCGGCGTATGATGCCGCCGCCGCACACCACGTCTACCTCGGCTGGGCCGGATCCGTTGCCCACGATGGCGTGTATCTGCGCGAGCACCCCGAGGCGGCGATGCTTCTCGCGGATGGCAGTCGCGCCCGTAACGCCCAGGTCTGCTTCCTCAACCCCGACTACCGCGCGTATCTCGCCGCCAATCTGACCGAACTGGCCACCGGGATGCGCGACAAGCCCTTCAACATGGGCTACTACCCGCAGGACGAGTTCGCCTACCGCGAGAACGGCTGCTACTGCGAGGTCTGCCGCCAGCGCTTCCGCGAGCGCCTGCAGGAAAGCTACGGGACAATCGCTGCTCTCAACGAAGCGTGGGGCACAAATCACGCGGATTTCGCGGCAATCCAGCCGCCGGAGGCCTTCGAGAAGTCGCGCGCGTTCTGCGACTGGCAGGAGTTCCGGCGCTGGTCACAGCTTGACTTCGCGAAGTTCGTCTACGACACCCTGAAGGCCAACGATCCCGAGCACGTCGTCATCTGGAGCCTGCCCTTCTGGGGTAGCTGGATTGGCGGCGCCGCGTGGTGGGACTTCCCCGAAGTGTCCGACGTCCTCATGCGCCACGGCATCGGCTACCACACCGGCATCTACCGCTTCACGCTTATGCGCGATGTGGCGGAATGGTCCGGCGTTCCCGGCAACTCACTGGGCATGCCGCCGGACTTCAATCCCGGCTACGCGCAGATGTCGTACATCATGGACGGCCCGCGCACAGGTCTCTCGCACGTATGCTTTGCGGGCGCACCGGACCCGACCTACCAGGGCGTGGCCGACTCGAATGACAACTATCGCCGCCGCGAGCCGATGTACACCGTGTCGCGCGCGATCAACGATCAGATGTATCAGCTTGGCGACATCTACCTGCTGAGCAAGCAGCGCGACCCGCAGGTGGGCGTCTACGCCTCCGACCGCACGTTGCTGGTCAATGGCATCGGCACCCGCGAACTCAATGGCCTCCTGCTGATGCTGCACGATCTGAACGTTGACTTCCGAATCTTTTCCGAGCACAACCTCGGCGACCTGTCGCGCTTCCCGGCGATCATCGTCGCAGACTGCTCGCGCGTGGTGAGCGACGAGATCGCGCAGCAGTTCCGCGAGTATGTCGCCGGCGGCGGCAACCTGATCTTCCAGGACGGCGCCTTCGCGGCCGACTGGTACAATCAGGATGTCGGCAACCCCGGCCATGGCTTCGATGAAGTGATCGGCTCGACGGAGGGCGAGAGCACCATCGCTACCGCGGCGGTGTCGTTTGATGCCGCTGAGACGGGTCTTCAGGACCTGCCGCCTCAGGCGCCAGTAACGAGGGACAGGGCGACTGCGGTGCGCCAGCCCACTACCGCCACCGTCATTGGCACTCTGCCAGAGGGGCAGGCGGTTGTCACGCTGGGCGACTACGGCGAAGGCAGCGTGCTCTACATCGGCGCCGACCTCGGCTCGATCTACTACTCCTCGTGGACCGAGGGCTACCGTGATGTGATGGAGACCGATGATCGCGCGCAGGCGCTGGATGATAACGCCTACGGCTATGACTTCCGCCCGCAGACGAGCGCGAGCGTGGAGCCGATGCGCGGGACCAAGGCGTGGGCGCAACTGATCCGCAGCTACCTGCGCTCCTGCGGCGTGGGCGACAACGTCGTCATTGATGGCTACACCGAGGGTGTCGGCGTGCTGAAGACCAAGAGCTTCCGCACCGGCGACAGCTACTGGGTGGGCTTCGCGAACCGCCTCGTCAACCCCGGCCTCAAGCACATTGAGACGCCGCCGGAGGAGCTGCACCAGCGCCTGAGCGACCTGCAGGTGCGCGTGCGGCTGGATGATGGCACCGCGCCCGCGATGGCGTGGGTGCTGCCGAACCAGCGGCGCACTGATGAGGGCCGCACCGCAACGACGCAGGTGCTGCCGGTGAGCATCACCGAGGCCGACGGGGCGCGGTGGGCTACCTTCACGCTGCCGGAGTTGCTGGACTTCGCGACGGTGGCGCT
>JAAYJW010000398.1 GCA_012522765.1 candidate division WS1 bacterium | reverse complement strand
GTTCGACGGCAACGACCTTACGACAACGGCACAGGTCGGCGCGGGGGCCGACCTCTCCAACGGCAACGGCATACGACAACGACAGCGTCGCTTCGCGCCGCCCCTCGCGAGGGCGCAGGGGCCACAACGACTACGGCAACTGCCGCTTACTCAACCCTGAACGTCAACCGCCCCACAAGGCGCTCGTTCTCGCGCAGTTCCACCGCGTAGGCTCCGGTCCACAGCGTCGGGCGGTTCGAGGCATAGAGGTAGCTGATATTTCTCTGTGTGCCGGAGACCAGCAGCGGTTGCCGGCCGATTATCTTGCCGTTGAGAAACCACGTCATCTGCACTTCACTGTTGGGGCGCGCATCCTCGATCTCCAGGTAGAGGACGATCTTCTCAGTACCCTCGGGGAAGACGTCCTGCACGCCGCGCAGTCCGCTGCGATCATCGAAACCGAGGCAGATGACCGCCTTCTTCACCGCGCTGTCAGCCAGCAGCGCCATCGGCTCCAGCCCCGCCGGTGGCGGATCCTGACCGCCGGTAGTTGCAGTTGTGCCTCCGGTGGCCGCCCCGCCACCGGCAGGCTGACCGCCACCGGTCGCGATGGCTGTCCCGCCTGCCTGCGCGAGATCGCTCGCCTGCACGTTGTCTATACCCACGCGCGCGGACTGGCTGCTGAACACAAGCATCCCCTCGCCGCTGTATTGCAGCGCATCATCGGCGGCCACTATCAACTCGCCGTCGCGGTGGACCTCGATGCGCGATCCCTGCCGGGTGAAGCGGTAATGATGCCACTGCCGCGGCGTGAACAGGGGGGCCATAACGGCCTTCAGTACCGCCCCGCCGGGACGATCCATCAGCATCGTGTAGCTGTTTCCGCCCATCCCCAGCGCCGCCACGTAGTGTTCATTTTGCGACTTCATCAGGGATAGCTGGATACCGTTGGTCTCCGCGAGTGCATCGAACTCGATTGCGATATTGTCCATCGGCAGGGGCTGCCGCAGGATGAGGGTCTCATCCTGCTGAACGGTGATGTAGAGGGCGCCGTCAACGACTTCTGCAGTGACCTGGCTGGTGTCCCATGCCGTCAGGGCCCCATCGAAGCTGTCGGCGAAGATGGAGTTCCCGGCAGAGCCTGTTCCGGCAGCGGGTGGTTGTCCGCCGCCCGTAGTGGTATCGCCGCCCGCGTCCGCAATCAGTGTCGGATCGGTGGGCGGATTGACCAGCGTGTTGATCGCGATGGTCGCCTCGGCCTCGGGGCCTGAGAGGACATAGAGCAGGCCGCCGTTGCACTTCGCTTTGACCGGAGGCGTGCGGGGGATGTTGAGCGTCGCATCCGCCTGCGGAGGTGGCGTTCCGCCCAGTGCGGTAGCGAGCGCGGCCAGCAGCGCCTGCGCGCCTGCCTCATCGCCCACGTCTATCACCGCCACCTGCAGTTGCCCCGCCCCCGTCTGGACGGTTGTGAGCGCGGCAGTGTGGTTCTCCGGGAAACGCGCATGCACCTCGGGCAAGCCGAATGCGATCAACGCTGAAAGGCCGTCGGTGGTAGTCACTTCACCGACCGACCAGCCCTGCCCGGTGGCCAGCGGCGCCACCAGCTCG
The DNA here is from genome assembly GCA_012522765.1 of candidate division WS1 bacterium. Taxonomy (GTDB): domain Bacteria; phylum Armatimonadota; class Zipacnadia; order Zipacnadales; family UBA5352; genus UBA5352. Next base: position 5,739 of record JAAYJW010000398.1, on the reverse strand, counting down.
GCGGGGTCTTCGGCCATCAGCGGCATCAGTTCGCCCTTCCAGGTGCGGAAGAAGCCCTCGTCGTCAAGCTGAGCGTTGGCGAGCCGGCGAACTGCATCAACGGTGATCGTCACCACGCCTGCCGGATAGCCCGCAATCGAGGGACTGATGCGCAGGTTGTTCGCCCACGGAGCGCCTGCGGCCGCATGCAGCGCCACCAGTGTGATCTGTGACATGATCTCCTCACGGCTCTGTGCCGCAAGCTCAAAACCGACCGAGATGTCGCTCCGAGTGGCGGCGACCTGCACCCCCTGCAGCGAAAGCTCGGACGTCAGCCATGTCTGCAGGGCGCGCTCGAAATCTGGGAGCTGTTCGGGCGCGGGTGGCTGCGTGCGGGGCATGAGCTGGGCGGACGCAACTGCCGCTGTCAGCGTCAGCAACAGCGCTACGGATACGCTGACCATCAGCGTCTGCGCGGTCCCTTTCGCTACCATGATATGCCCGCCTCCGCCTTGTCGAGGATGTTCTGCACCAACGCTTGCGTCGGACCGAAGCCCGGTTTCGGCGTCAGTGACTGCCCCTTTAGTTGCGCGTAGAGCTTGCTCGCGTTCTGAGCATGCGTGTCCATATCGGCGGTGGTCGCAAGCGCCGGGTGCGGCAGCAGCATAACCGATTCGCGCAGCGCCCAGAGGCTGTTGTACATCTTCCCCTTGTAGCCGCCATTGTCCCAGCGCTGCATGTAGTTGCGGACATTGTCCGCCTGGCCCGAATAGCCGAGTGTCAACCCTGAATCGATGTCCTTTTTCAGGGCAATGAGCAAGCCCATACGCAACCACAGATTGCGCAGGTCTTCGGGAGCCTTGTCCCAGATGACCTTAAGCTGCTGCTCGAAGCCATTGATGTTCTCCGGGTCGTTGGGATCGGCGGCAACTGTCACAGCAGCGTTCGGGTCGGGTTCGAGGAGGATGATCCGCCGCGTCCGCACCGCGCCGCTGCCACTCTCGTCTACCGGCACATAGCCGGTGAAATCGCCCCAGTGGAAGTCGAAGACGTTACGTGCACCCTGCACCTGCAGCATGATCGTGCCGCCCTGAACGCGCTGCCACAGCTCCAGGCGGCCCTGCCGCGCCGCGGCCTCGGATGTCGCGTCTTTGTGCCCGATCAGGCCGGATACCCACACGGTCTTTGTGTCAGGGGGGACGCGCAGGCTGAATGCACCGTCCTCGCGCAGATACCCCGGCGCGTTCACCTGGTAGGTGATGATCACCAAATCAGCTTCGGTCGCGAGGCGGAAGTTGCAGCTCTTCGCCTCAGATTGCAGCGTCCCTGCGGCGGCCTTCGTGGCGATCACATGCGCCTCGCTCAGCGTCAGGTCGATCGAGTAGCTGCCGTCAGGCCCCGTGTACGCCTGCCCTGCCGCGCCCGCGCCGCTCGCGGTCACCAGCGCCCGATGTAACGGTCCCCAGCGCGGATCCACGGCCGTCCCGCTGATCGTCACGCGATCGGACTGATCGCTGACGACCACCGTGCGCGTCTGCGTGTTGTAGGGCTTGCGTTCGCAGGTCACCTCAATGTGCTTTACCCCGGGGACATCGAGTTGCAGCGGGTGGTGGTCGTAGTAGTAATACGAGACGAACCAGTTCGCGCCGACGGTGATGTCGAGCGTCGCGCGGAGGCGGATCGCGACGCACTCATTCGGTACGGTGAAGGTGCCCTCAAAGGGTATCGTCTCAGCGTGGTTGAACGCGTCGGTGCGCTCAGTGCGTGCCGGAGGGTTGACCGGGACGCTCCAGAACTGTCTGGCCCCGCCGTGCTTCTGCTCGAAGGGCGTCCAGCCGGGGCCGTCCGCGATGGAGAGATTACCCGTGGCGCTCTTAAGTTCGGGGACCTCCGGCCAGTCGTCGTCCGCGGTCCTGATCCACTCCAGCGCAACGTTCGCTGAATGTCGCGTCTGAGTGGTCATCATCCCTCCACCGCCCCACGGTCGCGGGACTTCGCTGTAGGCGACTGAGCCCCTGACGGAGACCTGTTGGCCGGGCGTGTATGGTCCCGGCGGCGTGAGACTATCTACGGTGAGCCTGATCGTGGGATCCGACCATGCGGCCGTCGCGGTGAGCACGATGGCGCACAGGAGCGCGAATCGGGTCGGGTGCATCAGGCATACCTCCCCGCGTCGCTGAAGTGGTGCGAGCAACTACACGATCTTCTTCGTATCGAGCTCGCCGGAGGTTACTCGCCTGCCGCGGCCTCTCCTGGCTCTTCCAGCCACAGTGCCGGCTGAATTGCCGCCAGACGCTTGCGCGCTATCTGCACATAGTCCTCGTTGGCATCTATTCCGATGCAGCGGCGGCCGAGCTTCTTGCAGACCGCCGCCGTCGTGCCCGAACCTACGAACGGGTCAAGCACCAGGTCGCCAGGGTTGGTCGAGGCCTCAACGACCATCCGCAGGATCGCCTCGGGCTTCTGCGTTGAGTGCAGCTTCTTGCCCTCTGCGTCGCGCAGGCGCTCGAAGCCGGAGCAGATGCCCTCGCGGATGAACCAGTCCGAGCGCATCTGCTTGCCATCGTTATACTGTTTCATGTGCTCGTAGTTGAAGGTATAGTCCTTCCGCTCCTTGTCCCGCACCGCCCAGATAAGCGTCTCGTGGGCGTTTGTGAAGCGCACGCCGCGGAAGTTCGGCATGGGGTTCGACTTGATCCAGACGATATCGTTCAGTATCCAGAAGCCAAGGTCCATGAGGATTCTACCGACGCGGAAGATATTGTGGTAGCTGCCAATCACCCACAGCGTCCCGTTTGGCTTCAGCACCCGCCGCACGGCCGTCAGCCACGCCGCGGTGAACTGATCGTAGGCGTGCATCGAGTCGAACTGGTCCCAGCCATCCTCCACCCCATCAACTCGGCTTCGATTGGGGCGGTAGAGTTCGTTTTGAAGCTGCAGGTTGTAGGGCGGGTCGGCGAAACAGACGTCCACGCTTTCGGCCGGCATTTCCGCCAGCAACTCGATGCAGTCGCCGTGGATGATCTGCTGATCGTCGCTGCCAAATGCGTCGGTCATTCGGGGGCCTCCCAGCCCAGGTACTCCCGCGCGCTCTTCACGGTCAGGTCAAGCCGCTCGGGCAACTCCGCCTGACAGCCCGCCTCCATCATCAGCGGGCCGTCGTAGCCGATCTCGTCCAGTAGACGCATGAACTCGGGCCAATCAATGACGCCCTCGCCGGGGAGCATATGTCGCTCCTGCTCGCCGTCATTGTCAGATATGTGGACCGTCACGATGTGATCGGCCAGCGCCAGCATGGCCTCAGCCAATGATTCGCGCAGGTTGGCGTGATTGGTATCGAGGCAGACGCCCGCCTCACCATCAACAATATTCAGAACCTCAAGCATCATGCTGCTGTGGTTGCATATTCGCGGCTTGTTCGCTGGCAAGTACTCAATCGCAAGCCGCAGCCCGAGCCGACTCGTGCGCTTGAGCAGGCAGTTGATGCTGCGCAGGCTCTGGCAGCGTCGCAGAGCGCACTCCGCCTCATCTTCAGCGAGCAGGCCCGCGTGAACGACGACGCATTTCGCCTCAAGCGTGTCCGCCACCTCGCAGGCCCTGCGCATTTCGCCCACCGAAGCTCGCCGCTGCAGTTCATCTGGCGCGCTGAGGTCTACTTCGCCCCCAAAAGGCGCATGAACCGACCAGGCGGTCATCCCCACAGCGGACAGATCGTTGTGCAGTTGAGCGGCATTAGCATCCTGTGCGTCTTGTGCGGCGGCGGCAAGCAGCACTTCAATATGCGTGATGCCGCGCCGGACGGCTTGTTCGAGCTTCTCACCAGTAAGATCGGGGCCGATCATCGTGCTGCTGATGCCGAGGGGTCTGCACATGTAGCATGAACTCCCTGATGAAATACCGTTGCTGACACTTTATTTTAAGACACCCGGAACAAGGAGGTGTTCCATTGACGTTGAGGAATAGGGACAGGACCAAACCCTCCGTAGGCTCTCAGCGACGGAGGGATTCTGGATTCCTGTTGACGATCATCACGACGAAGGGGGTAGTGCGGATGACAGGCACCGGAAGACGCATCGGCTTGATTGCTCTTATCACAGTAATATGCGGCGCCGCCGTTGCCGCACAGGGACTGACCGCCGACGAGGAGCGGGCCATCTCCACCGCGGAGGATCTCGGTCTCGCTTTCGCTGCCGCCGCGCGGGTTGCCAGTCCGGCGGTGGTGAATATCAGCACCACGACAATTATTCCGGGGGTCGTCTCAAGGTCGCCGCTCCGCGACTTCTTCGGGCGTGGCCTCGACGATATGCTGCGGGGTCGCGACCGAGAGGTTCACAGCCTCGGCTCAGGGTGTCTCATATCAGCCGAGGGACACATCATCACCAACAATCATGTTGTTGCCGGAGCTACGGAGATCACCGTCACCCTTGCGGACGATCGCGAACTGCCCGGCCGTGTGCTGGGCGCAGATCCCGCGACTGATCTGGCGGTTGTGAAGGTTGAGGACGAGGGGCTGCCGTGGATACGCTGGGGCGATTCAGCGGCATTGCAGGTGGGGGAGTGGGTGGTGGCAATCGGCTCGCCCTTCGGTCTGGCGCACACCGTCACCGCGGGCATAATCTCGGCTACCGGGCGCACCGATATCGGCATCATCGGCTATGAGGACCTGATACAGACCGACGCGGCCATCAATCCGGGCAACTCCGGCGGGCCGTTGATCAACCTGCGCGGTGAGCTTGTTGGCATCAATACCGCCATTGCCTCGCGCTCGGGCGGCTCCGCCGGTGTGGGCTTCGCGGTGCCGAGCAACATGGCGCGGGTGGTGGCGCGTCAGTTGATCGAGACCGGAGCGGTGGTGCGCGGCTGGCTGGGCGTCATACCGCGGGAGCTTTCGCCAGAGCTTGCCCGCCGCTATGCCCCGGCAGCCTCCTCAGGCGTCTTTGTGGAGGCGGTCTATCGTAACCACCCGGCCATCAACGCCGGCATCCAGCCGGGGGATGTCATTGTCGCGTGGAACGGCACAGAGGTTGTGACAGTGGGGCAGCTTGGCAAACTGGTTGCTGACACGCCGGTGGGCTCCGAGATTAGCGTGGAACTCGTAAGGGGAACGCAGCGCCACACCGCGAAGGTAACCGTAGCTCGCCAGCCCATGCCGAGCAGCGGAGGGCCCGTCAAGGGCCTGTAGACTTTTTTGGGGGACACGTAGCAGGGGGCGCACAACAATCTGACCAGGAGGCGATGCGAAATGGCTGGCAACCGGCACGGGTGCTATCTGAGCGAGCGGGAGAAAGGACGGGAGGAGGCGACCGAGGCAGCCCTGAAACTGGCGCGCGATAAGAACGTAAAGTTCGTCCGACTGTGGTTTACCGACGTGCTGGGCTTCCTCAAGAGCTTCGCAATCACGGCGGAGAATCTGGAGGATGCGATCAAGAACGGTCGGGGCTTCGACGGCTCCTCCATCCACGGCTTCGCGCGCATTGACGAGAGCGACATCATCGCCAAGCCCGACCCGAGCACCTTCGCCCTGCTGCCGTGGCGCGGAGAGCAGACGCCGGTCGCACGCATGATCTGTGACGTTCAGCACCCGGATGGCACACCCTATGAGTTCGACCCCCGCTACGTGCTCCGCAAGATCCTTCAGCGCGCCGAGGAGAAGGGGCTGATCTTCTACGTCGGCCCGGAGCTTGAGTACTTCTACTTCAAAAAGCCGAAGCCGCCGCTGGAGACGCTTGATGAGGGCGGCTACTTCGACCTCACGCCGCT
>JAAYJW010000397.1 GCA_012522765.1 candidate division WS1 bacterium | reverse complement strand
TCGTGGGCGTCGCGCAGGACCTGCAGGACTACTTCCTCACCAGCATGGGCATCCCGATGCTGCTCGCGCCGGGCGGAGATACCGGCGCGCAAGCGATTGTCTTCACCACGAAGGAGCAGTCGCCAGAACTCGGCGCAGAGCTGACTGTCCCGCGCAGCTACCGGCTCATCGTCGAGCCGGAGGCGATCACGATCTGCGGCATTGATGAGCGCGGCGTGGGGCAGGGCTGCTACTACCTCGAAGACCTGATGAACCTGCGCGAGGGGCCGTTCGTAGAGGCGCAGGACAGCACCCGGGCGCCGATCTTCTCGCCACGGATGATCCACTCCGGCTGGGGCATAGACCAGTTCCCCGACCAGCACCTCAATGCCATCGCCCACGCGGGAATGGACGCGATCCTCGTCTTCGTCAAGGGCCCGGACATGACGACCACCGGCTACCTTGACCTCAACAATGTTGTGGATCGCGCGGCGCATTTCGGCGTGGATGTCTACCTCTACAGCTACCTCAAGAGCCGCAAGCACCCGGACGATCCGGACGCCGAGGAATTCTACGAGAGCACCTACGGCGCCCTGATGCGGGCCTGCCCCGGCGCGAAGGGGATTGTTTTCGTAGGTGAATCCTGCGAGTTCCCGAGCAAGGATGAAAACACCACGGGGAGGCTGCGTGGTGAGCCCTCTCCCGACGGCAAGCCGGACAACCGCCGCAGTCCCGGCTGGTGGCCGTGCTACGACTACCCCGAGTGGCTGAACATGGTGAAGCGGATCCTGCGCAAGTATAACCCGGACCTCGACGTCGTCTTCTGGACCTACAACTGGGGCTGGGCGCCGGAGGAGAACCGGGTGGCGCTGATCCACTCGCTGCCAACGGACATCTCGCTGCAGGCGACCTTCGAGATGTTCGAGAACATAGAGAAGGACGGGACGATGACGCGCTGCGTGGACTACACGGCCTCATTTGCGGGGCCGGGCGTCTACTTCCGCAGCGAGGCGATCGCGGCGCATGAGCGCGGCATTCCGCTCTACACGATGAGCAACACCGGCGGCCTGAGCTGGGACATCGGCGTGATCCCCTACGAGCCGATCCCGTTCCAGTGGGAGCGGCGCTACAGGGCGCTGCTGGAGGCGCATGAGAACTGGGGACTGGTGGGCCTGATGGAGTCGCACCACTACGGCTGGTGGCCGTCGTTCGTCAACGAGATGGCCAAGTGGGCCTACTGGGAGCCTTCGGCGCTCCCGACGGAGATGGCGCCGAAGCTGGCGGAGCGCGACTTCGGCGAGGGCGGGCCACTCGCGGTGAAGGCGTGGGAGGCATGGAGCGAGGCCATCTGCGACTACGTGCCGACGAACGAGGATCAGTACGGTCCCTTCCGCGTGGGGCCCGCGTATCCGCTGGTGCTCGAACGCGACGTGGAGTTCCCCTCGGCGTCCTACGCGCACTTCGGCGCGCGGATCATGCACACTATGTACTCCTCGCGCAATCCGGACCGGATTGAGGGCGAGATCGGGCTGCTCGAGCGCATGAAGAGCCGCTGGGAGGAGGGCGTGGCCTCGCTGGAGGAAGCGGTGGCGCTGGCGCCTGAGCGCAGGCGGGAGGAGGCCGAGCGGATGCTGGGCCTCGGGCGCTTCATTCGCAACTGCGTGCAGACCACGATCAATACCAAGCGCTGGTGGCTGCTCAAGCAACGCCTGCAGGCCGCCGAAGGCGCCGATGAGACGAACGCGGTGCTCGATGAGATGGTGGCGCTCGCCGAGGCGGAGGTCGCCAACGCACAGGACACGATCCCGCTGGTGGAGGCCGACTCGCGGCTTGGCTGGGAGCCGAGCATGGAGTACATGTGCGACCGCGAGCACCTCGAGTGGAAGATCGCGCAGGTGCGATCGGTGGTTGATGAGGAGATCCCGGAGCGCCGCCGCG
>JAAYJW010000396.1 GCA_012522765.1 candidate division WS1 bacterium | reverse complement strand
CCCCCCGGCCCCCCTCTCCCTCGCAGCGCACACGACGCGCCGCTTCGGGACGAGGGGGGAGGTCGTGGTCGTAGTCGTATGGAGGGGCGGCGCTTCAGCGGCGCCCAGTCGTTCTCCACAACTGTCCGAGCGGCTGAAGCCCCTCCGCTCCATCCGGCTGGGCAACGGCAAACGGCAACGGCCGACGCATCTAAACGGCAGATGCGTCGCTCCGAACGGCAACGACAACGGCGACGGCGAACGGCGGGCCGACCTCTCCAACGGCAAACGGCGTTGCCGTAGTCGTTCCGGGGGGAGGGGCGGTCGTTCCTTCAGCCCGCTACTACGTCTGCTCGGCCGGGGTCACGCGCAGGAAGCGGTAGCCGCGCTCCTCGAAGGCGCGCCGAATCTTCTCCTCGCGCTCCTCATCGCGCAGGATGCCGACGATCGCGCCGCCTGAGCCGGTGAACTTCGCCGGGAGGCCGAAGCTGCGCGCGATCTCCACCATCTCGAGGTTGTGCGCGCCGATGACCTCGTCACCGTAGATCTTCCGCCGCAGGTCGAAGTTGGCGTCCATCAGCCGCGCGAGGCGCTCCTCATCATGCTGCTCCAGCGCCTCGAGGGCCTCGTCCGTGAAGCGGGCGAACTGCCGCATGGCCTCGACGACTTCGCGGTCGCCATTGTCGAAGCGGTAATGCACCGGGTTGTGCGCCTTGCCGGAGGTGGTGGTCGAGTGAGGGATGTATGCGAGGTAGAGCGGCGGGAGCAGATCCAGCGGCAACCTGCGATAGTCGCCATGGTCATGTTCGGCCATGTATTCGGGATTGAAGTCCATGTAGACGAGGCCGCCGTAGATCTGGGCGACGCGATCCTGCAGGCCCGCGCGGATATCAAGCTCCTCGGTCTCCACCGAGAGCGCAAGCTGCGGCTGGATCGGGAGCGGGATGTCCTGCTCTGTGACGTCATAGAGCGCCATGAGAGCGCGGACGGTGGAGACTACGATGGCGCTGGAGCCGCCGAGGCCTACCTGGCGGGGGATGTCGGTCTCGTACTCGACCGTGAAGTTGCGCGGCGCGAGCGGGATGTCGTGGTCGTGGCAGAATTGGCAGAAACGCTTGCAGCTTGCGTAGATGAGGCGGGTGCCACCGTAGTAGCCATCTTGCTGCGCGACATCGTGCAGTTGCTCGAGGCTCTCGAAGGTGAAAGGATCATGGACGCGGTGGGGTACGATCTGCACCTGCGGGCTCTCCCAGAGCGTAGAGCGGGCGGAGAAGTCCTGTATCTGCACGGTGATGGTCTTGCCGCCGAAGCCGTCGGAGGGGTTACCCATCAGGCCCATGCGGGCGTAAGTGGTCTTTGTAATGATCAAAGTGGGTCGTCTCTCTTCGGTACGTGATTTCGCCCGGGCGGGCGCTGCTGCATGCGGACCTTTGGTATACACCGGGAGGGGAAAGGTGTCAATGGAAGGGCGGTCGTAGTCGTATGGACTGTGTAGGTCAATTGTCAGGTGAAGTTTTTCATGCAGCCTTGCGGCTTCGGTTGTTCTGATGGAGCCGTTCGTCGTAGGTCGTGTCGTTGCGCCACATCGAGTAAAGTACCTTGACCCACTGGCGAGCAAGCTGGCGGAGCACGGTAAAATGTGCCGCCCCATTATCACGTTTGTGGCGATAGAATTCGTGCGCCCAACTGCCCTCGATCAGAGCTGTGCAAAATGGCCGAATTGGATCAGCATCTGGCAGATGAAATGGTCGCAGGCGCGGCGTCTGCGCACACTCTTCTTCTTACCCGACTGCTTGGTCACCGGCGTCGCTCGATCTCTTTGATCTCCACCATGCTTCCGTCATGCAGTTCGATGGCGACGCGCACCGCCTCAGGATCCGGCTCTAGATCCGAGAGCGTCTCGGCGAGCGCAGCCAGTGCCTCAGCGGTGTGCGCGACGGACTGCTGGTGCAGCCTT
>JAAYJW010000395.1 GCA_012522765.1 candidate division WS1 bacterium | reverse complement strand
GGGAAGAACTCGATAGCCATGCCCAGATACGCCGACTCTACCGGATTGCCATCGAACTTGACGACGCAGTTGGAGTCGAAGCCGGCGCCGAACGCGTACGACCATGCGCCGGGGGTGCCCTCTGAGGGCCAGATCATGTTGATCTTGAATACACGGGCGAGTTCCATCTGCCGGAACAACTCAGGGTTCACTCGCGATAGCGCGAGGCTGTCTATATGCCCCGCTTGCGCGAGGCGCTCATCGAGCGTCAGGATGATGCTGCTCTGGAGGTCGTCGGGGAGGGCCTTGAACTGCCGTGCGGCCTCATCGCGAACCTGCTGCTTGACCCCCTTCTCCTTCAGAATGTCCTCGAAGCGCTGGGCAATCTGCAGCGGTGAGAGTTGCAGCCTGTAGATGTTCAGAGGTCGGTCGAGCGCCACTGTCTCGCGGAGGGTGGGGGCAACCTGCGCCATCGCCACGGTCGGGTAGAGCGCAAGGACAACCGAAACCAGCACGGAACCGACAGCCAAGCTTCGCATCGCCTCATCATCCCCTTCGTAGATCAGACCGGACCACGACTCTCGGCGCATCAGACGCAGTCCGCCGCTGGATGCTCACTGGCATTTTACCACAGCGTGGCGCGATCCTATCCCCGGCACACCAAAACAATGAGGCCCGCAGCTAATGCTGCGGGCCTCACTATAGAGACCGGGAAATCCATCTCTCCACCACGTCACGCCACCACATGGATTACCGGTCAACCACTCGTCCGGCGACCTGCCGGGACCTCCACCACGCCACCACTCCACCCGCCACACGTCCACCTATCCGAAGGACCGAAGGGTGCAACTGCAGCTCCCCATGGAGCCTCCACCTCGCCACCACACGCTCGACCACACATCCGCGACTTGAAGCACCTTCCAGCCCTTGTGGCCCACGACAGGACCGCCGGAACGCCACCTCGTTGTTCTCCACCACATCCCTGGCCGGAGCGGTCCACTTCGGTGATCGTCGCCGATCTCCACCTCACCACCACACACCCCTCCTCGCCAACCCCGCGCCGAAGAGCACCGCTCCGGCAGCTCAAACCAGGCCCATTCTGTCGGAACCTCCGCGGCTCGACAGAGAGGGCACGGGCTCCGGGGTCTCCATGACCCCTCACCCACTCCAGTGCTCCGCCACCACGCAACCACACACCAGAGCCCTTGCCCTCGTTCTTTCCGTGACCGGCGGGCCTCCTGCCAGTCCCGTCCAACTACCCCAGTTGAGAATGTTCGAGTGTAGTCTACCCCGACACCGGACACTGACCAATCGGGTATTCCACCTATTCTCCACTTCGTTTGCCCCGAGAAGATGCTGCCGCTCAGGGAACTCGGCCCCGATTTCCGTTCGGTCCGGCCTCGAGCGGGGTCTGCTATCAGAACGCCTCCGCCCGGGGCTTCCGGGGCTGAAGAAGAGAGGGCACGGGCTCCGGGGTCCCCATGGACCCTCAACCACACCACCGCTCCACCACCACACATCCACACACTGGAGCCCGATGCCCTCGTGGTTCCCGCGACCGGCAGGCCCTCCTGCCGGCCCTTCGTGTCAGGTCCTGTTTCCAATGTTCGAGTGTATTCTATCGCGTGGGTGCGCCGCCAACAATCGGGTATTCCACGTATTGTCCACTTCGTTTGCCCCGAGAAGCCAACACTGTTTTGCACATTTGGGCAGGCCTTCCATCTAATCCGACGCCGGGCGTGGCCTGCAGCTTCTCTCCATGCCCCCCCGCGCTTCGAAGCCGCGGCAGTCTCGGGAGCTTCACCGGCTGGAGCCACGCCCGGCACCGGTGGACTTGCGTGGTCCCCGGGTCCATGTCACGCACGTTCGAAGCGTCTCCCGGCATAGTCCCAGTTGATGACTTCGAAGAAGCCCTCGGTGAACCTCGGCCGCTCGTTCTGATAGTCGAGGTAGTAGGCGTGCTCCCAGACATCGAGCACCAGCAGCGGCGTCACGCCCCACTCGGCCAGATCCTGGTGCTTCTCGGCCTGCAGCACCACGAGCCGCTGCCCGAGAGGCTGCCACGCCAGTACCGCCCAGCCCGATGCCTGCACGGCGTTGGCGGCGGCCACGAAGTGTGCCCGGAAGCCGGCGACACTACCAAAGTCCCTGTTGATCTGCTGCGCCAACGGCCCCGTGGGGTCGCCACCGCCATCGGGGCTCATGCACTGCCAGTAGATGCTGTGGAACAGGTGGCCCGAGTAGTTGAACGCCAGCGCGTCGCAGATAGAACGCGCACGGGAGAGATCATTCGCCTCGCGCGCCCGCTCGATCGCCGCCTCCGCTTCGTTCAGAGCATCCACGTAGCCCTGATGGTGCCGATCGTGGTGAATCCGCAGGGTCTGCTCGCCCAGGTATGGCTCAAGGGCGTCTCCGGGATATGGCAGCTCGGGCAACTCGTGTGGCATGGCACGGCTCCTCCCGTCAGCGGACGGTGACATTCACGTTGGCCCCGCTCATCACGGTGCCACGTACCTTGGACTCGGTGGAGGCCTGCTCAACGATGGAGCGATCCTCCTCGGACAGCTCGCCGGGCATGGCGATGGTGACTTCGAAGTTGTCCAGCTTGTTGCCGGCGTCATCGGCTTCGGCCTCGACTTCGACCGTCATGCCGGCATACTCGATCCCCTGCTCCCGGCAGGTGATCGCTATGACCATTCCGATGCAGTTGGCGAGCGCGCCGCAGAGCGTCTCGGGCGGCAGTGGCGCGGTATCGAAGCCGCCCTTGTCCTCGGGAAGATCGGTGAACAGGCTATGTCCGCGCACCTCGGCGCACATGATCGTCGGCCCAACGTTGGTTGCGATGGCTTTCATCGTTGCCACGTGTGACACCCTCCTCATTGATTCACAGCCAGACTGTCTGGGGTCGAGGTAAAGAGTAACCTGCGCAAAGCGGCGGTCACAACGGGGGATTCACTGAGTAGTCGGCGCCAGACACCTGAAAATGCGTCCGCCCCTCACAGACGGGCGGCCGTTTCATCCACTACGACTTCGGGGGGGGTAGTCAGCTACGGTTCGAGTGAGGTGAGACCCTCGCGGATCGCGTACTTCGTCAGCTCGGCGATGGAGCGGATCTCCAGCTTATCCATGATGTTCTGACGATGGCTCTCGATGGTCTTCACTGAAACATGCAGACCATCGGCGATCTGCTTGGTGGTGTGACCTTCGGCCACAAGCTGCAACACCTCGCGCTCGCGATCGGTAAGGACGGAGAAGACCGACTCGCCTCCGTCACCGGAGAGGCGCTCGACGTAGTCGCGCACTACGACGCTCTCAATGTCGGCGCTGAGGTAGCTGCGGCCGCTGGCTACCCTGCGGATCGCCCCGGCAAGCTCATCGAAGGCGCAATCCTTGAGCACATACCCCGCCGCCCCGGCGCCGAGCATGCCTGCAGCGTAATGCTTGTCCGCGTGCATTGACAGCGCGAGAACCTTCGTGGACGGGCATTCGTTCGCGATCTGCCTGGTCGCCTCAATGCCGTTGAGGTCGGGCATGGCAACGTCCATCACAACCACGTCCGGCTTCAGATCATCGCACATGTCCACCGCCTGCCGCCCATTGCTGGCCTCAGCCACTACCTCCATGTCATCCTGCTGCTCTATCAGCGTACGCAGTCCCTGGCGGATTACCTGGTGGTCGTCAGCGAGGATAACCGTGATTTTCATAGCGCCGTCCCCTCACTCCATCGGATAGATGAGGCGGATGCGCGCACCTGCGCCGGGCGATGACGCGATCTCCATCTGCCCGCCGAGATACTCGATCCGCTCTCTGACGTTGAGAAGCCCAAAGCCTCCGGACTCTGTGCTGCGAGGCGGCAGCGCGGCGGGGTCGAATCCACGCCCGTCGTCCGCCACAGCGACACTAAGCACAGAGTCATTCACGCTCAGGAGTACATTCACCTGCCCGGGTTTCCCATGCTTCAGCGAATTGGTGATCAACTCCCGCACAGCCTGGAAGAGAGTGACCTCCACTTCCTCAGGCAAGGAGACGGGGGCGCCGTGGCACTCGTACACAATCGGCACGCCCTGGCGCTTGCGAATCTCGTCGGTCAGCCACTGAAGCGCGGCGGAGAAACCGAGCTGGCGCAGCACTGGCGGCGCAAGCTGACTGGTGAGCGAGCGGACGAAACCAATAGCATCGTCGAGGTATGTCAGCACCGGATCAAGATCGGCAAATTCGAGTTGCGTTCGGGCGGATAGGGACGATAGCTTCAGCTTGGCGAACGCCAGGATCTGGCCCAGTTCGTCGTGCAGCGTGGTGGCAATCTCACGCCGCTCACGTTGCTCGGTCAATGCCAGGCGCGCGGCGAGATCACGCAGTTCTTCGCGACTGGCGCGCACCTCATCCTCAGCCTCCTTCTGCGCGGTCCGGTCTATTCCGATCGCGAGGACACCGGTCATCTCTCCACTCTCATCGCGGATCACGCGGTTGGACCACGAGATCCAGTGTCTCGTCCCGTCCCGCGCGATATTCTCGTTCTCATTTGTCCAGTGGCTCTCCGGCCGGGACGCGATCTTGTCAACGAGTCCCGCGAAGTCCGTGCCCCCGCTGTCTACCTCCGGCGTGAGGATGCTTATGTGCTGGCCGATCAACTCATCGGCGGAGTAGCCGAAGAAGCGGAGGCCAAACTCGTTCATGAACACAACGTAACCATCCATTGTCAACCGGATGATGATGCTCTGTGCGCCCTCGACCAGTTCGCGATACTGGGTCTCGCTCTCAGCCAACGCGCGGGACATCCGCCGCTCTTCGGTCACATCCCACCCGGAGCCGATCATGAACGACGGGTCCCCGTGCTCGTCAAACATCAGGGACACGCTCCAGGAGATCACCCGTATATCGCCGTTCCTGGATCGCCATCGACTCTCGTACACGGAGCTGGGCATTTCCTCGAGGCCCCGGCCGAAGTCCGCGCTCACGAGGGCGCGGTCCTCCTCCGGAATGAGAAGCTCGATGAAGTTGCGGCCCAATGCCTCCTCCACCGACCACCCGCTCACTCTCGCCGCGGACTCGTTGAAGCGCGCGATCCGTCCCTCGTTGTCCACTACCACCACGAGGCTTCCCGCGTTCTCGATGACGGCGTCCACGAAGTCGCGCTGAATTCGAAGCTCATCACGCGAGCGGGCAACATCGCGCGTCCTTTCCTCGACAATCTGCTCAAGATGGTCCGTGTAATCTTCAAGCCGCGCGAGCAGGCGGTCGCGATCCCGCTCGACGGCCCGGATTTCCGTCACGTCCTGAAGGATGCCCACGCCCCCGGATAGCTCTCCATCTTCGGTCCGGATCGGCGCGGTGCTTGCGGTTACGTCTCGCTTCTGGCCGTCGGGCCAGATGATACTCAGATTGATGTTCTCTATTACTTCTGCATGAAGGCAGGATCTTGTCAGAGGCAGGTCCTCAACCGGGCAGGGAGTGCCGTCTGGATAGCAGATCTGGAGGCCGGCGTGCGTTTCGAGCTCCCGCCCCAGTGGTAGTGGCCGATTGTAGATCCGGTCCGCGGCGGAATTGGCCATCATCACGCGACAATCTGCATCGGCGACGACTATGCCCGCGGGAGCATTGTCGAAGATCGCGCGGAGTGTTGCGCGCTCCTCATCGAGCTGGCGCATTAGCTCCTGTCGCTCCCGCTGCGTTCGCTCCCATTCGGTCACATCGCGGAACAGCGCCACCACCGAGCGCACGCTGCCATCGTCATCGAAGAGCGGCGCAGCGGAGAGGCGCAGGTCCATCATGTGGCCATCCGCGTGAGGACGCTGCACTTCAATTTCAGATATCGTCTCACCGGATACAAGCCGCTCCAGCAGGCCCGCGGTCTCCTCTGCCGAGTTGAGCAGCACCTGCGGGGATGGCTTGTTGATGATGTCTGCGGCGGGGAAACCGCTCAGTTCCTCGGCAGCACGATTCCAGAGGCTGACGGTGCCATCAACGTTGATGATACAGATTGCGACCGGCGACTCCTCAACGACCGCCCGCAGCAGTTCATTCGCTTCATGCAGTTCCACTGTACGCTCGCGCACCAGCTCATCCAGTCGATCGCGTTGGGCCTCAAGCGCCTGCTTGGCGCGCTGCTCCTCTGTGACATCTCGCAGCCACAGTGTGACCAGGGCGACATTCCCGGCGTCATCGAGCGTGGGGATAAGCGCCCAGTCCCACCATGTCACGCCCCACTCCGGGTGCTGGGGGTACTCAAAAGGTTTGGCCTCAACCACGTACAGCTCACCAGTGTCCCGGACTCTTTCGGCGATTGCGAGGTTCTCCTCATGCGGGAAGAGGTCGAAGTGGTTCTGCCCGATCAACTCATCCGCCGAATAGTCGCACGAAGTGGCGTACGCTTCATTGACCCGGATGAAGTTGAAGTCACGATCCATGATGGCAGCCGGATCGAGGGAGCTCTCGAAGAAGGCGTCGAGGATGCGCGTGCGCTCTGCCAGGAGCCGCTCAACACGCTCGTGCGCAACCCGCGCCTCCAGCATCGCGAGGGCGAAGCCCAGGTCGTCGGCGATGGCGGCGAAGACCCTGCTTGTCTCATCCATGGCCGGCAGGTCGCTTTGGACCTGCACGACGAGCACGCCGAAGACCCGGCCGCCATGGACGATGGGAGAGGCAATGCCACGAACGCTGTCGTCTGCGGGTCGGAAGGGGCACTGCTCACAGGGCCCTGAGTCATGCTCCATGAATACCTGCTGGCGCCCCTCGACAGCCGGGCCGACGCAGGCGGGTAGCTGCGCGATCAGGCCGTTGGGCATCGCCTCGGCCCCTTGCGGGGTAGGGCCGAAGATGCCGACGGGGCTACCGTTCTCACTCACGACGGCGATCCAGGCCTCCGTGCAGGCGCCCGTTGATACCAGTGTCTGCCACGCCTCGTCGAGGAGCCTGTGGGCGTCGTCGGTGCGCAGGGAGAGTCCGGAGATCCCGCTTAACGCCTGCAGCGCGGCGTTGAGTTGCGCAAGCCTGCGTTCTGCTCTGTGGAGCGCGGTGATATCCGTGCCGATGGCGAAGATCTCTTCGATCCGCCCATCCTCACCCCGGAACACGACGGTATGCCAGATGATGGTGAGCGTACCGCCGCTACGGGTCGGGAGGCGGACGTCGAAACGTTGCTCGACGCCATCTTCGTGCGCATGTAGAAGCGTCTGCTGAAGCCTCTGGGCGTCCTCCTCCAGCAGGAACTCCCAGAAGGGCCGTCCCAGCAACTCCTCGTGGTCATAGCCGGAGAGACCACAGAGGCTGTCACTGACGTAAATGATGTCGCCCCGGGCATCCATACCAACAATGGGCATGGGCGCGCGCCGGGAAACCTCACCGAGTCGTTGCACTGCAGGCAATTCGCCTGTCCTCCTTCACCCGATCGGGAACAATGCCGATCACCGCAACCTCCGAGGAGATGCAGGCACGAGGCACTGCAACTGCTCGCCACTTGCTCGCAAGTCCCCGGGATACTAACATATCCACATTCCTGACCACAACCACCATGAATCGGCACTGTCTACGACGAGCCTTAAGGCGACTGCCCCTCGACAAAGCGCGCCAGACACTCCACCATCAGGCAGATTGCCACTGACCCGGGGTCGGGTATGCCGATACTCTTCTCCTTCAGCCATCCCCCACGGCCATGCTTCGCCTCCATCTGCTCAGTCTCAGCGACCGCCTCTACGCAGGCACCATGTGCGGCCTGAGCCGCCGCGGGCAACGATGCTCCTGCCGCCACCTGCTGCTCAAGCGCTTTCGCCATCGGCAGCAGCACGTCAAGTATCGTCTTTTCACCCGGCCGAGCGCCGCCGCGAGCGCTCACGCCGGAAGCAGCGGCCTCGACCATGCCGGGCAGATCGCCCACCTCGATGGCGTCCTTTCCGCGTATGTGCTTACCGGCGCTCATAAGGGCGGTAGCGAAGATCGCGCCAAAGGTGGACGCGGCCTCGCGATTGAAGGCCATTCCGCTCTTCGCAAGTATCATTCCCGGTTCCTCGCCGGGGAAATCCGCCAGTGCGTCGCGGATCGCCTTCATGCCGATGGCGATGGTGATCCCGAGGTCGCCATCACCAAGCTGCGCATCAAGCTCCCGCAACCGGTCCCGATGTGCGGGCATCTCCTCGGTCAGCACCTGCAGGAAGGCGATGAGCTGGGCGGCGTCAATTCGTTCCATTTGATCCTTCTCCTCCAGCGTCGGATGGGGAGTGCCCTCAGGCGTGAGCCCTCGGCAGCAGCGGCGAGTATGCTTCGGCGTCGAGCAAGCGCTTGAGATCGGCGTCGAGGCGCAGCAGGCTGATGGACGCACCGGCCATCTCCAGCGAGGTGGCGTACTCGCCGATGAAGGCGCGGTGGATGCCGATCCCCGCCTGGCCGAGTACCGCATGCGCCCGGCGGTACATGATGTAAAGCTCCTCGGGCGGCGTGGCTCCGAGCGAGTTCACCAGCACCGCGACCTCGTCACCGGCCTCGAAGGGCAGGTCTGCGAGGATATGCTCCAGCATTTCGTCAACAACCGCATCCGCGGGCATGATCTTCCCCCGCCGAAGGCCCTGCTCGCCGTGGATGCCCATCCCAAGCTCCATCTCATCCTCGCCGATCTGGAAGGTCGGTTCACCCGCGGCGGGGATGGTGCAGGAGGTGAGCGCCACGCCCATTGAGCGGGTGTTGACCGCCGCGGCCTCGGCCGCCTCGGCCACTTCCCCCAGAGTCGCACCCTCTTCCGCGCGCGCCCCGGCGATCTTGTAGGCAAAGAACAGCCCCGCAACCGCCCGCCGCCGATCCATCTCCTCCACCGGCGCCGAGACTACGTCGTCACGCACCAACACGGTTTTGACCTCGACATCCTCCATCTCGGCCATCTCGGCGGCCATGCCGAAGTTCATCCTGTCGCCGGAGTAGTTCCCGTAGAGATGCAGTACGCCCGCTCCGCCATGCGCGGCGACGGTGGCGGCGAGCATGTCATCCGGGGACGGCGATGAGAAGACGTTGCCGATAGAGGCGGCGTCACAGAGGCCGGGCCCGACGTAGCCGAGGAAGACGGGGATATGCCCCGAACCGCCGCCGGTGACGATGGCGACTTTCCCCTCGACCGGCCCGTCCGCGCGCATCAGGGCGCGCTTGCTGCCCTCGCAGCGCTGGAAGTGATCGCGGTGGGCCAGCAGCACGCCCTCGATTGTCTCGTCCACGAACTCAAACGGGTCGTTGATGAGCTTCTTCATTGCCGCACCTCTCCATCGGGTGTCTTCACCGGGCGCTACCTTCCCTGCGCCAGGGGATGGACCTCCCGCCGCGCCCCGAAGCGATCCGTGGCAGGAACCGTGTCTCGCATGCCTAAGACTTATGTGGCGCTGGAGGATAGCAGGTGGAGGAGGACGCCGCTGATGGCGAACGACAGGTATATCAGGTTCCTCTCTGATCTCACGAATCAGGACGTCCCGCTGGTGGGCGGCAAGAACGCCTCACTGGGCGAGATGTTCAGCGACCTCGCACAGGAGGGGGTGCGGGTGCCCGATGGCTTCGCCACAACCGCCGACGCCTACCGCGAGTATCTTGAGGCGAATGAGCTGTCCGAGCGCATCCGGGAGATGATGGACGCCCTGGCGCGAGGGGAGCGGGAACTGCACGACGTGGGCCACCGGGTGCGCGAGATGATTCGCCACGGTGAGTTCCCCGCACCGATCGCGCAGGCGATCACCGATGCCTACGATGAGCTTTCGCGCCGCTACAACGAGGAACGCACGGACGTCGCGGTCCGCAGTTCGGCAACCGCCGAGGATCTGCCGGAGGCGTCGTTCGCAGGGCAACAGGAGACTTTCCTCAACGTGACCGGTCATCGCGATCTGCTGGACGCCTGCCGCCGCTGCTACGCGTCACTGTTCACCGACCGCGCGATCAGCTATCGCGTGGAGAACGGCTTCGACCACATGGAGGTCGCGCTGTCGGTGGGCGTGCAGAAGATGGTGCGCGCGGACGAGGCCGGCTCGGGCGTGATCTTCACCATCGACACCGAGACCGGCTTCCCCGACACCATCGTCATCAATGCCGCGTGGGGCCTCGGCGAGAACGTGGTGCAGGGCGCGGTGAATCCGGACGAATATCGCGTCTTCCAGCCCCTGCTCGACAACCCTGACTACATGCCGATCATCGGGAAGCGCCTCGGGGCCAAGGAGAAGAAGATGGTCTACGCCCGGGGCGGGTCTCAGACGACAAAGAACGTTGACACGACCAACGCCGAGCGCGCTGCATTCGTGCTCAGCGACGAAGAGATCGTGCAACTGGCTCGCTGGGCGGACATCATCGAGCGCCACTACGACCGCCCGATGGACATTGAGTGGGGCAAGGACGGGCGGCTCGATGAACTCTTCATCGTGCAGGCCCGGCCGGAGACGGTGCAGTCGCAGAAGCAGGCGCAGACACTGAAGACCTACACGCTCAGGGAGCGTGGCACCGTGCTGGTGGAGGGAGCCGCCATCGGCGAGGCGATCGTGACCGGCCACGCGCAGGTGCTCGAGAGCCCGGCGCAGATCGCGCGTTTCGAGCCCGGCTCGATACTCGTCACCGGCATGACCGATCCCGACTGGGTCCCGATCATGAAGCAGGCGGCGGGCATCATCACCGACCACGGCGGGCGCACCTCGCACGCCGCGATCGTCAGCCGCGAGTTCGGCATCCCCGCTATCGTCGGCACCGGCGACGCCACCCAGGTGCTCAAGAGCCGCGACGCGATCACACTCTCGACCTCCGAGGGCGAGACGGGCTACGTCTATGAGGGCGCGCTTGACTTCGATGAGGCCGAGCTTGACCTGAGCGACCTGCCGGAAACGAAGACGCAGATCATGATCAACATCGCCTCGCCGGCTGCGGCGGCTCGATGGTGGCAATTGCCGGTCAGCGGCATCGGGCTGGCGCGGATGGAGTTCATCATCAATAACGTGATCCAGATCCACCCGATGGCGCTGGTGGACTTCGCGGAGCTTGAGGACCTCGACGTGCGGCGGGAGATCGAGGACCTCACGCGCGGCTATGACGACAAGACTGAGTATTTCGTGGAGCACCTCGCCCGCGGCATCGCCACCATCGCGGCCTCCCAGTACCCCGACAGGGTCATCGTGCGCACCAGCGACTTCAAGACGAACGAGTATGCGGACCTGATCGGCGGCCGCCTCTACGAGCCTGATGAGGAGAACCCGATGCTCGGCTTCCGCGGCGCCTCGCGCTACTACGCCGATGAGTACCGCCCGGCCTTCGAGCTCGAGTGCAGGGCGCTCAAGCGCTGCCGGGAGGAGATGGGGCTCACTAACGTGGTGGTGATGATCCCCTTCTGCCGCACCATCGAGGAGGCAGAGAAGGTGCTTGATGTGATGGCGGACTTCGGCCTCACGCGCGGCGCGAAGGGGCTCCAGGTCTACGTGATGGCGGAGATCCCTTCGAACATCATCCTCGCGGATGAGTTCGCGAAGCACTTCGACGGCTTCTCGATCGGTTCGAATGACCTGACGCAGCTTACGCTTGGGGTGGATCGCGACTCGGACCGCCTCGCGCCTCTCTTTGATGAGCGCGATGAGGCGATCAAACGCTTCGTGGCGGAGCTGATCGAGAAAGCGCACGCGGCGGGGCGGCCTGTCGGGATCTGCGGCCAGGCGCCGAGCGATTACCCGGACTTCGCCGCATTCCTCGTGCAACAGGGGATTGACTCGATCTCCCTGAACCCGGACAGCGTGGTGGAGACGATCCGGCGCGTCGCGAAGGTGGAGGCGGAGCGGGGGTAGGGACGAGGGACGGCCGGGCACCGGGAATTGGCAATCGGCAATCGGGGAACGACATACGGCAACGGCGAAGCGACGACGCCTGAGCCACGCACAGGAGTGTCCGTGCCACGGGGCACCGACGCGTTAGCATAACACTACGCATGTCATGTGCCACGGGCGCCCTCGCCCGTGGGTCGTTCAGACAACCGCTACCTGCGGCACGACGCGCGGGCGAGGGCGCCCGTGCCACATGAACAACAACGACAAACGGCCGATGTCAACGACTCGGCGGGGGTACAAGCCCCCGCCCTACAACAACACCACACGCAGACTTCCCCGGAGTCCAGGCGCCCTCGCCTGGACAGGTACCGCCCGACACATTTGCCCCGCACCGCCGGCCGTCAGCATCACTCCCCCGCGTAGACGATCCGGTAAATCGCCCCCGCGTAGTCATCCGACACCAGCAGCGAGCCGTCCGGCAGCTCCTGCACATCCACCGGCCGGCCCCAGTTCTGCTCGCCCTGCAGCCAGCCCTGCGCGAATACCTCGTAGTCCACCGCGCTTGAGCCCTGTATCGGCACGTACATCACGCGGTAGCCGATCTTGTTCGTGCGATTCCAGGAGCCATGCTCGGCGATGAAGACCCCGCCGCGGTAGCGCTCGGGGAAAGCGTCTCCGCGGTAGAAGCGCATCCCCAGTGCCGCCACATGAGGTCCGAGAGCCGCCTCGGGCAGCGTGAAGTCATCACAGGAACGGCCGCCGCCAAACTGCGGATCAAGCACGTCTCGCCCATGGCAGTAGGGGTAGCCGAAGTGCAGGCCCTCCTCTGAAAGCCGGTTCAGCTCATCGGGCGGGATGTTGTCACCCATGCCATCGCGCCCGTTGTCGGTGAACCACAGCTCACCGGTCCCCGGGTGCCAGTCGAAGCCGACGGTGTTGCGAATGCCACGGGCGATGATCTCGCGGTTGCTGCCGTCGGCGTTGATGCGCGTGATGGACGCGTATATTTCGCCCGGCGACTCACAGATGTTGCAGGGCGCGCCTACCGGCACGTAGAGCTTGCCGTCGGGGCCGAAGGCGATGAACTTCCAACCATGAGCGCGATCGGTCGGGTAGTCGTCGCGTACCACCACCGGCTCAGGCGGATTGTCGAGGCGATTGTCTATGTCATCGTAGCGCAGGATCCTGCTGACCTCAGCGACATACAGGCTGCCGTCGCGCCACGCCACGCCGTTGGGCATGCGCAGGCCCGAGGCGATAGTCACCACCTGCTCGGCGCGATGGTCGCCGTCTCGATCGAGCACCGCGTAGACGTTACCCTCATCGCGGGTGCCCACGTACAGGATGCCGCCGGGGCTGAAGGTCATCGAGCGCGCTCCAGGCACATCCGATGCGTAGTAATGAATGCCGAACCCGTCAGGAAGCACGATCTGATCGAGCGGGGGTGTCGGCTCGGGCAAAGCGTTCTCGGGGTTCGCCTGCGCAAGTTGCGTGTCACCATCAACTTGTGCGATCCGGACGGGTTCAGGTTCCGCCGCGGCGGATTGCTCCGGCTGCTGGGGGCAACCTGCGGTCAGCACAGCAGCAATGCTGAGCGTCGCGATCGTTGCTCTTATCATCACCATCTCCTCCTCACCTCAAGACCTCGAGGATATGCTTCGACGCCGGTCCCATGCCGCCTGCATGATTTTGCGGCAGGAGATAGTGCCCCCGGAGCAAAATATTGGCTGGCACGTCACGATGCTGGAAAGGAGCCGAATCAATGGGAACGATTCGAATCGTCTCCACCGAACCGCGGGCATTTGAGGACCGCGCGGAGGCCGGCCGCGCGCTCGCCAGAGAGCTTTCGGACCTCAAGGGTCAGCATCCGGTGGTGCTGGGCATCCCGCGTGGGGCCGTCCCAATGGCCGCGGTCATAGCCGACGAACTTGATGGCGAACTCGACGTGGTGATCGTGCGAAAGCTCGGTGCGCCGTACAACCCCGAACTCGCCATCGGATCAGTGACCGAGGAGGGCGAGGCAATAGTGGATGACCGTATCGCGCATGCCGTCGGCGCCTCAGGAGACTACATCGAGCAGGAGAAGCGGCGGCAGATGGAGCGCATCGAGGAGCGCAAGCGTGTCTATCGTGAGGTGCGGCCGAAGGCAGCGCTTGAGGGGCGCATCGTGGTGATCGTTGACGACGGCTTCGCTACCGGCGCGACGATGAAGGCCGCGCTGACGAGCGCACGGGCGGAGAAACCCGAGCGTCTGATCGCCGCTGCACCGGTGGGTGCGCAGAGTACGGTACAGGAGATGGCGGATTACGCCGATGAAGTCGTCTGCCTGCGCGCCCCGTCGGCATTCGGCGCCGTCGGCGCCTTCTACCGCGACTTCGGGCAGGTCAGCGACCAGGAGGTCATCGCGGTGCTCAAGGAGCGTATGAGGCGGCGCACCGGGACATCCGGTGAGGCTCGTCGGTAGGCCGCATCAGTCACCGTTCCTGAGTGGGACGCGCAGGGTGACCGTGGTTCCTTCGCCGGGGCGCGAATCGATCTCCATCGTGCCACCTAGATATCGCAGGCGCTCGCGGATGCTCAGAAGCCCCAGTCCCGGTTTGGGCTCGGCATCCGCCATCGCAATGGCGGGGTCGAAGCCTACGCCATCATCCTCGACGCGTATCGAGACCGTTCCATCGACTGCCTGCAGCGCTACTGAAGCGTGCTTCGCCTCTGAGTGCTCGATGACGTTGCGCACCAGCGCGACCACTGCGCGGAAGAGCGTGACGCTGACGTCGCCCGAGAGCGGCTTGACGTGCCCGTCGTGACTGAAGTGCAGGACGACCTCTTCGTGCTTGGCGTCAAGGTGTTCGACCAGCCACTCGACAGCGGCATCAAAGCCAAGCTCATACAGCAGTGGCGGGCTGAGCTCAAATGCGAGTGCGCGGCTGCCCGCGATCGCGGCATCCAGTAGCCGGTTGATCTCCTCCACTGCGGGCTTGCAGTGCTCGCCGCTGGCGCAGCCGTTGAGGCTACCGACGCGCAGCTTGGTATACGCGAGGTTCTGGCTGATCTCGTCATGAATACGGGTGGCGATGCTCTTGCGCTCTCGCTCCTCGGTGAGCGCAAGCTCGCTTGTAAGCGAGCGTAACTGCTCCTGATACCCGACGAGGCGACGCTCGGCGTCCTTCTGCAGCGTCATATCGGTGCCGATCGAGACGATGCCGCACAACTCCCCATCGCTGTCGCGCAGCGGGCGCCGCGACCACGACACCACCACCCGGGAGCCATCAGGTCGCTGGATCTCGTACTCGGCACTGAGGTTGCACTCGGGGTCGGAGAGGAGCATCTCGACGATCCTACTCTGATCGGTCCCGTCGGAGGCGGTGTCGGGAATGAAGTCGCGAATGTCGGCACCGATGAACTCCTCCAGTGGACAGCCCATGAAGGACGCGGCAAAGGGGTTGGCGTAGCCCACGTAGCCTTCGGGATCGAGGAAGAGCACGACCGCGTTGACGCTCTCGATCAGTTCCTGATACGGGCACGCAGCAACAGGATCGGCTCCACCTTCTTCAGACGGGCACCACGGCGCGTTCTCCCCCTCTCGGTGGAGAGCGGCGAGAGCTGCCTCAGCTCGTTCGGCGCGCCGTCTCAGC
>JAAYJW010000394.1 GCA_012522765.1 candidate division WS1 bacterium | reverse complement strand
GCGCTGCGCCCTCATTCGCTGCCGCCGGCAGAGAGTGGGCCGCAGGCGCTCGAACTCGGCGGCACGCCGGGGGAGATGGTCGTCGGCGCAATCGGCCTCTGGACGCCTCGGCCGCTTGATGGCCTGCGCTTTTCCATCGAGCCGGGCGATCAGGCGACCGCGGCGCTGGACGAAACGCCGGAGGTACAGCGTGTCGTCTTCCTGCCGCGGAAGACAGACTACTACGGCCGTGGCCGCACCTTCCACTACGTCCCCGATTTCTTCCTCGCCAGCGATACCTTCGACTGCCCGGCCGGGGAGGCCAGCGGCCTGTGGCTGAGCTACCGGATTTCCGACGACGCTGGCCTGAGGCCCAACACGCGCTGGCTCCTGAAAGTTGAGGGCGATGGCTTCGAGGCGTCCCTGCCGGTCAACATCCGCGCATACAGCTTCGATCTCGCGGACCTGAGCGACAAGACGCGGCATCTCTACCTCGATCCGAGCCGGTGGCGCAATCGAAGCGATGAGCAGGCTCTCGCGGAGATCGCCGACGTGCGCGATCACGGCTACGAGTCGGTTCCGCTGTCCTCGGTGGGCAGGGTTGAGGTGGAGGATGGCAATATCACCGGCTTCACGCTCAATGATGAGTCCCTGCGCATCATCCGTCTTGCACAGGAGGGTGGTCTGGAGGGGCCCTTCGGTTTCTGGAACGGTCGCTTCCCCGGCTATGTGCGCGCGGCGCTGGGGCTGCCTGAGGATGTGCTGAGCGGATATGCCGATACCTGGCCGGAGGAGGTCTTTGAGGGAGAGGTGCAGGCCCTGAAGATGCTCAAGGAGGCCGTTACTGCCGCGGGAATCGAGGACCCGTTCATCGTGGCCATCGACGAGCCGGGCTACTGGAAGGCCGGCAGCCCTGCCCACTACGCCTGGGACATGCGCGTCGCGCAGGAGGCTGGCTGGGACACCTACTGCACCACCTCGACCGCGCCGCCCGATCCGCTGGGGCTGCATGTGACCTACCACTGCTACGGCGGCGGGCAGATGACCAACGACCCGCAGGCGGCAGCCGATATCCTTGCGGTCACGCACGCGCATGGACAGCAGTGCTGGTACTACTGCACGGGCTCGTATTCGGGGCAGGTAGGCAACATGCTGCGCAATCGCTACCTCGCGGGCTTCATGTTCTTCCGCAGCGGCTGGGATGGCACCGCAAGCTGGACCTTCCAGCGCTACCGAGGCGACGCGTTCGACGACTTCCAGATCGATGATGCGGGCAAGGAGCGGACGGGGCAGGCCTGCATCACCTACCCCGATCCGCGTGCCGATGCCGCAACCGCGACGGGGAACCTCGACACGCCCCAATGGGAGGCGCTGCGGCAGTCATGGTATGACCACCGCTACGCCGCCACGCTGCAGCAGGCGATTGATGACGCGCGCCAGCGAGATCCTGCCGCCGCCGAGGCCGCTCAGCAGCGCATTGACGCCCTGATGGCTGCACTGCCGTGGAATGGCGCGGCCTTCGCCTACGAGGGCTTCCGGAACTCGGCGCTCGATGAGACCCGCGCGGCGATTGCCGAGGAGATCATGAAGCTGCGCTGACAGAGGTACGAACGACGGCCTGTCAGT
>JAAYJW010000393.1 GCA_012522765.1 candidate division WS1 bacterium | reverse complement strand
CGGGAAATCAGCCGTGCGCAAGCGCTGCGGCAGATATGCCATGGTGGGCATGCGCACCACCTGCTCGAGGAAGACGCCCTTGCCCCAGCGACCCCAGTCGCCGAGCATTTCGCCATGGTCGGCGGTGGTGACTACGATCGTGTCGTCGGCCTGGCCATTCGCCTCGAGGTCGCCGATGATGTTGCCGACCATGTCATCAATGAGCGTCATCATCGCGTAGTAGTAGGCGATGCGCGTCTGCACCAGTCGCCGCTGCTCGGGTGTGGCCTTGCGCGCCGGGCGGTTGAGGTGCTCCGGGCGGCCCGTCACCGCCATCTCGAAACTTTCGGGGAAGGGCATCTCGTCAGGGTCATACATCTCGGCGTACTCGCGCGGCGGATCGAAGGGACCATGCGGGCCGCAGAAGCCGACCCAGAGCATCCACGGCTCATCTGGGTTTTGCGTCCGGTCGCGCAGGAACTCCCGCGCCATCTCGCCGATGAAGTAGTCAATGTACTCCTCGGTCGGCAGCACGTTGATAAGCGTGCCATCGTCGTAGTCGGGGGTCTGGCGCTGGGCGTAGATCTCCGAGTAGGCGCCGGGTCGCTTCTCCTCCAGCCAGCGGGCGTATGCCTGCCCGAGCGGCGCCGGACCTACCTCATCGCCCCACTGCCGCCGCCAGCGCCCGCCCTTGCCGCCCGAGAGCCGCGTCCAGTCGTAGCCCTTCGGTTCGAGCATGTGGATCTTCCCGCAGGCGCCGGTGTAGTAGCCTGCGCCCTGCAGGCGCTCCATGAAGGTCGTCTCCCAGTGCGGGAGGATCGGCGTGGTGTCGATCTCACTCTCCATGTACTGCACGCCGTGCTGGTGCGTGTAGCGGCCCGTATGCAGGCAGGCACGGGCAGGGATGCAGACGGTGTTCTGCGTATAGGCGCGTGTGAACAGCACCCCGCGGTCGGCAAGCGCATCGAAGTTCGGCGTCTGGCAGATGTCATTGCCGGTGACGCCGAGACTGTCGTAGCGCTGCTGATCGGTGGTGACAATGATGAAGTTCGGCCGTCCACATCTTTGCGGCATGCCCATCATCTCCTGTTGCTGAAATGCCTCTCATCGCTCAAGGCTGATCGCACCGGCCAGATCGTCGGGGCCTGTCGATATCTGCCACGACTGCGCCTTTTCGACGATGAACGCCTCTCTCACAAAGCCGCGGTTGCTCACCTGGCGCACTTCCCACTCCATGCGATCCTCATATACACGGAATACGCGAAACGCATTCGGCCACTCGGCGAAGCCGGGGTTCTGAATGTGCGTAATCCCGTCCAGCACGTTCGCCTGGTTCCAGTGGCTGTGACCGCAGAGGGTTGCCACCACGCTCGGTGTCTCCTCCAGGAGGTCACACACTTCCCCGGAGTTGACGCACGTGCTGGGGCGCATGAGATGCCCGCAGGAGCTTTCGCCGAGGCGATCGTAAAAGCCGTAATGCCAGATCACGATCGTGGGCGTCAGTGTATCCGCCTCCAGCGTCTCGCGCAGCCACTCCACCTGCCCCTCCTGCAGGCCGATGCCGACGTAGCTGTCGCTCTCGTAGAAGTCGTTGATCTCGCCCTCTCGGTTGCGCCAGTAGGAGGCATCGAGGACGATGAAGCGCAGTGGGCCACGCTCGAATGTGTAGTTGAAGTCGCCGCCGGGGAACAACCCGGGCACAAGCTCAAGCATCTCCGGCCGCGAAGAAGAGTGATAGGCGTCATGGTTGCCGACGCAGCCGTAGATCGGCAGGTCGGTGGCTGCGAGAGCAGCCGCGAGGATCTCGAAGTCACCGCGCACACCGCTGTTTGTCATGTCCCCGGCGATGATCGCGAAGTCAACGCCCTCCGCCCGCAGTCTCTCGCATTCGCCCGGCAGCGTCTCTCCCGAAGGGCCGCGCATGATCACGTTCATCCACGGTCCTCTACCGGTTGATACGTGGGTGTCGGAGAGGAGTGCGAAGGTATACAGCGGCTCCTCCACAGGTCGGGCGACGCCCGACAACCGCAGTTGCTGGAACTGCCCGGCGGGACGGAAATGCGGGCCGGCGACCGTGATGTAGTGCCTTCCTGCGGTTAGCAGCCACTCCGTCAGCGGCACCGCCCCGGGAAGCGGTCCGCCTTCGATCTCGGGAGTCGCCTCCCGCACCGGCACGGGTCCCCATGCGGGCGCAACGATCAT
>JAAYJW010000392.1 GCA_012522765.1 candidate division WS1 bacterium | reverse complement strand
TTCATCGCGGGCCGCGCGATGGGCGAGTACGGCTTCAGCAACTCGCCGCACAACTGCGACCTCGCGTGCCTCGCCTCGCAACCGATCGAGCACATGCGCGGCGAGCAGATCGTGGGGATCATGGATCACAACCTCGTGCGCGGCCGCTGGCTGATCCTGACGATGCACCAGATCGCGGGTGCGAGGCTCGGCACCGCCGCGTGCGAGTTCGAGCAGATGCTGGAGTGGCTGGACCGCAACCGCGAGCGCGTATGGGTGGCGCCGGTGGCGGAGATTGCCGCACACCTGCGCGAAAACGTGCAAAACGCGTAGGCCAGGCATCCTTTCCGTAGAGCGGGCGCCCTCGCCCGCTCGCTGAACGCGCACAGTCCCATGTCCCACGCCAAGCTGACTGGACGTGAAGGGGTGTAGTCGTGGCGGGACCATGTGCGGGCGAGGGCGCCCGCACTACCTGAGGCTCCCAACGACGGCCCCTCCCCCCCGGCCCCCTCCCCCTGCACTTCGCTGCGCGAAGTCGGCGGGAGAGGGGGAGAACGACGAGCAGGCACATAAGACAACCTACTGGAGTTGATGACGATGGGCGATATTCCGAAGACCCGGCGCGCTGTGCAGATCCACGGTGACGGTTCGGTTACGGTCGAAGAGGTGCCGATGCCCGAACTCGGCCCGAAGGAGGTAGTGGTCGAGACGGCGGTGAGCCTTATCAGCGCCGGGACCGAGTGCGGCGGCCTGCGCAGGCTCCGTGAGAAGCCCTCCGACGCGGCTTCCCGCACCACCGGCTACTCGACCGCGGGCACCATCATCGCCCTTGGCGAGGAGGTCACTGAGTTCGAGGTGGGCCAGCGCGTCATCGGCATGGCTGGCGAATGCTATCCGCACGCGAACTACAACGTCGGCCACCCGATGGTCACCGTGCCGATCCCCGACGGCGTGAGCTTCGATGAGGCGGTAATGGTCTGCCTCGCCGGGACATCCATGCAGGCGGTGCGGCGGCTGGAGCCGGAGCTTGGCTGTTTCTATGCGGTCGTCGGCCAGGGGCTGGTGGGGCAGTTCGCCGACCAGCTTATCAGGCTCGCGGGAGGGCGTGTTGCGGCGGTGGATCTCGATGACCGGCGCCTGCAGGTGGCGCTCTCACACGGCGCGGAGATCGCGATCAATCCGAGCGAGCAGGACCTCACCGCGGTGCTGCTTGAGTGGGCCGAGGGCGAGGGCATAGATGGCTCGCTGCTGGCGTATGGCGGGCCGGGCACGGAGGTCATGCAGCAGCTTTCCGCGGCGGCGCTGAAGGCCCCGGACGGTCACCAGGTCGGCAACATATCCATCGTGGGCGGCATAAGGGCCGAACTGAGCTTTCCGGTGCCGTTCGGCAACATGGACATCAAGCCCTCGAGCCGCACCGGCCCCGGCTACCACGATCCGGCGTATCACCAGGGCGTGGACTACCCCCGCGCGTACGTGCGCTGGACGACGCGGCGCAACTTCGTCGAACTGCTGCGGCGGGTGGCCGATGGCTCCTTCGTGGTGGATGACCTCATCAGCCACCGCTACGACTTCGAGGACGCCGGCAGCGCCTACGACATGATCGTCGAGGCTTCCGAGTGGAGCCTCGGGGTGCTGCTGGAGTACTGAAGCAGATCCAGGCCATGAGGAATCAGCAAGCCCACCTCCGGTGAGAGGTGGGCTTGCGCTCTTCGTTGTAGCTCATCAGCTTGTCGGCAGCGTCATGACCGCAGCTTCATGGGGCGAAGCGCCACGGCGCGGCGACGCCGGCCACGCTCTTCCGCAACTCGGACTGGGAGTACCACTTGGCGTGGCCATCGAGCATCGCCATGT
The DNA here is from genome assembly GCA_012522765.1 of candidate division WS1 bacterium. GTDB lineage: Bacteria > Armatimonadota > Zipacnadia > Zipacnadales > UBA5352 > UBA5352. Next base: position 11,981 of record JAAYJW010000392.1, on the reverse strand, counting down.
TGCCACCGCCGTTATGCCGTGCGGGCAGGTAGAGTTCGTGGCGACGGTACAGGTAGCGGCTCCCGCTGCTGCCACGGGCGGCGGTGTCCTCGCTGTCTCCCAGGACGATGCTCTCAGCCGGACGCTCTACCTCGCCCAGCGCCGTGCGTGGGTAAGTGCTGAACGCATGGCTCGTGGTATTGCGATAGCCGAACTCCTGATAGTTCCATCCATAGCCCGGAAGGTTGGCCTCTGGGTTCCCCGCCTTCTGACTGGGGCAGACGAAGACCTGCCAGTTGGCAACGTAGGGCTGGACGCCCTCATGCCAGTAGGTGATGTCGAGCCCGGGCAGGCGATTATCCAGCGCGTACCAACTGTCGGCCGGCGGAAGGACTTCGTCGTAGTCCTGGGCATACATCAGCACGCCCAGCATGATCTGCTTGACGTTGCTCAGACAGGCCGTTTGACGCGACTTCTCGCGCGCCCGAGCAAACACGGGGAAGAGGATCGCCGCCAGGATGGCGATGATCGCAATCACGACCAGGAGTTCAATCAACGTGAAGCCTCTGCGCATAACGACACCTCCGTAGTCTTTGCTCCCTCACTGGAGGGAGTTGATGCCCAACCAGGCGGTTGCTCAGACCGCTCGCAGGTAGACTCAAACCCCGACAAACTTGCTTCTTGAATGTCTTTTCCGCGGGAAGAGTTTCTCGACCTGCATCCAAATGCTTCTTTTCCGCCTCCATTTGCGCAGATTCGCAGATGCTGCGAATCAAGGATCGATCCGTCCCGAATCAACAAGCCCACCTCCGGTGAGAGGTGGGCTTGCGCTCTTCGGCACCGGCCGGCTTCGCGCGTTCGGCGAGGCCGGCTCGCTGATGTGACCGTCTATGGCGTCGGATCTGCCTGCAGATCACCAAGAGCCGCCGTCTTGGACATCGCCTTCGCGTGGCCGTCAACAAACGAGAGGTTCAACTGGCCATTGTGGCGGTCGGCGATGTAGTTCGCGTTGAACCAGCCGAGTGCGTTGGTGCTGGCGTGATCCCAATGCAGCGGTGTCTCCGAGGGACTATCTATCTGTGCAAGTGAATGGAGGGGCTGCGAATTGCCCGCCGTCTCGCTGCCAAGATAGATGTTCTGACTGTACGCCGGACCCTCGGCGCCCTCGTAGCGGGTGCCACCAACGTAGCGGGTGGTGTAGGAGGGGCAGTCGAAGATGTGGTTGTTCTTCACGTAGGGCTTGAGTAGATAGGGCCAGTGCGTCTCTCCAAGTCCACTGTAGTTGTTGATCTGACAGAAAGGTAGCACTTCGTCATAGTCTTGCACGTACATCTGCCATGCTAGAGCAAGCTGCTTCAGGTTGCTCAAACAGCTCGTCTGCCGGGCCTTCTCGCGGGCCCGAGCAAAGACCGGGAAGAGGATCGCCGCCAGGATAGCGATGATCGCGATCACTACCAACAACTCGATCAAGGTGAAGCCTTTGCGCATTACGTCACCTCCGTTGAGTTTGCTCCCTGTGTGGGAGTGTAGCGTCCCCTATGGGATAGATGCCCACGCCCTCTGCGTACCAAACTGCCGCAAACTAGCGGGCATGTCTCCCATAGCGCTCCTTGACCCTTGATGCGCGCAATTCCTCCCACCCGGGAAAAAAGTGGCTCTGCAGGACGTTCTCTCTCGATGCGGAACTTGCCCGCCGGAGGATGATGCCCCGTGACTTCGCACGAGCGCATAGCTGCAGCAATCGCTCACCAGACACCCGACCGCATTCCGGTGCACGACAGCCCGTGGGCCTCGACCATCGCCCGCTGGCGGCAGGAGGGCCTCCCGGAGGAGACTTCGCCCGCAGAGTTCTTCGGCTGGGACACATGGCGGCGCGTTCACGTGGACCTCTCGCCGCGCTACCCGGTGGAGCTGCTGGAGGAGACGGAGGAGTATGTCATCTCCACCACCGCCTGGGGCGAGACCAGCCGTCGCTGGACCCACCGTGCGTCCGTGCCCGAGTTCCTCGACTTCCGCATCAAAGATCGTGACTCATGGGCCGAGGCGCGCGAGCGGATGGATACCGCCGAGGACCGCGTGCCGTGGGAGATGCTCGAGGCGAACTGGCAGGCGTGGCGCGACGAGGGCTCGTTCATCGAGTATTCCATCTGGGGGCCCGGCTATGACGTCTGGGGCAACCGCGTCGTCGGCACTGAGCGCTTCCTGATGGCGCTGGTGACCGACCCCGACTGGTGCCGGGAGATGCAGGTCTTCGCCGCCGAACGCGCCGTGCATTTCGGCGACCTGATGCTCGAACGCGGCTACGACTTCGACGGCATCCGCATCCCCGACGACCTCGGCTACCGCAACGGCCTGCTGATCTCACCCGCGACCTTCGACGCGACCATCCGCCCCGCCCACGAGATCCTCTGCGACTGGGCGCGCGAGCGTGGCAAGATCCGCTGGCTGCACTCGTGCGGGAACGTGATGGCGCTGATGCCGCGCCTGATCGAGATCGGCTGGCAGGTGCTCAACCCGCTGGAGATCAAGGCCGGGATGGACCCCTTCGCGCTGAAGGAGCAGTACGGCGATGTGCTGACGCTGGAGGGCGGCATTGATGTGCGCACGATGCTCGACCTCGGGGAGATGGAGCGCGAGGTGGCGGCGAAGATCCCGGTGCTGAGGGAGGGCGGCGGGTACATCTACCACTCCGACCACTCGGTGCCCGACAACGTTAGCTTCGAGAACTACTGCCACCTGATGGAGCTTGTGCGGCAGTACGGGGCGTATTGAGGCGCCACCAGAAGAGAGCGGAGCGTCACATCGCCGGTCGGGCGATGTGACGCTCCGACTGCGTACTACGCGTCGTCCTCGGCTAGGCCTTCATGCGCCGGCGAATGCCGACTATCCCGAAGCCTGCCAGCAGCAGCAATGCCGAAGCCGGTTCCGGTGTCACGGCCAGATCGAGGTCATTGCCGGTGGACTCGAACTGCCCGCCGGTAAGGCCATACGCGAAGGTGTTGTCGAGGTCGATAGTGTACGCCCCGAGTGGAGTATCCGAGGGTACGGTGAGCTCGAAGACCTCACACAGTGCCCATCCGGTGACGGTATCGCCGAATGGGTTGCGGATGGTGTTGAACGCGAAGTCGGGTGTGTTGGCGTCGCCACCGAGCCAGGTGCCATTGTTGATCGTGATCGGTGTGGCCGACGGGCCCGGGACGGACAGATCCCAGAAGCCGTCCTCCTCGAACCACCCGTACGTGCCATATTCTCGTGAAGTGAGGTCCCATCCCTCCATCGGAAGCTCTACGTCGTAGCGGGCGCCGGCGACGTTCTCGCCTGCATCTGCATTGAGCCAGACCCAGAGCTCGGCCGTATCTCCCTGCTGCACGCTGCCAAAGTCGTTGGTCGTCCCGTTCCAGTAGAGGTGATAGTTCACCTCGGCGAATGCGACTGATGTGACCAGTAGCATCGCTGTAACCAGCAAAGCTATGCGCTTCATCCTACTCCCTCCTCATTCTTCTCATCTGTTGGAACTACTGGGTGCTCAAGTTACCTGAGCAGCTATGGCGTGCTCGGCGCACTCTGTCCTGCGTGGCCGCGTGCCACAAGTGCGTCGTTCATATCGATGATCCCGCTGCCGTCGAGGTCGAAGTGACAGGTAGTCAAATCCACAGGCTGACCAATGCGGCTGTAGACCGCCAGCATGTCGCCCACATCAACCGTCAGGTTCTCGTTCGCATCGCCGAACAGCACGACGAAGTGCGCGGTCGCCGCGAAAGGCAGAGAGTTACCCGCTTCGTCCGAGACGGTGTCGGCAAGAGTGACCGTGTAGCGATCCGGCTGAGGCAGGAGCCCACTGAGCGTGATCCGCGCGATGCTCCCATCACCCTCAAGCGCCACCGAATCCACCAGCGCCGACTGATCGCCACTATTGACACCGACGATGCTGATGTCTTCCGGGGCGATGGTCGCGGCATCGATCGGCTCGTTGAACTCCACGATGAGGCAGTCAATAGCCACATTGCGGGGCTCGACGTATCCGCCACCGATGGCCGACTTCAACTCCCCAACGCCATTACCGTGCGTCACCGCCACCGACCACTGCTCGACTGTTGGCGGTGAGGTATCCGCGGCTATCACCTCGAAGCCATCAGGCAGCGTGCCGGATTGAGCATCGGGGTTCTCTACAGTCACGTCCCAAAGGCCGGTCGCGACCCCGGTCAAGTCAAAGTCACAGGTGATCTCCGTGTCGCTTACCACCGTCACTGAAGTTCCGGCGATGTCCGTCTCCCCGTCCTTCTGCAGCGAGGCGGAGGCGCCGTTGGCGAAGTCGGTGCCGGTGATGGTGACGCTGACCGGCCCATCATCGGTGCCCTGGAACGGATCGATCGAGGTCACAGTGGGGGCTGCTCCAGCGGCCGGAGTGTAGATGCAGGTGCAGTCGGCCCCGTAGACGTAGGTGTTGGAGAAACGGGATGCACTGACGTACATCTTGAAGTAGACGAAGCTGGTCTCCGGCGTCACGCTGAAGCGAATCTGCTGCGTGTAAGGCGCCGTCGGGGTCAGCTTCTCCAGAACGTTCTCAGTTGCCGGCGGAAACGATAGTGTCGTGCGCGTCCCACTGGAGTCATACTTCGCGGCGGTCGTGCCATAGTAGCCGTAGTACTCGAAGCGCGGCTGCCCGGTTTTGCTTGCTCGGAAGCTGATAACGCCGTCAGCCCCGATGTCGGGCAGCTCGAAGCCGATCCACAGCCACGCGCTCGATGTATAGCGACGCGTGGTCTCGAACGGCTGCCAGCCGAAGACGCCTCCGCTGATGCCGGGATCCGTCTCCCCGATCGCATACAGCAGTTGCGCCTCGTCGGCCTGTACCCCACCTGCAAGCGAAACCGCGGCCAGCAGGGCAAGTCCGAACGTCAGTAATGCAGACTTCCTCACTACACCCATCCCCTTTCCACGTTGTGACTTCTCAGAAGTCATGTGAAGCCTGTCACGGAAGCCGGACGAAGTCGTCACAGGCCGAGGGCGTCCTGTCGCCCGTTGGGGTCGATGATATGTTCATCAGTAGCATAGGGAAACAGGGAATGTCCCCAATGTTTATCAGATTAGTGCGGAATACGGACTGCCCGATTCCCGCAGTCCCTCAACCTGCGCGACAGGGCCTTCCTGCCTCCGCGTGACCCCTGGCACCGAAGGGATTCAGTGCTTCTCGCGGAACAAAGATGCTGCAGTCCGAGGCCATACCCGGGAGGGCGCTTGATATGCTGACGGCAGTGGTCGTGGCAGTAGCGGTGTTGCTCTCAGTACCGGTGTCCGTAACGGCTCAGGGCATCAGCTACTCGAACGACTTCGAGGAGGCCAATGACCTGCGGCTGTGGGTCGCGGGCGGGGAGATCGAGGTCGAGGCGCTGGAGCTTTGCGATGAGGCCCCCGCACAGGGCGAGCGTTGCGCGAAGGTGCAGTTCAGCGCGCTCAGCAACTCCCACTACGTCTACTTTGCCGCGCCCGTTGATCAGCGCTGGGAGCCGGGGATGCGCTTCTTAGTGGATGGCATGGTGAAGGTTGACGCGCCGGAGTATGTGTCGGTCTCCCTCGGCATCAACCGCCGATTGCTCTTTGATGGCAATGACCAGGAGGGTAACGGTCCGGTGACGCCGACCGTCGAGGCGCGCGGCGAGTGGGTGCGCCTGCTCAGCGGTGATGTGAGCGACGACTTCCGGCAGCAGGCGGCGGTGCGCGGAATGAGCCCGCTGGTCGAGTGGACGGTCAAGAGCGTCTACCTGCACATACTCGGCGCGCGTGAGGGTGATCGCGTCACGGTCTGGCTGGATGACCTGCAGGTGCGCGAGCCGACCGACGAGGACGCCCGGCAGTGGGCGCTGCAGCAGGCTGAACTGGCGCTGGAACACGACACTCCCGAGTACCCGTGGCTGGACGAGACATTTGCGTGGGGCGTGACAGGGTCGCTTGAGGGGCAGAACCGGGTGCTCGAACTGCCGGATGAGATGGTGGCCGCGATCATCGCGCGCGACTACAAGGAGAACTTCTTCGACACCACCGCGCGCCTCGGCGGGATGGTCATGCAGAGGCACGGCGCGGAGGCGATCGAGCAGGTCGGGCGGCTGCTTGACCTCACCGCACAGCACGACATGCGCGTGCAGATCTCGACCTACATCACCGGCTACTATGAGCCGAACGTGCCGCGGGAGGAGCTTGCGGCGCTGGCCGAGCGGGTCGTGAACCGCTACAGGGACCATCCGGCGCTGCTGGCGTGGTACATCGTGGACGAACCGCGGCCTGAGCTTGACATCCTGCGCGACCACTGGCTCTGGGGTAAGCAGATCATCGAGGCGCTGGACCCGCAGCACCCGGTCATGTCCGCATTCAACAACGCGAAGTCGGTCGCTATGTATGCGCCCTACGCGGCAGTCATGCAGATCGACTGGTATCCGATCGGGCGCGGCGAGTTCGCGGGAGATTACCCTGCCGTCACGAACGCCGCGATGTGCGAGATCGCATGGGCCAACGGTGCGGAGCGCGTGTGGTTCATCCCGCAGGCATACGCGGATGTGCGCAAGCGCCGCCTGCCGACCGCCGCGGAGCTCCGGCTGATGACGTGGCAGCCGCTCGCCTGCGGCGCGACGGGCATTCTCTTCTACAGCCACCAGTCGCGCCCGGTCTGGCACCCGTGGGGCGGCTCCTGGGCGATCAACGACATCCTGCTGCGCCGGACCGGCGAGATCGGGGCGGAAGTCGAACGGCTTTCGCGCGAAGTGCCGATACTCGGGCCGGTGCTGCTGGGGACGAAGTGGGTCGCCGATGCGGAGATCGAGGTGCAGTGCGAGGAGATACCGATCTACGCGCTCCCCGCCGTCCGCGCGGACCTGAGCCGCGGCAGCGACTACGACGTGATCGTTGTGACCAACCAGGATGTAAAGGCCGCGCAGACAGCGATGATCACTCTGCCGGATACGATGGTCGCCGGAAGAGTGCTGTGCGATCTGAACGAAGACAATATCATCGACCATGCGCCGGCGGAGTTCCACGTCACGCTTGAGCCGGGCGAGGGACGCATGTTCACGCTCAGTGGGCCGCAGGAGAACAACGCGATCCGCGCGGGCATCTTCCTGCGACGGTACGAGAAGTTGCGGCGACTGTTTGAGGTCGAACTGGCGGAGGCGAGGGCCTGCGGCGTGGACGTGGCCGCCGCCGAGGCATCGATGGCGATGGCCGCTCAGGTCCATGCGGACGCCGATGCGACCGACCCGGTGCTGCCGCAGGCCGCTGCTATGCAGGTTGGGCGCGCACGTGAGGCCCTGCAGGAGGCGCTGACCGCCGACGAGCGCTACTCCGCCGCGGCGAAGCGACTGGAGGCGTACCGCGAGCGCGTCGGCCTCGCCAGCGACCGGCTCACGGAGATTGCCGCGCAGATCGGCGACGAGAGTGAGCGGCGGGCACTGATGGGTGGCGAGATGAAGCCGCAGACGGACGCGCTGATGGAGTGCGTGCGCGACTGGTACCGCCTGCGCTACGCGCTGATGACCGGCGAGGTGGACCGCTGCCTGCAGGGACTGCCGGCCGCCGAAGCACGTGCGGAGGGGCTGGTTGTTGGGGATTAGGACGGACGGGAGGTGGCCGTCAATCCGGGAGCACTGCCCATTTAACGGCAGCGGCTACTACGTCTTTGTCATGTGCCACGGGCGCCCTCGCCCGTGGGTCGTTCGGACAACCGCTTCGTACGGCACGGCGCACGGGCGAGGCGCCCGTGCCACGGAACGGCTACGGCTACGGCTACGGCAGACCCCGGCGCGAAGCGCCACAGTCGTTCCTCCGTGGCATGAACACCCTGTGCGTGAGCCGTGCCGCAGACCGCGACCGCCCGCGACAAACGGCGGGCCGGTCAGCGACCGGCCCCTCCGACGACCGGGCAACGGCCGTTGCCTTCGGCGTTCCCGATTGCCGATTGCCGATTGCCGGCCGCTCCCGGATTGCCTACCTCAGCACCTCACGACCGTAGGGCGCAAGCTCCACCTGCCGCGTCTCGCCGTCGATGGTCACGCTCACCGGCTTCGGCTCGGCGGCGAAGTTCAGCAGCAGCACGAGGATCTCGCCGTCGCGCTCGAAGGCCGCCCAGTCGCTCACCGGCAGGCCCTCCACGCTCACCTTCGCGTCGCAGCGCAGGTCCTCGCGCAGCCAGTCCTCATGCTCGGCGATAAGAGCCGTGGCCTCGGAGGTGGCGTAGAACGAGCCGCCCTCCATCGGCGCGAGGTGCCAGATCAGCACCCCGGTGCAGCCGCTCTGCACGAACTTGCGCAACAGGCGGTTGCACCAGGTGCGCATGTCCGGCGTGGGCCGCGAGTCCTCACGGTGTGAGAGGTACCACATCTCGCCGCCCATGAAGGGTTTGCCGCCCATCGCCTCCAGCGTGGCCCGCACTGAGTCTTCCGAGCCACCGTAGCCCGCGATTGCCATGTCAATATGCGGCTGCATGAGCGCCCAGTCCACCCCGTAGTGCTCCTTCGTGCGGGTGGACTGGAACCCCGAGTAGACTGAGAACTCGAGCGCCGGATCGACGGAATGAACCGCCTCGCCTAGGATCGCCGCTGCCTTCGCATTCTGCCCACAGCGGTAGTCAACCCAGCGGTCGCGGTACTCGCCCAGCAGCGCCTCGGGGCTTAGTACCGCGTCATCGGGCACATCATCACGCAGGCGGAATGCGTCCATGCAGCGCTCGCAGGTGCAGAAAGTCGGCGGGTCCACCACGGGCTGCTCCAGGTCCCAGTTGACGTTCGAGCAGGTCTCGGCGGCCACCGCGGACTTGACCCACTCGATCAGCATCCTGCGGACCCTCGCGCCTTCGCCCGAGAGGAACCAGGTGGGGCAGAAGAAGTTCGCCTGCGGCTTGCTCTCGAAGTTTGCCGCGCGGACTTCAGCATGCTCCTCGATGTACGCGCGCATCTCCTCGCCTACGGGATTCCAGCCGGCCCATGGGAGGTGGTAGATCACCTGCAGGCCCTGCGGGAGCAGAAGCTGGGCGACATTCGTGCGGGAGTTTCCCCAGATCCACGTCATCCCCGAGGCCCACGTGTTGTCCGCCCACGCCTGCGCGGTCTCCGGTGCCGTGACGCCGCGGCTGCCGTAGCAGGGTGTAATGCGCGCGCGCTCGGGGCGCACGTCCCGCAGCGGCGGCAGGATCTGCACGCTGCTTCGGCGCGGTATCTCAGTGATTGCGCCGCCGAGCGTCTGCATCGCGGTGTAGACGGGCAGGACGCCCTCAGGTAGATCGGCCGCTGCCTCGAAGAGCAGGCCGAGGACCGGCTTCGCGGTCGGGGAGATCAGCTCCTCGCAGCGCACGTCCATCTCTACCACGTAGCGCTCGCCCGGCACGACGGGCGTGACCTGCTCCTTGTCCACCCAAAGCGCCTGCTGCCGGTCGGCGCCCTCGGTCGTGGAAACGATCCTGCAGCACAGCGAGCCATCCGGTCCCTCGGGCTTGAGCAGATGGTGATTGCCCCAATCCGGCTCATCGAAGGTGCCCATCTTCAGCAGGTTCTCTTCGCTGTCGGCGCGGCGGAAGACGAGGTTGTCCACCCAGAACGTGCCCGTCACGCCGCGCCCCTGCCACTTGATGATCAGCGGATGCACGCTGACGGCGTTGCCGGGCGCGGTGACGGCCATCTCCACGTGGCGCCAGTCATGCGTGCCGCCGGAGCCGATGCTCGGTTCGTAGGCGATGGTGGTGCTCTGATCGTCCGCCCAGCGCAGGGAGATCTCCATCCCCTCGCCCGGAAGCGAGTCGTAGTCGGCGTGGTAGCGCGTCATGGGCACACCGGCATCGGTCCATGTGCCGGCGGCCGAGACGACGGGAGGCGTGCCTCCGCCGGTCTCGGCTTCGATGTAACTCAGCGCCGAGGGCGCATCCACCACCATCCGGTAGCCGGAGGTGGGCACACCCTGCGGAATGTGCGCATAGAGGCGCATCAGTTGCCTCGACCCGAGCGGAACGTAGAAAGTGTCCATCTTCGGGAAAAGCTGAGGCTTCGGCTCATCGAGATAGATCGCGCAGGTCAGCCACCGCTGCCGCTCTCCCTCGGGCCATGCGGCAGGCGCATCCGTCATCTGCCAGCCCGCGGTGCCGATGGCGGTCATCCAGCCCTCAGCGGGCGCGTCAGTTCGCTGCAGCCAACTCACAGGCAGTTCGCGCCCGAGTGCTGTGACGGCCGGCAGCACCGACGGCTGCTCACCGTCCGCGGTGGCCTGCAGCGCGAGCACATTCACTCCCGGCTGCAGGCCAAGCTCCACCGCCCCGCCCTGCAGCGGCAGCGCCTCACCGTTCAGCCACGCCCCCACGGTGGCATTGCGGATCGTCAGCGCCAGTCGCGTAGCGCCTGCCTCGACCGGCAGCGGGATCTCGGCTGAGCGCTGGAAGGTCGTGCCGCCGTCGGTAAGCTCCCACGTGACGCCGACGCGGCCGGAGTCGGCGGCGCCTTCGGGCAGCGCGACGGTCATTGAGCGCTGGCCCGGACCGGCGACGGAACCGGATGATACTTCCGCGCCCGCGCTTACGTTCGCAGTGAGTGAGGGGGCCTGCCCTGCCATGGTCGCCACGGCCGTCAGCGTCTCGCCCGCGATCTGCAGCGAGACATCGCGGATGGTCGGGCCGGCCTCGGCAAAGAGCACCTCGCCGAACTGCGCGGGTTGATGGAAGTCGCCCTGCAAGCCGCTCCAGGTGGATGACTCGGCGACGGCGGTGCGGTTGCGGCAGAAGTTCATCCGCCACGTGCCCTCAGGCGCGCCGCCGATGCTGGCGAGGTCGATCGCAAGCTCGAAGGCATAGCTCGCGTTGCCGCGCTTTGCGGCCGCCTCGATCTCGCCATCCCACGCGCTGTCCATCCCGCGGCCGTCGTAGATGGTGCCGATGGAGTTGACAACTACCTGGTAATACGCCTCATCGCCGGGCTGGATGAAGATCTCCACGCAATCATCGCGGAAGACGCGCGAGTCGCGCCCGGTGGCATCGGCTCGCACGAGGTCGAGCATGTTCAGCCGCGGCTCAAGGTTCGGCTCCATCGCCTCCACCGCGATGTACAGGCGCTGATCGTCGAAGCAGACGCGGGCGATTGTCTGCGCCTCCGGCAGGGCGTCATGTCCCCACAGGACGAATGCAGAGGTGGGCGAGGCGGCCTGCCAGCAGGCATCGGCGAGGTCGCCGTCAATCGCAGGAGGAGTCTGCGCGCGGTATGCGGTCAGCAGAGGCTGGGCAGACGCGGCTGTGCAGCAGGCGATGATGACGGCGAGCAGCGCGATCGTTCGCATGGGTGAGGGCTCCCTTCGAGCGAGCGGTTTCTGTCCTCCGGCAGTTCCTTCCGCGTGCGCGCAAATCCTCTCGCACGCATGCAGGACACCCGCGGCGTTGCGCGAAACGACGCTCAGGCCATGAACGGGAGGTGCCGGTGATGCGCCCGAAGGCTACGTGGCTGATGGCGACTTTGATGATCCTCGCGGCTCTACCCGCACGAGCCGACCTGAGCGCCGTGCGCGAGCTGCTCCAGCGAGCGCCTGTGACCGCCACCGCCTCCGCGAACGAGGTCTTTGTCTACGTGCCGAATCTCGACCTGCTGGCCGCCGCAGCGGAGGAACTCAGCGCGGAGATAGTGCTGGAGCACACCGGAGGCGAGGATAGCTACTCGCTTGACCTGCGCGCCCCGTGGCAGACGCCGGGGATCGTCCTGCGCAAGCATCCGGAGCAGGACTACCGCGAAGCGCGGGTCATCATTCGCGCGGACGGCGAAGTCGCGGGCGAGTTCACGCTGACACTCGCTTCGCCAGCGGAAGCTGCTGCGGCTCCGCCGCTCTCCGGCGAGGTGGCTTACATTGAGCCGGGGATGGCGATGGTCGAGTCGCCTCGGATCGTGCTGCCCGACATGGAGGCGCTCCGGACGGTCGCGCTCGATGAAGCCGAGCGCGAGGTGGCGCTGGAGGCGGTGGCCGCCCGCGTGCAGACACCGATCAACTACCCG
>JAAYJW010000391.1 GCA_012522765.1 candidate division WS1 bacterium | reverse complement strand
GTCTATTCGTTCGCAATCCGGAAGCGCCTTACAGCGCCTCTCATTCACTTGATAGGAGGAAATCATGATCTACGCCCTCGATCCGAAGACTGAGCGAAAGATCAAAGCCAGTCCTGGCAAAGAAGGTTTGTGCCCCCTCTGCCGGAGACCCCTTCTCCCCCACTGCGGCGAGATACTGGCATGGCACTGGAAGCACCAGCCCCACGAGGCATGCGACCCATGGAGTGAGGGCGAGACGCTGTGGCACAGCCGATGGAAGAGCCTCTTCCCCCCAGACTGCGTGGAGGTGCCATTCGAGCGTCGAGGTGAGATCCATATTGCTGACGTGCACCTGCCGGCAGGGCAAACCATAGAGCTGCAGCACTCTTCTATCTCGCCCGAGGTGATTCGGGAACGCGAAAAATTCTATGGGCCCAAACTGACATGGGTCTTCGATGTCACCGAAGCATTTCAGGGGGAGCGCTTCATACTCTGGGATCAGGGCAGTCACTGGACATTCCGCTGGAAGCATCCTCGTAAGACGATCTCAGCTGTCAAGCGTCGCTGCTTCTTCGATCTAGGTGACTTAGACCTTGAGAAAGAAAGAGGCAACTGGTGGAAGCCGGATGACATTGGCCACTATCTTTTTGAGAAAAGAACCATATACTTTGATGAGACATGCCGCGGGTCAGGTCGGATATTCGCTCTCAATCCGTTTCTTGATGTCTTCGACATCCCCTCTCCCCCACCCTGAGTATTCCTGCAGCGGCTTGACTCTACTTTGCGCCTTGTATAACATTGCATCAACTAGCAGAAATGCCGATTCAGGTTGGTGTGACATGGCCCAGGATGAAGTGATGAATGTCGAGGAGGTTGCAGATCTCCTTGGCTTCCATCCTGAATACGTCCGCGAGATGGCCAGAACGGGCCGCATCCCTGGCGTCAAGGTAGGCCGAAAGTGGCGCTTCGTGCGTGAGCAGGTCATCGACTGGCTGAAGGCTGGCGCACCAGTTCAGCCAAGGCGTCTGATTGACTAACAAACAACCCATAGCACACCGTCTGCACACCCTATGCAATGGCACTGGATAAGCAGCAGCAGCACATGATCGGCCCGACGTTGGGCCTCACGGAGGCGGCTGAGGAGCTGGATGTACACGCCAGCACAGTCCGCCGGTACATTCGTGAGGGGAGGCTCCCTGCGCACAAGGTGGAGGGGCCTCATGGACCGGAATGGCGCGTTACTGCTGATGACGTAAAAGCCTTTGCCCAGGGTGGACAAGAGGTGCAAGGGGGGTTGCGGGAATCGGACTCAAGTCTCGTGCAGGAACTGGACGAACGTCTAGCACACCTTGCGCAGACCATTAGCACAAGGTTGAACGAGATCAGCGAGGGGCAGAAGGCCCTAGAGCCCTCGCTCGAAGAGCGCCAGGCACGTGCCGATCGCGAGCGCCGGATAGAGGAAGCACTGACAGGCAACAGCGCGCGGATCGAGGAACTGGCTCGGGAGGCGGAGCAGCAGCGCATCCGAGCCGAGACCGCGGAGGCAAAGGTGCTCGAGTTGGAGAATGAGCGCGACGGGCTACGTCGCGAACTGAGTGTTGAGCGGTCGAAGCCCTGGTGGCACAGACTGACTGGTAGAGGGATGAAGACTGAGGATCATTAGATAGAGCCGTACAAAAACGCGAGCCGCCGACCCTTTGGCGAGGATACCCGGCGGCTCCATTTCCACTAACCGCGCGCGGCAGGCAGCAACCTGCGTCGAGCGGTACCTGCTTTCTGTATTTCATGTTAGGCATTTCACCCTTCACTGTCAAGGGTCTAATGTGAAATATGGAGGGCGTCGGGGAGTTGGGGGACGTGTCTGAACCAACCGTCGGAGCCTATCCTGCAACACTGACAGCCGCTTTGGCCTACGCAGCACGGGGGTGGCCGATCATCCCCTTGCACGGGTGCGCACACCCTGCGCACGCACCTGCGGGCGCCTCCCATGCACAGGAGCAATGCACCTGCGGGGATCCAAAGTGTAAGAGCCAAGGCAAGCACCCGCGGACGGCCAACGGTGTGCACGACGCCACGACCGACCCCGCGATCATCCGCGACTGGTGGCAACGGTGGCCCGACGCCAACGTCGGGATCGCGCTGCCCGAGAACGCGGTTGTTTTGGACGTCGATGGGGGAGAGGGGCAGGCGAGCCTCTCTGGTGAGCACATCCCCTTGACCGTCTGTGCGTTGACTGCGCGCGGCTTTCACTACTATTTCCGGCTACCGAAGGGCGCAGTCCGCAACGTCACAGGGCTTCGCCCAGGGCTCGATGTGAAGACCGCCGGCGGCTACGTGGTGGCGCCTCCCTCGCGGCATGCCAGTGGTCTGCAATACGAATGGGCCGACGGCCTCGCCCCGGGGGAGGTCGCGATCGCTGACTGCCCCCAGTGGCTTAGCACCCTCCTGCGCGACCGGAAACCATCCCCGAATCCACGGTTTGCTAACGGTGAACTAGAGGTCATCCCCGAAGGGCGGCGCAACAGCACCCTGACGTCCTATGCCGGTCGGCTGCGCTCACTCGGGATGAGCTACGGGGAGATGCTCACCGTCCTCCAGCTCCACAACCGCACCTGCTGTAAGCCGCCCCTGGGGGATGGCGAAGTGCGCTCAATCGCCCGCAGCGTGGCCGGCTACCCGGCGGGCGCTGTGCGGGTAGATCGAAAGATCGTGAACGCGAACATTGGCGATGGGGCAAAGCTGTTGGCGGCGCTGCTTTCGGCCGGTGTGCCCGATGATGAGATCCCAACGGCCGCGAACGTGAGTACGCGCACCGCCGACCGGTGGTGGAAGGAGTTGCGTGAAGCGAAGCTGGAGTCGGTGGCCAGGACACCCTCCCGCCGGCACGTCCGGATCCCACGGGGGATGTTGCTTGATCCCACTCTTTCGACGGGTGTGAAGGCCACGGCCATGACGCTGGCGGCATACATGAATGACGGCCGTGGGCAGGTGGGGCAGGAGGCATTGGCGGAAGCCCGGGACACACGGCGGGCAACCATCAGCGAACATGTTGCGCTGCTGGAAGCAGAGGGCTACATAGTCATCTCGCGCGAGGCCTATTGCGGTGCGAAGGGGCGGCGTAGGCACTGCAACCGCTACCGATGGATGGACGCCGAAATGACCGATGATAGGCCCGCAGAGCGCCCACAAGCGGAGGTTGATGACACCAAGCGTACGTCATCGCGCGCGAGACAAAATTCGTACGTAAGTCCCAAGCCTTTCGGGGGGGGTGGGGGAGGGGTCGTTTGCCGTGAGTTGTTATGCATTACCAAGCCTCATACGAAGTCGTATGGAGGCCCCGAAGGGGCCGGGAGTCGTACACGCGCGGCCAATGAGGTCAAAACGCCGGCTGGCCATGATGAAATCGCGCGTGCGATTAGCCGAGAGCGTGGGCTTCAGGTGGATTACGTCCAAATCCTACTTCAACGCCATGGCACCCAGAACGTCTGTAACGCGCTTGGGTATCAGCATTCAGGAGTATAGTCTCGGTAAGGGGGAACCTCAATGAAAGGCCAGTGTATCCAGCAGCCCTCCAATGCATTCCGCCGGGCTCATAGCCGTTCAATTAGAGGACACGAGGATCCTGTCGCTACCCATCTGCGCACGGTGAGTGAATTATCCGCGGAGTACGCCAAAGCCTTCGGTGCGGAGGAGGAAGCGTCGCTCGCGGGATTGCTTCACGACCTCGGCAAGTATGGCGAACTCTTTCAGCGTCGCCTTGACGGCCTCGAACGGGGCATTGACCACTGGTCCCCAGGCGCATGGGCTTGCCTGTTGAAGTATGGCGTAGCCGGCATCGCCTCCGCGCTAGTGATCCAGGGACATCATATAGGGCTTCAGTCGCTCTCCGATGATGCGCTTCAATGCCTATCCCCTCAGCAGCTTTCAGCCTCCCATCCCCAGGCGCTCCGACTGTCAGAGCAGGATCATGGACTGCTGCTGGAGAGACTGGACCATGACGGTCTGGCAATTCCTCGGCAGCCGGAGCATCCGATGTACCGCCGGGAAATGCATTCTGAGCCTGCTGCCCTTCTGCTCGACATCCGCATGCTCTTCTCTGCGCTGGTTGATGCTGATTTCATCGAGACCGAGGCACACTTCAACGCCGCCGGGCCCGATGCTCCCACCTATCGACTGCCCGGCCCGGACCTGAACGCCGCGCGAGCCGAGGCGGGTGTGCGGGCATACATCGAGCATATCAGCGCCACCTCCGATGCGCCCGATCGGGTCAGGCGGCTCAGGAGCGACTTATTGGATGCCTGCCTCCGCGCGGCTGAACTGGCTCCGGGATTGTTTACGCTCACTGCCCCGACCGGCGCAGGCAAGACGCTCAGCATGCTCTCATTCGCGCTGGCGCACGCGCGCAGGCACAATCTGCGGCGGGTCGTCGTGGTGCTACCCTACCTGAGCATCATCGATCAGACGGCCCAAGTGTATCAGGAGGCGCTGAAGCCCCTCGTAAGTGAGGTGTCGAACTACATCATTGAGGACCACAGCCTGGCTCGTGTGCCTTCAGAGAGCGAATCCGACAAGGAGAAGCATGCGCGACTGCTGGCAGAGAACTGGGACGCGTCGATCGTGATCACCACCAGTGTGCAAATGCTCGAGTCGCTGATGTCGAATCGCCCCTCACGCTGTCGGAAGCTCCACCGCCTGGCGCGGAGCGTGGTGCTCTTTGACGAGGTCCAGACGCTCCCTGCCGATCTCGCGGTTCCCACACTCGCCACACTGTCGAGGCTGGCGGAGCGCTACGGTTCGACGGTGGTCTTTTCTACCGCCACTCAACCGGCGTTCGAGCATCTTCATGAGGGGGTGAAACGCTACTGCGCCACCGGGTGGCAGCCGCGGGAAATCGTCCCCGACGGTCTCCGCCTCTTCGACCGCGCCCGCAGAACAACCGTCCGATGGCCGCGGGACCGTGAGAAGCGCCAGTGGCCTGAGCTCGCGGAGGAGTTGGCTGACCATCGCCAGGCACTCTGCGTAGTCAACCTCAAACGCCACGCGCTTGAACTGTATAGCGAACTGGCTGCTCTTGGAGCCGAGGATATATTTCACCTCTCCACCAGCATGTGTCCCGCACACAGGCGGGAGATGCTTGATGAGATACGGCGACGGCTTGATCCTGATAACGAGGAACCATGCCGGCTCGTCTCCACCCAATGTGTAGAAGCGGGGGTTGACGTTGACTTCCCGGTCGCATACCGCGCGCTTGCCCCGCTTGATTCCATCGCCCAGGCGGCGGGGCGATGCAACCGCGAGGGGAAAGCCAACAGCGGGGACGTCCACGTGTTCGTCCCTGATGATGATCGTCTTTACCCCGGCGGTGGCTACCAGCAGGCCGCTCAGGCCACTGTGCAGTTGCTCCGCGATCTGCATGGCGAAGTCGATATTCACGATCCAGAGGTGTTTGATCGCTACTACCGACTGCTCTACAGCCTGAAAGACCTGGCGGATGACAGCGGCGAGCTGATGACCGCGATGAGGCGGCTTGACTTCGCCGAAGTGGCCGCCAACTACCGACTGATCGAGCAGAACACCATCAACGTCCTCGTCCCGTATGATCGCGAAGCATTTGACGAGCTTGCGGCGCGAGTATTGGAGGAGGGTCTGAGCCGCGATTGGATCAGCAAAGCGCGTACGCACTGCGTCGGCATCTATCAGCCACGTGACAGTAGCCCGATCCATGCGTTTATTGAGTGGGTGCCGGTTGTCCCCGGGCGTGAGTACGCGCATGATTGGGCGATATATCGGGGCGATGACTACTGCCAGGAGAGGGGGCTTGTTCAGCCAGATTCGAGCATCATCATAGCGTAGCAGTAAAGGGAGGGAAGTGCATGAACCCGAAGGACCAGGCGCTCGAGGTCTGGGGCGACTTCGCCTGCTTCTCGCGGCCCGAGATGAAGGTGGAACGCTTCAGCTACCCAATTCCAACGCCGTCCGCCGCACGGGGGATCTTCGACTCAATCTTCAGCAAACCCGGTCGCGATCCCACGAAGCACCAGTTCCGTTGGCAGGTCACCAAGATTGAGGTGCTCAAGGAGCCGCGCTTTATCGCCCTGCGTCGCAACGAAGTCAAGGAAAAGCTGCCTTCGCCTCGCACGATCGCGCAGTGGATGAGCGGTTCGGCCGAACCGCAACCGATCCTTGCCGATGCTGATAAGTCGATCACCGGCTCCGATCAGAAGGGGCGTACTCAGCGCCAGACGATGGCGCTGGTGGATGTGCGTTTCCGCATCCACGCCGAGGTGCGTCCCTGGCCGGGGTGGGAGGATCACCTGCAGGCGCTGGAGGCGCAGTTCCGCCAGCGCGCCTCCCGCGGCAAGTGCTTCCAGCAGCCCTACCTGGGCTGTCGGGAGTTCCCCGCATACTTCAGACTCATCGAGCCCCACGAGGATGGGCAGGCGCCTGCCGACTGGAACGCCGATCTCGGACTGATGCTCTACGACGTCTTCGACCTCTCGCAGCCGGGCACCCCCGACTCCAGCCCCTGTATCAGCCTCTTCCACGCGAGGGCTGAGGGGGGCGTCCTGGAGATCCCGGAATACGAGAGCGAGGCGGTCTACAAGGCTGTCGGAGGTGAGTTGTGATGCTCAAACACCTCGTGGACTACGCGGAGAAACAGCGTCTCCCCGGCCCCGGCTTTGGACCCAAAGCAGCCCGGTGGGCAATCTGCTTTAGCGAGGATGGCCGGTTCCTCAGTGTGATCGAGATCGGCGACGTGGAGAGCAAGCGCAACCCGGGCCGGGAGTTCATGTGGGCTCCAGATCTAAGCCAATCCGAGCTCGTCTCGGGCCCGGCGGACGAGAAGCGCTGCCACTTTCTCATCGAGTCAGCGGATGTGGTTGCGCTACACGTGCGAGATGAGCCCGATGAGCGCGTGCTGATGAAGCACGACTACTTCCTGCGCCTGCTCCGTGGAGTCTCCGAGATAATGCCGGAGTTGGCCGCGGTCGCGGACGCTCTCGCGGACAGTGACACGCTTGCCCAGGTCCGTGAGCAACTCGGTGAACAGGGCGCCCGCGATACCGACAAGGTCACCATCCGCTGCGGCGATAGCTTTCCAGTTGCCGAGGACCGCTGGCATGCCTGGTGGCGGCAGTTCCGTGCTTCCCTCGCGTCCGAAGACGAGGACGCCGTGTTCTTCTGCGATCTGATCACAGGTGACGCCGTCGTCCCGGCGGCTACGCATCCAAAGATCAGCGGCCTCGCCTCAGTCGGCGGCCAGCCAAGTGGCAGCTCTCTCGTCTCCTTCGACAAGGATGCATTTACCTCATACGGCCTCGATCAGTCCGCCAACTGCGCGGTCTCAGAGGCTACCGCAACAGCCTACTGCAGCGCATTGAACCACTTGCTGCAGCACAACTCACGCCGCCTCGGCAACATGATGCTGGTGCACTGGTTCAAGGAGCGAGTGCCGGCTGAGGACAACCCCCTGCCCTTCCTCATCGGGACCGATGAGGAACACGAACTCAATGCGCAGGAACGGGCGCGGGAGCTTCTGGAGGCCATTCATACCGGCGAGCGCCCCGACCTCGGACAGAACTACTTCTACGCCATGACGATGTCCGGCACCGGCGGTAGGGTGATGGTCCGCGACTGGATAGAGGGGCAGTTTGAGACGCTGCTGGCGAATGTTCTCATGTGGTTCGGAGACCTGGAGATCGTACACCGCCGCGGTGGTGGGTATGCCCCTCCGCCGAAGTTCATGGCGGTCATCGGCGCGACAGTTCGAGACCTCGGGGACGCCCCGGCTCCGTTCATCAACAGTATGCTCCGGTCGGCTCTCCACGGCGATCCAATCCCGCGCGCGGCCATGGCAAAGGCCCTCCAGCGTGTGCGTTTGGACATCATCGGTGACGAGACGCCCAACCACGCCCGCATGGGCCTGCTCCGCGCGTATCACGTCCGCAATAGCCGTATGAGAGGGGATGATGTGATGTCCGAAGCCACCACGCCCTACCTGAACGAGCAGCATCCCAGCGCCGCCTACCACTGTGGCCGTCTGATGGCGATGCTCGCGGGGCTGCAGCGGCGCGCGCTCGGTGACGTGGGCGCGGGCGTCGTGCAGCGCTATTACGCCGCCGCCAGCACCACCCCGGCACTCGTGCTGGGTCGCCTTACCCGCACCAGCCAGTTCCACCTCAACAAGCTCGATCCCGGCCTTGCCCACTGGTATGAGAGCAAGATCGGCGAGGTCTACGGCCGCCTCGGCGACGATATCCCTAAGACGCTCACGCCCGAGGAGCAGAGTCTCTTCGCCCTCGGCTACTACCAGCAGCTTGTTGATCTGCGCACCAGCAAGAAGACCACTGAAGACGCAGAAGGGGAGAGCAAAGATGAGTAACGCCATCGGCAACCGCTATGAGTTCCTCTGTCTGTTCGACTGCGAGAACGGCAATCCCAACGGCGATCCGGACTCTGCCAACGCGCCACGTATAGACCCCGAGACCATGCACGGGCTCGTATCGGACGTCGCCATTAAGCGCCGCATCCGCAACTACGTGCAGATCGCCCGCGACAACACCATGCCCAACGCGATCTTCGTCCAGCAGGCAACGAACCTCAATCGCCCCATCGTGCGCGCCCATGAGGAGACCGAGGGCGGCCTCGACACCAGCAAGAAGGCGAACAAGAACAAGGTGGAAGCCGCGAGGGATTGGATGTGTGCGAGCTTCTACGACGTGCGCACCTTCGGCGCGGTCATGAGCACCGGGCCAAACGCCGGCCAGGTACGCGGCCCGGTGCAGATCGCATTTTCACGCTCCAAGGACCCGGTCCTGCCCATGGATATCTCGATCACGCGCATGGCCGTCGCAGAGGATGTGAAGGGGGCCAAGTCCTCCGAGGACTACCAGAAGTGGGAGGACGAGCAGCCTGAGGACGAACTGCGGACCATGGGGCGCAAGTCCATCATCCCCTACGGCCTCTACGAGTCACACGGCTTCATCAGCGCCAACCTCGCGCAGCAGACCGGCTTCAGCGAGGACGACCTGAGCCTGCTGTGGGATGCGCTGCTGGGGATGTACGAGCACGACCGCTCCGCCTCCAAGGGCCTCATGTCCGTCCGAGAGCCGCTGTTTGTCTTCAAGCACGTTGGCACCGACAGTGATGAGGAGCAGCGTGTCCGTGAGGCCCTGCTCGGCTGCGCACCGGCGCACCGGCTCTTCGAGCTGGTGGATGTTCAGAAGCGCGAGGGAGTGGAGACGCCGCGCTCTTTCGGTGACTACAAGGTCACATTCAACGCCTCCGAACTCCCGCAGGGCGTGCAGGTCGGCTTCGCCTACAACGGCCCTGGTGGCGGGGCCGAGATCGCGTGGGACACTCCGCCTCCGCACCTTGGCATCGAGGTGATCTGAGAACCCCGAGCCTCCTCCCGGGGCACCGTGGAGGTGCCCCGGGAGATCTGATCTCCGGAGATGATGCGGATGTACGACGAGGACGATCTGTTGCCGATTTCGGCGCTGAACCAGCTCATATTCTGCAGACGCCGCTGCGCTCTGATGCTCGTCGAAGGGCAGTGGGCCGATAATGAACATACCGCGCTTGGACTGCTCCAGCACGGCCGCAGCCACCGGCAGGAGACCGAGAGCCGTGGCGATCTCCGCATCTGCCGCGGGCTTCGCCTGCGCTCGCTCGAGCTCGGCATTACGGGCATCGCCGATGTGGTCGAGTTCCACCGCTCGGATGCGAACCGTGAGAGCGCCGTCGCGCTCGATGGCATCGACGGCCTCTGGCGCCCTTTCCCGGTTGAGCACAAGAAGGGGCGCGAGAAGCCCGATCAGGCCGATGAGGTCCAGCTCTGCGCGCAGGCGCTGTGTATTGAGGAGATGCTGGACGTGCACATTCCGGCCGGCGCCCTCTTCTACAACGCCTCACGCGACAGGCTGGAAGTCTCTTTCACCGAAGCGCTACGCCATACCACCATCCGCACCGCGCAGGAGCTTCACCAGTTGGTCGAGCGGGGGCAGGTCCCGCCCGCGGAGCCGAGCAGGCGGTGCCGTGGCTGCTCGCTCCATGACGCATGCACTCCCGATCTCGCCGGTAAGGATGCGACCGCCTCACGTTACATTGAACTACTGCTCCAAGCGATCCTTGACAATCAGGAGACACCTCCATGAAACGAATGCTAAACACTCTCTACATCACCACCGAGGGCGCCTACCTCCAGCAGGACGGCGAGACTGTCGTAGTTACCCGTGGGGGGGAGCAGCTTCTCCGCTTTCCTCTGCACGGTCTCGAAAGCATTGTGGCCGTCGAGCGAGTCGTCTGCAGCGCGCCGCTGATGGGCGCCTGCGCCGAACGTGGAATCAGCATGTCATTTATCACGCCAACCGGGCGGTTCCAGGCGAGAGTCTACGGCCCGGTTTCGGGCAACGTGCTGCTCCGGCGTGAGCAGTATCGTCGCTCCGAGGATCCCGACGCCACCTCTGCCATCGCCCGCAGCACGCTGATCGCCAAGGTGGCAAACTCTCGCACCGTGCTGCTACGGGCGAGACGCGATCATCCACAGGCCGCCGGCGCAGAGGAGATCGCGCAGGCCGCGGAAAGCCTCCGCCAGATTGCGAGCAAGCTGGAGCAACCTATGCCTCTCGACACCGCCCGCGGCTACGAGGGTGAGGCGGCCAGAACCTACTTCAGCGTCTTCGATCACCTGATCGTCAGCCAGAAGGAAGATTTCAACTTCGAGCGTCGCTCGCGCAGGCCGCCGCTCGATCGAGTCAACGCGCTACTCTCGTTCATCTACTCGCTCCTCACCCACGACACCGTATCAGCGCTGGAGACCGTCGGTCTCGACCCCTCCGTAGGCTACTTGCACCGTGACCGGCCCGGGCGTCCCAGCCTGGCACTCGACATGATGGAAGAGTTGCGCCCCTCCTTTGCTGACCGTCTGGTCCTGTCGCTCATCAATCGCCAGCAGGTTTCCGGCGACGGCTTCACTGTGACCGAAAGTGGGGCCGTCATGATGGACGACAAGACGCGCAAGCAGGTGCTTGTCGCCTACCAGGAGCGCAAGCAGCAGGAGGTCTCTCATCCATTCACCGGCGAGAAGGTGCCGGTGGGCCTGCTGTCGCATGTGCAGGCGATGCTGCTGGCGCGGCATCTGCGGGGGGAGCTTGATGCATACCCGCCCTACGCCTGGAGGTGATCGCCTGTGATGGTGCTGGTGACCTACGATGTGAACACAGAGACCAGGGAGGGCCGTACACGCCTGCGCCGCGTTGCCAGACTGTGCGAGGACCGCGGACAGCGGGTGCAGAATAGTGTCTTTGAGTGTCTGGTTGATCCGGGAATGTGGGAGCTGTTGCGCGCGAGCCTCATCGCGACCATTGACCACGATACCGACAGCCTGCGCTTCTACTTTCTCGGCAGCAACTGGAAACGCCGGGTTGAACATGTCGGGGCGAAGGCGACACCCGATCCCGAAGGCCCGCTCGTGATCTGATGGTGAGGCGACGTGCGAGCGCCTGCGCGAACCTGTAGCTCCCATGATTCCCCGGGGAGGTTCGCGAACAGCCATCGGGCCAGGGCCTGCAACGCTTTGATGTAGAGGAAGGTGAACTGTGACAGGTTGCGCCGACGCGAATTGCAGTAGGTTCGCGCGAAGTAGCCTCTGAGGCCAAGGCGCGCAGGGCCGCAGGGAGGTGGCGGGTGCCCCCTCACGCGGGGGCATGGATTGAAACGTCTGTGGGAGATTCTGGAGCTGCTGCAGTCGTGGGTTGCCCCCTCACGCGGGGGCATGGATTGAAACATCAATCACCTCGCAGGAACTCGCCGACCACGCCGTTGCCCCCTCACGCGGGGGCATGGATTGAAACGTTGTTTCCGCGATTAATTGGGGCGCGGACATGGGTTGCCCCCTCACGCGGGGGCATGGATTGAAACATCGTCGATGTGCGATGGGTCCGAGGGATGCGGCGTTGCCC
>JAAYJW010000390.1 GCA_012522765.1 candidate division WS1 bacterium | reverse complement strand
TAGGAGGCCTGAAAGCCCATGAAGTGCTCGATGTCGATGCCGACGGCGGCGATGGGCAACGTCAGGCTCGCCCGCGCGAGTTGGAAGACCTCGTCGGTCATGTAGCGCCACGCATCGTAGTTGCCCATCGCGAAACGGTCCTCGACCGTCGCGCCCGACGAGAGAACCAGCGGGTCATACTGCGCGTGCTCGGGGAAACGCTCCGGCTGCCGCCCATGGTGCGGGTGGTGGTAGGTGTATGCCACCAGCGCCAGACCGCGCGCTTCACAGGCGTCCGCGACAAGCTTCACGCGCGCGAACTGCTCGGGGTCGCTGAGGTCGAACTGCCGGTCTCCCACGCCCTGGAACTTGGCGTAGAAGGCGTTGAAGCCCTGCGCGGCGAGCGGGTCGAGCATCCTTTCGACGAGGTCAGCCTGCAGGTCGCGGTCGTCCTGGTTGGGCGCTACCCAACCGGTGTACATGGACGCGATCTTCTCCGGCAGGCGGTTTTCCGCCGCGGAAGCTTGGGCGCAGTGTGCAAGCAGCATGGGCAGGGTCACCCCGCAGAGCGCGGCGAACATCATCAGTCTTTCTGTCCTGAGCATCGCGGCCTCTCCTTCGGCGTTGTTGCGGCTTGCATTCCTCGCGAGCGTGTGGATTACCTTGCGCGAAGGGGGATGAGGCGGCCATGCCGAACAATCCTCCCCATCATCCCGCGACCGGAGCGGAGCATGCAGCGCCACCATCTGATCGCACTCGGCCTCGTCGTCCTCGCCGCCGGGACCTTCTCCGAGGTCCCGCGGATGGACTTCGTGGACTGGGATGACTCCGGCAATGTCTTCGACAACCCGCACTATCGCAAGGTCACCTGCCAGAGCGTAGCCGAACTCTGGCGCAGGCCGATGCTTGGCTTCTACATCCCGGTGGTGCGCACCGTCTGGGCGGGCATCGCGGCGGTGTCGCTTGACCCCGGCGCGAACGCGGCAGTTGACCCGCAGCCGTTCAACCCGGCGCCCTTCCATGTCGCGAACCTGCTCGTGCATGCCGCGAACGTGCTGCTGGTCTTCGGCATACTGAGGCTGCTCGGCCTGAAGGACTGGCCTTCCGCGGCCGGTGCGGCAGTTTTTGCGGTGCATCCCGTGCAGGTGGAGCCTGTTGCCTGGGTGACCGGGCTGAAGGATCTCCTGTCGGCCCTCTTCGCGCTGCTCGCGCTGTGGAACTACCTCGCGTTCGCGAAGCAGGCGCACGAAGGCGGCAAACCATCCCGCTGGCGCTGTGCCGTCAGCATGCTCTGTTTCGCGCTGGCGGTGTCGAGCAAAGCGACGGTGGTGGTGCTGCCGGCCATCGCGTTCGCACTCGACGCAGGCGTGCTGGGCAGGCCGTGGCGGCGATCCGCGCTCGACCTTGCGGGATGGGTGCCGATCTCCCTCGCCGGAGCCGGACTGGCGCTGTGGACGGATCAGGGCGCTACGGCGACCGACCTCGTCGCATGGTGGCAGCGGCCCTTCGTGGCGGGTGACGCGCTGGCGTTCTACCTCGGCAAGCTGATCGCCCCGGTTGGTATCATGGCGCACTACGGACGCGTTCCGGCGCATGTGATGCAGCACTGGTGGGCTTGGGTGACATGGCTGGCGCCCGCGGCAATGATCGTAGCACTGGTGTGGGCGCGGAAGCGGGCGCCCGAGCTTACCGTCGCCGGCGCGATTTTTATCACTGGCCTGCTCCCGGTGCTGGGCCTGCGGCCCTACTTCAACCAGGACGTCGGCATGCGCTTCATGTACCTCGGAATGCTCGGGGCGGCGCTGGCGGTTGCGTGGGCGATCCGACGCTGGCCGACGAAGCCGATGAGCTACCTCGCAGGCGCCGCGGTGGTGCTGCTGGCGGGGATGAGTTACATGGAGAGCCTGCACTGGCACGGCACGCTGCCGCTCTTTGAGCGCAACCTCGAGGCCAACCCCGGCAGTTGGGCGGCACAGAACGCGATCGGCAGGCAGAGGGAACGCGCGGGCGACATGGCCGCCGCCGAAGAGCACTACCGCGCGGCACTGGCGCTCAATCGGCATTACATCATCGCGCAGATCAACCTCGGCACGCTGCTCCGCACGCGAGGGGACTTCGAGGGCGCGATCGCGGTCCTGCGGGACGCCATCGAGACGGACCCGCTGCATGCCGAGGCGCAGTATCATCTCGGCGCCGCGTATTACAGCGCGGGGCGGTTCGAGGAGGCGATTGCGCCGCTGGAGCGCGCGGTGGGGCCCAGCCCCGGGATGTGGCAGGCGCGAGTGATGCTCTCGGCGGTGCTGGCGAACACCGGTGAGCTTGAGGCGGCGCTGCGCGAGGTGCGGATTGCCATCGCGAGCAACCCCAACTATGCCCTGGCGTATGTCAACATGGGGCAGACGCTTCTGCGGATGGGGCGCGAGGACGAGGCGCGCGAGGCCTTCGAGCAGGCGCGGCGGCTGGGGATGCCGCTGCAACTGCCTCCGCAGGGCGCCGGGGCGGCCTCTACTGAGGGAGGGCGGGACTGAACGCACGTCGAAGCAGTAGCCATGCCAACATGGTACCGTTACGCGCTTCATCCGCGGGCGCCGGTAGTGGTGCTCGCGGTGATCGTCGTTGCCTGGACCACGTGGCGGCTGGCGACGCTGACCAACGCGCCCTTTGAAGGGCCGGACATGCACGTGATCATCGGCACGCTTGAGGCCGATCACTCGGCGGCGGCGATTGCTTCGTGGTTCACCGGCCCGTGGGTGCAGTCCGACGACTACTACCGCCCGCTGACGAGCCTGGTGCATCTGATGGACTACCACCTCTGGGGCGACAGACCGTGGGGCTGGCGGGTGACGACGACACTCATCATCTCCCTGTCTATGCTGGCGATGGCGTGGGCTGTCTGGCAGGCTTTCGGGGATCGGTGGTGGGCGGTGGCATCGGCAGGCCTGCTGCCGCTGATCAACCCCATCGACAGGGTCCCGCTCTGGCCGGCGTGGCGAACGGACGCCCTCTGCGGGCTGTTTCTGCTGATCGCCACCGGGGCCGCGCTGGGACGCCATCCGGCGCGATGGCGCATCCCGGTGACGCTGGCGGCGCTGCTGCTCGCGCTGGTCTCCAAGGAGTCGGCCTTTATCTGGCCGGCGTTCCTCGCGGCTGCGCTGCTGGTCTCGGGGGACCACCTGAGAAAATGGCCGCTGCTGCTGGCGACGGTGGCGCTGACCGGCAGCGTGTGGCTGCTGCGCGTGCATCTGCTGGGGCATCCGCTGCTGGGGTCGGCGCCGATGCATGTGAACACACCGCTTGAGGGGCAACTGTGGCGCTACTGGGCGTTCTTGATGGGGCCGATCATCTGGCATCTGACGGCGACGTATCCCGCCTACATCGGCGCGCCGTTCAGCATGCTGCTGCCGGGATTTGCGCGGGTGGTGCTCGGCGATCTGGCCTTCATCGGCGCCAACGTTCTGCTCATTGTTTCGGGGCTCCGCATCTTCGCGATCATCTGGGTATGGCGGCTGATAATGTATCTGCCGTCGCTCCCGTTCGTCGCCATGTTCGACTTTTACGAGTACCTGCCGATGCTGGGCACGGTGATGCTCTACGGCATCGGGGCAGTTGAGGCGATCCGCCGCATTGCGTTGCGGCTAAAGCTACAGGAGGCGCTGGACCATGCGTAATGACCTTGACCTGCACATTCACACCGCCCGAGTCGGCTGCGCGAACGAGACGATGGCAGTGCCGGCATTGCTGGAGCGCTGCGAGCAGCTTGGGTACACTCACATCGCGATCACCGATCATTTGAACGGCCCGCAGCACCTCGAGGCGCAGAAGCTGATCCGCGAGGATCTGCGCGGATACGACGGCCCGCTGGCGGTGACGTGGGGCGTTGAGTGCACGGTAGCCGACCCTGCGGAGGGTACGCTGACGGTGACCGAGGAACTCGTCGAGGAGTTCAGCTATGACTTCGTCATCGGCGGCCCGCATGGGCGCTACGGTGAGGAGGATCCGGACGCAATCATCGCCACCCAGCACCGGCTGCTGCTGGCGACGGTGCGGAACCCGATCATCAATGCGGTGGTGCATCCGTGGTGGTTCAGCCGCGTGGAGTGGGAGCGTGGCACCATGAACTGGTTCGAGGACATGAGCCGCATACCCGGGTGGCACGTGGAGGAGCTTGCGGCGGCCTGCGTGGAGACGGGGACGGCGGTGGAGATGAACGCGAGTGCAATTATCCACCATGCGCGCTTCACTCAGCGGATGCTCGACGACTACCGCGAGTACATCGTGGCGCTGTATGAGCGCGGCGTGAACTTCACCGTCTGCTCAGACGCGCACGACATAGAGAACCTCGTACGCGCGAAGGATGCGGCGAAGTTCCTTGCCGACGCCGGCGTGCCCGATGAGCGGATCGTGGTGCCGGAGCCGACGGAGCTTTAGCGAACACCGGGCGAAGCTCGGACAGGAGTGTCCGTGCCACGGAAGGCCCGGCAGCCGCCGCGCACTATCCCGGCGGCCAGCTCATCGCGCGGCCGCCGAGCACGTGGAGGTGCAGGTGCGGGACCTCCATCCCCGAGTCGCGGCCCCAGTTAATCACCGTGCGGTAGCCGGAGTCCTCGATCCCTTCGGTGCGCGCGACCTTGCCGACGACGAGCATCAGGTGTCCGAGCAGCGCCTGGTGCTCGGTCTCGGCTTTCGCAATGCCCTCGATGTGCTTGCGCGGGATGATGAGGATGTGAGTGGGGGCCTGCGGGTTGATGTCGCGGAAGGCGACGCACTGCTCATCTTCATGGACGAGGTCGGCCTGTATCTCACCGGCGGCTATCCTGCAGAAGATGCAGTCCTGCGGCATCGGTATGCCTCCGATCAACGAGCGGCTCTGAGCGATCATGTTCGGAGAGATTCGCGCTCGGGGGCGGAGAGGCCTTCTCGGAGGTGGGGCGACCTCAGCTCCCGTGACACGGACACTCCTGTCCGTGCGTCGTAGCCGTCTGAATCGTGTCTGCGAACGGCTGCCTCACCCCCCGGCCCCCTCTCCGTTCCGGCGAGGGGGAGCACTCAATTGTTAGCGACGGTCGGCATTTGGGCTCTTGGAAAAGCCCTTCGGTATCCCCCTCCCAGTGGGTGAGGGCGGGGGAGGCGCCGTTAGCCGTTGTCGCAAATCGTTGCCGTCAGCCGTTGTGGCCCCTGCGCCCTCGCAGGGGGCGGCGCGAATGTCGTTCATGTGGCACGGGTGCCCCCACCCGTGCGTCGTGCCCCTACGTAGCGGTTGTCCGAACGACCCACGGGTCCCGCCCAAAGGCGGGATGGCACATGAAGGGCGTAAGGCTGTTGTGAGTCGTGGTGGTTAAGCACGTCCTACCTGGTGAAGCGGCGCCCGTCGAGGCTCAGCGCGTCGAGGTCGTTGAGGATCGCTTCAAGGCCGAGGATCGTGCAGGACGTCGGGTCGGGGGCGGCGATGACACGAAGCTGCAGGTCCTCGGAGAGAAGCTCGGTGATGCCGCGAAGCTGCGCACAGCCGCCGGTCAGCACCGAATCGACCTGCACTATCTCGTCGAGCTGCCGCTCGGGGAGACTGTCGAGGATCCACAGGACCTCCGCCGCCACCGGCTTGAGCGACGCGCGCAGAAGCTCAGCGATCCCCTCCAGCCGCTGGTTGCCGGAGCCGTTCGCCTCGTCGCCCTGTAGCTCCGACAGGCGCATCTGCTCGCCCGCGAGGTCGGGGCTCAGCGCCCCCGCCATGATCTTGATGTCCTCAGCCCGCGCCAGACCGATGGGAATGCGATAGCGGCGCTGCACGTAACGTCGGATGGCCTCGTCGAGATCATCGCCGCCGAAGTGGAGGGTCTCACCGGCGGCGATCATCCCCATGGAGATGACGCCAATGTCGGTGGAGCCTGCGCCCATGTCCACCACGAGGCGGCATTCGGGCTGATCCATCGGGATCCCCGCGCCGACTGCCGCCGCGAGCGCACGTGGGACAGTGATGACCTCGCCCGCACCGGCGGCTCGGAGGGCATTGATCAGCGCGCGCTGCTCGACTTGAGTGGCGCGGGTCGATTCGGCGGTGATAACGGTCGGGGCAAGCAGCGGGCGGTGCCCGAGCGCCTCGTGGATCAGGTGGCGCAGCAGCGTCACGGCAGCATCGAAGTCGGCGATCACGCCGCCCTCAAGCGGCCGGACCACGCGAACGTCGCTGACCTCGCGGTCGAGCATCTGCTTGGCCTCGGCACCGAAGGCGATGGGCCTGCGGCGGGCGGTGTCGTAGGCGATGACGGTGGGCTCACGCACGAGCAGTCCCGCGTCCCGCACGCTGATGTGGCAGGTAGCGGTGCCGACGTCGATGGCCAGCTTCTGTTTCCACGGGAGCAGCCGCAACAAGGGCACATCAACAACCTTTGCCCCGTCGGATTGAGACGCTGCAGAACAGGCTGAGTTTAGCACAGGGGAGGCTAAAACGCAACGCAACGAGGGTGTGGGAGGCGTGGAGGAGTGCCCGCGTCAGGTGGCGAACGGGCTTCAGCAGACGGAGCTACGGAAGGCGGAAAGGCGGATCGGCATGGTCAGACTCGGCGTCATCGGCTGCGGGAAAATCATGCGTAACGCGCATATCGGCCCAACTCTCGGCGATCATCCGGACGTGGAGCTTGTGGCGTATTACGACATAAACCGGGAGGCCGCGGAGAGCTTCGCGACCGACTTCGGCGGCGAGGCAGTCGCCTCTGAGCGCCAGGTCTGCGAGCGCTGCGATGCCGTCTACATCGCCATCCCCCCGGATGCTCATGGTCCCGCTGAGCGCGCCTGCATCGAGACCGGAACGCACTTTTTCGTGGAGAAGCCGCAGGCGCTGGACCTCGGCTTTGCGCGCGAGGTCGCAGGCGAGGTGGAGGCGCAGCGGCTCATCACCTGCGTGGGCTATCAGTGGAGGCACTCCCCGGCGGGGCAGTCGGTGCGCGAGGCCGTCCAGGAGAGCACTCCGGCGCTGGTGAACATGTGGTGGCACATGGGAACGCCGCGGCTCTTCTTTAACCGCTTCAAGGCGAAGAGCGGGGGGCAGGTGGTCGAGCAGGTGACGCATATCGTGGACACGATGCGTTACGCGGTAGGGGAGATCGTTGAGGTCTTCGGCTGGCAGGAGAACGTCGTGCATCGCGGGTGGGAGGACTGGGAGAACGATGATGTGGGCGCGGCCTGCGTGCGCTTTGAAAGCGGCGCGCTGGGAACGATCACCAACTGCTACGCGCTGACTGAGGACGCCCCCGGCGGCAGTGGCGCGGAGATACTCTGCCCGGACCGGCGCGTCTACTGGGAGGGCAAGAACGTGACGATCCGCACCGCCGGCGGTGAGGAGCAGGTGCCGCCCTTCCCGGAGACTCCGCAGCACTTCGAGGACAACGCGTTCGTCCATGCGGTGAAGACCGGCGATACCTCCGGCATCCTGTCGCCCTACTCCGACGGCCTGAAGACGCT
>JAAYJW010000389.1 GCA_012522765.1 candidate division WS1 bacterium | reverse complement strand
GCAGCGCCTCGTAGACGCATACCTGGACGGTGGCGAGTGGTTCGCCGGTGGCCTCGGAGACCACTGTGCCCCGGATGGCGCCCGGTTCGGCGCGAACGATGGCGAAGTCCTGGACGGGGTAGTTCAGACCGCCATGGGTGGACGCACCTTCAGCGTGGTCGATCTGGAAGCCACGCCGGTGTGCCGACATGCTGTACTGGCCGGGCGGGAGACCGCCTATCACGTAGCGACCGTCTTCCTCGCACTGCACTGCGGCGGTGTAGTCTCCGCTGCGTACCTGGACGATCGGTGCGGGATCGTTGATCGGCTGATTACCATCGCTGATCGAGACAACCCGACCCTGGAAGCCGCCGGTGCGGAGCCAGCAAAGCGTATTGTGGAGCGTCTTGGCGCGATGATTAGCGCAGGATCCAGCCCTGTCGAACGCGATGTGGCCGGTGGCGACGGCGCGGTATCCTCGATGCGTCTGCTCGAAGCCCCACGCGAAGTACACACTACGATAGCCGCCGCCGGGTTGCTCATAGCGCACGCCTGCCACATTGCCTCCGCTGTATGTGTGCGTAACTACTGCGTCACCGAGTGCGGCTATCCCGTCCGGCCACTCTGAGTAATGAGCAGCGTCCTGTGCCCAGCATGCTGTAGTACCGCTCAGCGCTCCCGTGTGCCAGCCGAGCACCAGTGAGCGAGGCAGATCGTTCGATGAGTAGACAGGATACGGATGGTCAACGATGGGATCGCCAGTCGTGCCGCTGATCGTTGGGCGGCCGCAGTCGCCGGGAACGTCGTCGGTGACATAGCTGGCGTGGAGATAGTTGGTCAGGAACTGGTTGTTCGACGTGCCGTCCAGCGTCAGGGCAAAGGCGATGTCCTGGCCGGAGATCATCAAGCGCCCACCACGGTCGAGGAACGTAGACAGCGTCGCCTGAGTAGTAGCATCCACAAGACTACCGGGAGCTACCCAGACGTTACCCGTCTTCGGGGCGGCCCACACAACGGCGCGGTCAGCGATCAGCACTTCGCGCGTGCTGATGAGATCCTCACCAAGCTGAACCTCTCGCGTCGGCAGGTAGTAGATGAGATCGCTGATGGTTATCGGACCGCGGCAGATCACTCGCCAGATGTCGTAATCCTCGCCGAGATGAATGCCGACCTCGTAGGAACCGAGATCGCGGAATGTGTTAGCCGCGACATTAGTCGTGTTCTCCGTTCCACCGAGGTTGGTGGTGTAGTAGCTTTCTACCGGGAATGCAGTCGCGGAGTCGTTGTTGTTGCCGGACGCATTGAATATGAAGCCCTGGCCCTCGCAGTAGTCATTCACGAAAAGGACGTTCGTCTCGGGCGTGAACATCTGCGTCGTGAAGCCATAGATGTCGTCATACTCGAACGAGTTGCCCGCCATGTCCTGCACGTGGATGTCGATGATGTAGTCGCTCGGGCTCAGTGGGGTGGTCCACCTGCCGCTGAAAATGCCGTCACCTGCGACCTCATCGCCATTCGCGGGATCTCCATCATCAAATAGCTGAACCTGTCCGACTGTGGTGCAGTCGATCTCGCGGTAGGCCGTGCCTCCAAAGTTGCCTGAGACCCAGGCGGAACTTCCTACCTCAAACTGCTTCCGCTCGATGCCAGCGCTGTCGTCCACGGCTGAGTCGGGGTCCTTGAACTCCGCGACTACGCTCTGGACGCCGCTGTCGCGGTCAAAGACCGGGACGCTTACCGTGACCGGCGTGCCCGGTGCCACGTAGCGCCGCGGGG
>JAAYJW010000388.1 GCA_012522765.1 candidate division WS1 bacterium | reverse complement strand
GCGGAGTCTGATCGCCGGCAGCCGAGCACTGCGGCAGGATGAACAGATCGCTCCCGAGCCGGCGACGTATCTCCTCGCGCGTATCGTGCCAGTAGTCGGCGGAGACGTAGTCCTGTCCGCCCTCACTCGCCTGCGAGGGTGAGGCGACGTTGATGACCATGCCGGTCAGGTTCCGGTCGGTGTCGTAGGTGAAGAGCAGGTTGACGCCGTGGTCCACGTGACCCTCGATGTGCGAGAAGTCCGGCGCCGCCACGCTACCGTACATGGCCGCGCGGTCGTCGAAGTAGCGCACGCGGCGGTTCTCCCCGACTACTGCGTAGGAGTAGCCCCAGCCGATCAGCCCCGGTGCGCGATTCTCCCATGCCTCGCAGGCCGCCGAGACCAGCGCCTCTACCAGCAGATCGTGGTACTCGGCGGTGCTCATGTAGTCGGGATAGCGGGCGAGGATGTCATCCATGTAGTCCTCGTCCTTCTGCAGCGCGACTGCGCCGCCGCCGAAGGGGGCGGTGTGAGTATGCGTCGCCCCGGCGACCAGCTTCGAGGCGTCGAACTCGGGCAGGCGCTCTGCGAGCAACTTGCGGCTGTCGTCAATCGTCTCCTGATCTACCGCGCAGGCGTCCATGGAGACGAAGATCGTTTGCTCGCCGCCGCTCTCGATCGCCAGCGCGGTCAGCGTCAGCGGGTCCTGCACTCGCGTGGCGATCCGGAGGTTGAAGAGGCCCCGCAGTGACGTGGGGCGGTCGGGGGTGATATCTCGCGCTGCCCAGCCGATGGACATGCCGGCACTCATCTGAATTCTCCTCGCCGAACTTCGCATCGTGTTCACGACGCGCTGCAGGTTCGCCCGCGGCAGGCGTAGACCTGCGTCAGGTCGCCGATGATGGAGGTATTCAGGGGCCGCCCGGCCAAACTACCGCTACGGGGGCGGCACGCGCATCCCCGTTGTAGCGCCAATCATCCTCACGGAGGTCATACGATGAAGCGTTTTGCGCTCATACCGATTTTGCTCGTCCTGCTCGCCATGACCCAGGCGGGCGCCGCCGAGTACTATGTAGCGGTGGGCGGCGATGACGCCGCCGACGGCCTCTCGCAGACGACTGCTTTTGCCCGCGTCGGCAAAGGCCTGTCTGTCCTTCAGCCCGGCGACATTCTCACCATCATGCCGGGTGAGTACTTCGAGTCCAACGATGTGCGGCTGAGCGGCACACCCGATGCCCCGATCACCATCCGCGCCGCCCGGCCAGGCACGGTGCTGCTGCGGGGCGACGTTGACCTGCAGGGCTTCCAGCTTGTGCCCGGCATGCGCTACACCTGGTACTCCGACTTCGATCGCGCGGTCGAGGGCGTGGGCGAGAAGGACACCTACGCCTCCTACTCTTTCGTGCCATCGGTGCCGGAGGTCGAGGAGGTCCGCGGCTCCTGCTACTACGATACCGAACAGGGTCGCCTCTATGTGCACACCTCTGACTCGGCTCCCGCGGATGCCCACGCGCTGAGCGTCTCTGTCACCAACGGCTTCGGCATCATGATTCAGAGGCCGGACGGCGAAGAGACCGTCCATGACGTCATTATCGACGGACTCGGCTTCAGCGGTTACTGCAGCCGAGAACTCGCCTCGCGTCCGGGTAGCAACACCCGCTGGGGGCTCTACATCGTCGAGGGCGAGCGCTGCATCATCCGCCGCTGCACCGCATTCCTCAACGGCGGCGGGATCTCCATCGTCCGCCCGAAGGACAGCCTGATCGAGGACTGCCTCGCCTTCGGCAACTACTCGACCTTCAACTCCTCCGGTGGCAACATCATCTGCTGGTCGCCCGCCACCAACACCATCCAGCGCAACAACATCGTACACACCACCAAGTCCAACGGCATCCGCTTCTACGGCTCCGACACCGAAAACTGCGCGCTGGAGGGCAACCTTGCCTGGGATTGCGAATACGGCGAGGTCTGGATCAAAGGCGGCGTCAACACCACGAGCCGGATCGTCGGCAATGTCGCTCTCGGCGCGATACACAACGCCGGTGGGGTGGCGCAGGAGAACCTGCGCAATAACCTCGGCGCCTACGGCAGCAATATCGAGGACCCGAGCAACATCTGGTACACGAAGATCCGGCGCTTCGACTTCGATGCCAACTTCGTGGACCCCGTCAACCGCGACTACCGCCTGCAGTCGGATGCGCCACTGCGCGGCACCGGCCCCGATGGCACCGACCCCGGCCCCTTCCCTTACGAGGGCGGCGTCTACTTCGTCAGCCCCGATGGCGATGACGCCGCCGAGGGCACCAGCGTCGCCTCCGCATGGCGCACAATCGCACATGCGGCGGCCACCGCGGGCCCCGGCGAAACGGTCTACATCCTCGGCGGGACCTACAACGAGAGCCTCCAGCCCGCCAACTCCGGCACCGCTGAGGAGCCGATCGAGTTCCGCCGCCGCGGGCGCGACAGAGTGGTGCTCGATGGGCAGGGGCAGATGGCCGCCGGCGTGCTGCTCGACGGGCGGCAGCACGTCTCGGTCGGAGGCCTGACGATCACCGGCTTCACCGGCAGCGGCGTGTCAGCCTCCGGAAGCGAAGCGGTCTCGATCAGCGACTGCGTGCTGAGCGGCAACGGAACAGGCGCGACGGCCACCGACTTCGCCGGCCTCACGGTGAAGAACTGCCTTTTCCGCGACAATTCCGCAGAGGGTCTTATGCTGCAGGAGGCCGCCGCACCGGGCGCGGAGATCTCCAGCAACGTCTTCGACCGCAACGGCGGTGCGGCCCTGGCGATGGATGCCGCAAGCGCTGAGCTTTCATGGTCGGATTACAACTGCTTCGTGCCGGGCGCACAACTGAGGCTCGCCGACGCGACGCTGAGCGATCTTCCGGCGTGGCAGCAGGCAAGCGGACAGGATCGCTACTCGTTCGCCCAGGCGCCGGAGTATCGCGATGTCGCCGCGGGCGATCTCTCGCTGCAGGATGGCTCGGCACTCCCCGGTCGCGGGCAACTTTCCGCGAATGTTGGCCCGTATCACCGCGATGCGCTCGAGGCGCCGCTGCGGATCGAGGGCGTCGAGGTCCATTCGGTGACCGCCACCACCGCGAACATCGAGTGGTGGACGCCGACCACCGAGGCCACCACGAAGCTCGAGTGGGGCCCGACCGCTGCCTGCGAGAACGTGATCGAGAACATCTACGATGCCTCGATCTTCCACACCGTCAGCCTGACCGGCCTCACGCCGGGCACGCGTTACTACTTCCGCGTTTCGGCCACGGCGCCGGCCACCGAATTCCATACGAACCTCGACCTCGCGCGCCTTGAGACCGAGAAAGTGCGTGACACTGCCTCCGGCGAAGTGGCGGAGTTCGAGACTCTCGCGACCGATGCCCCGGCTCGCACTCTCCATGTTGCGGTCACGGGTGACGATACCAACGATGGCCTGACCGAAGCGACGGCATGGCGGACGCTGCGCCATGCAGCGGGACAGGTCGTCGCGGGCGATACCGTGCTGATCCACGAGGGTAGCTACGAAGAGCATGTGCCGATCCGTGCCACCGGTGATGAGGGGAGGCCGATCACCTTCCGCGCCGCCCCCGGCGAGAAGGTCTGGCTCGATGGCACCGGGCAGTTGCGCCCCACCGCCTTCACCATCGCCTTCAAAGAGCACGTGGTCGTAGACGGCCTTTATCTCCACGATCTGCGGGCCTCCGACTACCAGACCGCGAGCAACACCGGCGCGATTCGGGTCGTCGGTGGTGCGAACAACACGCTCAGCCGCTGCTTCTACGACGGACGCGCGGCGACTTACATGCCCTACTTCGTCTCCGGGCGCGGCACACAGAACCTGCTGCTGGAGAACTGCGTGATCATCAACGGCTGGAACGGCTCGTCCTTCCAGTTCTGCCCCGGCCTGACCATCCAGAACTGCGTCTATTACAACTGCCTGATCCAATCGCTCCACGTCTACAACCCGCCCGGCGAGTCGGTGACGTTCTCGCACAATCTCTTCTGCGACAACATCCCCGGCAAGGTGCGCAACCCGGTCGCGTGGATCTGGCACATCGAGACGCTAAGCTCCGACAACAACTGCTACTTCATGCGCCTGCCGGCCGAGGAGCGGACCGTAATCGGATACGGCCGAAGAGGTGGGGAACTCGTATCCGCGAAAGCTACTTTCCCGGAGGTGCGGGAGCAGTTCGGCCTCGAGACAAACAGCATCTACGCCAACCCCGGGATCCCCGTGGTGGCGGAGTTGACGCCTCCGGGAGGCCCTGCGGAGGAGTACCAGCGCCTTGAAATGCACCGCGCTGGTAACGACATCGAGCCGCTGGACTTCAGCGACTTCTTCGCCGATCCCAACGGCCCGGCGGGACGAGCTGCCGACGGCCGACCAATCGGCCTCGACCCGGCGGCGTTCGACTAACGACACGCATGAAAGCGAAGGGGCCGAACTCGCGACGATCGCTCAGCGATGGTCGCAGGTTCGGCCCCTCATCATTTCTGAGTGCGGCTTTGCCTCAGAAAGGCTGCGTCACCTCATCCAGCGGCCACATCGGCCTGCGCAGGCGCTGGAAATCCAGCTTCGTGACATCCGGGTTGTGCACCCCCGGCGTATCCACCTCGAAGATCGCGCTCGCCAGCGGGCCGTAGTCGGCGCGGAAATGCACCGCCGACTTGAGCCCGATCAGCAGGCAG
The DNA here is from genome assembly GCA_012522765.1 of candidate division WS1 bacterium. Taxonomy (GTDB): domain Bacteria; phylum Armatimonadota; class Zipacnadia; order Zipacnadales; family UBA5352; genus UBA5352. The sequence goes on along the minus strand of JAAYJW010000388.1, from coordinate 13,393 downwards.
TCGCGCGGCTCGATGCCGACTGAGCGCATCGCCTCGCAGTCATACGGCTGGATGCGGTTCTCCGTCAGGATCACCTGCACATTGCCGACCACGAAGACCACGGTCCGGCCCATGCTCGACTGCACGCCGGTGTACATGGGGCCCTTGTTGGCGTAGTGGCCGTCGGAGATCAGGCGCACGTAGCCAGTCAGCGTCAGCGTTTCGCCATGCCGATCATCGGTCTTGGCGCCCACCTGCAGCGTCACCTCTTCGCCCACGCCAGCCTCGATCGCCTTCGCCACCGACTCCGGGTCGCGGATGATCGCTACCGCCGACCGCGGCGCGTTCGCCTCAATCAGCGCCTCCAGCATCACGGTGCCATCACAGGGCGCGCCGCCGCCGGGGTTGTCCGAGCCATCCGCCAGCAGCACCGGCCCCTCGCCGGTCTCCAGCGCATGGCCGATCGCCTCCGACAGCGGGGTCAGCCGCAGGCGAAAGTCATCGCGGCGATCCCAGACGGCGCGCGCGATCTCGCGAGCCACCTCCTGCGCAAGCGCCTCATCGCCATCGGCGGTGACGACCACCGATGCGCCGCAGTCGGCTATGTCCGCGAAGGGGAAGCCACCCGCGACGGTCACGTTGAGGATCCCTGGCCGCTCCTCCGCCTCATGCGCGAGTGCGATGATGTCGCTCATCGGCGAAGAGAGCGTGCACTGCCGCGGCGGACCGATCAGCATCGGCACCTGGGCGAGCGCCGACACAGGCGACACGCTGCCGTCGATCATCGCCAGCATCAGCCGCACCGCATCCATCCCTCGCTCGTACGCGTCAACGTGCGGGTAGGTGTCATAGCCGATCAGCGCGTCGGACTCGCGCACCATCTGCTCGCTGATGTTCGCATGCAGGTCGAGCGTCGCGATGACCGGGATATCCGGGCCGACGATCTCCCGCACACGCGCGAGAATGTCGCCCTCGGCGTCCTCAAGCCCCTCCGTCACCATCGCGCCATGAAGCTCCAGCAGCACGCCATCAAACGGAAGCGCCTCCTGCAGCTTCTCCAGCAGCATCGCAAGGACGCGGTCGTATGCCGCCTGCTCGACGAGCCCCGAAGGCTGCGGGAACGTCCACAGCAGTGGCAGCGCCTCGAAGCCCTGCTCTTCGGCGGCATCGAGGAAGGCGCCGGTGCACATGGACTTGCCCTTCAGCGTCTCAATTATCGTGTCGCCGCTCATCAAGCCCGGAAAGCCGCGGCCCCGGGCGAAGTCATCGAAGGTGGTGAGCCCTTCGGCGAAGGTGTTGGTCTCGTGCGACAGGCCTCCCAGCGCGATTCGTTTCATCAGTCAGGCTCCTTCCGGCGTCATGTGCGTCCGGGGGCGGCTCTTCTCCGCCATGGGCGGCATCCCCTCTCTGCCGCACCCAGGTCGGGTATGTTGACCGTGGTGTTGCCGTTGTGACCCCTGCGCCCTCGCAGGGGGCGGCGCGAAGCGCCGCGGTCGTCCGAACGGCGGCCCCTCCCCGGCCTCTCCCGCCGTTGGCGAGGGCCACCCCTCCCCCTGCAGATCGCTGCGCGATCTGGGGCGGGAGAGGGGAACGGCTGGCGGGGCGTGCAGACGCCTCGTTGCCGCTGGAGGGGCCGACGCCCTCGCCGCTCTGCGCGGGAGGAGGCCTCATGCGCTGAAGGGGGAAACTTGCTACCTGACGCTGATGCAGTGACGTATCCGGAGGTCGCGTCGTGAGAATTACGATCGTCGCCCTCGTCGCCTGTTTCGCCATCTTTCCCGCCGCCATGCCTGCGACCGCGCAGCAGGGCGTCCCTGAGGAGTTGCCCACGATGGAGCCGCTGAACCGCTTCCCGCGCATGATGCAGGAGTACCTCGTCGCGCGGCTTGAGGCACTCTACCACGCGAACCACGCTCGGGTGATGGCGCTGTGCACCCGCGAGGAGGCGCTCGCCTACCGCGACGAAGTGCGCGCGAAGATGCCGCTGGTCTTCGGCGAGATGCCGGAGAAGACGCCGCTCAACCTGCGCGTCACGCGCGAGAATGATCGTGGCGAGTACCTCATCCGCAACGTCATCTTCGAGAGCCGCCCCGGCTTCCCGGTCACGGCGAACATCTATCTCCCGCAGGGGCATAGCGGCCCCCGACCGGGGGTCCTCTGCCTCTGCGGCCATTCGTCGAACGCGAAGGCGTTTCCGATGTATCAAACCTTCGCGCAGGCGCTTGCCCGCATGGGCTACATCGCGCTGATCTTCGACCCGATCGGCCAGGGCGAGCGCCTGCAGTATCACGATGGCGAGGGCGACTCAGTGGTCGGGATCGGCGTGCGCGAGCACAACGTCGCTGCCCGCCAGCAGTTGCTGGTCGGCGAGTTCATCGGCACCTGGTTCGCCTGGGACGGCATCCGCGCGATGGACGTGCTGCTGGCGCAGGAGAACGTTGACCCGACGCGGATCGGCGTCACCGGCAACTCCGGTGGCGGCAACATGACCACCTACTCCGTGGCGCTGGATGACCGCAGCACGATGTCCGCGCCCGCCTGCTGGATCGCAAGCTGGTATCACAACGGCATCAATGAGGAGCCGATCGACGCCGAGCAGTGCGCCCTCAACGCCCTCGGGCTGGGCCTCGAGCAGAGCGATCTGCTGGCCATCCAGGCGCCTCAGCCTGCGCTGATGCTCACGCAGGAGCAGGACTTCTTCGACCAGCGCGGCTCGCTTGATGCGCGGGAGCGGCTCGAGCACATCTACCGCCTGCTCGGTGGCGAGGGGCAGTACGCCTACCACGTCGGCCCGAACGTGCATGGCTACTGGCTGGACGCGCGCGAGGCGATGTACGCGTTCTTCAGCGCCCACGCCGGGATCGACGCCCCCGCCGGTGAGCCGGAGGTGGTGATCGAGGAGGACGAGACGCTGCGGTGCACCGAGACCGGCCAGGTGGACGACATGGGCGCGAAGTGCATCTTCGACTTTACGCGCGAGAAGTCGCTGCGGCTTGCGCAGGAGCGCGGAGAGCCCTCCGGCGAGGAGCTTCGGCGGCGCATTCAGAAACTGCTGCAGCTACCCGAACGCGACGGGCCGCCTGACTACCGCGTGCTGAGGCCGTGGACGCAGCGCAACTACGTGCGCTCACACGCGAACCAGTTCGTGCTGATCACCGACCCGGAGTTCGGGGCGCAGGCGATTGTGACGAAGCTCGAGGACGAGCGCCGGGCGGCGAGGCCGCTGCGCGGCGATGGACCCGCGCTGCTCTACCTCCCGCACCTGTCGTCAGACGCCGAACTGCGCGAAGACGAGCGCCTGCGGGCCCTGCAGGAGACCAACCCGTCCTTCTTCGCCTGCGACTACCGCGGCATCGGCGAATCTCGCCCGGACACCTGCCGCCCGGAGCACTTCTTCCACCTCTACGGTAACGACTATCACTACGCCTCATACGCCCTGATGCTCGGCGAAAGCTACGTGGCATGGCGCGTGCATGATGTGCTGAGCACGCTTGACTGGATGGCCTCGCTCGGCTACGACGAGGTCCACCTCGTGGCGCAAGGATGGGGGGCGATCCCTGGCGCGCTCGCGGCGGTGCTTGATGACCGCGTCGAGCGGGTCACGCTGATCAACGCGCCGACGTCCTACGCGGAGATGGCCGAGACGAAGCTGCAGCAGTGGCCGGTGTCATCGCTCCTGCCGAACGTGCTGGAGGAGTTCGACATGCCGGACCTCTACCGGGAGCTTGAGGCGAAGCACTTGCAGATGATCGAGCCGTGGAACGCAATGATGGAACCTGCCGAGGGGGCGAAGTAAGATGCTGTGTTCGCGCTACATGCTTTGTGTGATGCTGGTCGCTTCAGTCGCGCCGTGGGGAGGCGCAGAACCGATGCAGTTCACCGTGACGAACCCGTCGGACGTGGCCCTGCAGACGATCGCGCGAGTGTCAGTGCCGGTGCCGCAGGGGGCGCTGGAGGATGTTGCCGGTACTGTGACCGTCAACGACGGCGACCGAAGCATTCCCGCACAGGCGCACCTCATCACGCGCCACCCCGACGGTTCCGTGCGCCGCGTGATGCTCAGCGTACCGCTCGAACTCGCCGCTGGCGAGGCGCGAGCGCTTCACTTCGCCGGAGCAGCGTCCGAGGACGCGGCCTCGATGCTCACGCGAGACGACGTTGCGCGGATTGAGACCGACGCGTTCACGCTGCTTGTCACCGATGGCCGAGTGCAGATCGTGGATGGCGGCGGCACGGTGCTCGCGACCGTGGAGCCCTTCGGCCCCGAGCCCGGCGGCGCCGAGACATCTCTGCGGGTGCTCGACGAGGGCCCGCAGTTCGTCTGGCTGCGTTACGACCAGGCTGGCGAGGTGTGGTCGCGGCAGGTGGACGTGCAGGTGCGCCGACTCGGTGAGATCACACTCACCCACCGCATCCAGGCGCACCCGGCGGGCGATCACTGGACGCCCGACTTCGGCTGGGCACTGGCTGCGCCCGGCGCACAGGCGGCCGCCCTGCCCGATGGCCCGGTGCAGATGCTCGGCCGCGACCCGAACTCGCACTTCGCGGACGAGGCGAACGCGGACCTCATCACGATGCTCACGCTGGCCGATGGCACGACCGCGTCGGTAGCCAATCCGCTCGCCCTGCGGCAGAATCGCGGCACCATCGAGGTGGCGAACGCCGACGGCGCACTCAGCCTGCGGTCGAATCGCAACGAGCCCGTTGAGGACCTTGAGACGCAGGGGCTGATGATTCAGGAGGGACAGTGGCGCTTCAGCGAGCTTGTGATCGCGCCGGTGGAGCGTGAGGAGCTTGCGGCGCGGCTTGATGCCCCGGTCTACGGCCACGCCGACTGGCGGCTCTACGATGCGGTGTATCACACAGGGCCGCCGCTTGAGGTGCAGCACCCGGTGCTGCGCGAGAGCGTGGAGAAGATGATCTTCGCGCTGCAGGACATGCAGATGAAGGGCGACGACCTCGGCTCGATGCCGTGGAGTTGGGATCCGGCGAGGACTCGGCCCGACTACACCTCGCCCGTGCGCCTCAATCACAGCGCTCTCGTCTGGGACGACTGGTTCCGCGGCGGCGACCCGAGGATGTACGAGATCGCGCACGACTGGCTGCGCAACTACCACGACTTCGGCATCTACTGGGGCCCCAACCCCGAGTTCTACGGCGTATGCCGGCGCGGCAACCTCTGGCGCGACCGGGAGGGGCATGGGCCTGGCACCTTCAACCCGCGCTTCCCGAGCGGCCCGATCTACGTGCACAAAGGCTGGAGCAACTTCTACCCGATGTACGAGGAGACCGGCGATCCGCGCTACCGCTACGCCGCCGAGGCCGCCGCGGAGTGGTCCATCGCGAACCAGCACGCAGGCCTGAGCTACACGCGCACCATCGGTGTGGTATCCGACGCGGTGAAGATGTACGAGTACACCGGCGATGAGAAGCACCTCGCCAACGCCATCCGGCTCTGGGAGACATTCCAGCCGACGCAGGGCGAGGACCTGCTCTTCACCGAGAGCGGCAAGCCCGCCACCGGGAACGACATGTACATCGGCATCGATTCGCTGGGTTACAAGAACCCGTTCGTGAAGCCTTACATCGTGCAGTACGCGACCAACGCCCTGCCCTATCTGCTTCGGCACACGCCGGAGGATGGGCGCCTGCGGGACACGATCATCGCGCTGAACGACTTCATGACGCGGGTCCAGCAGCCAGGTGGCGGCTGGGGCTATCCGCATCCCGCCGCAGCGGGGCTTGCATGGAACCTTGAGTATGCATACGGGATCATTCTCGCCCATGGGATAGAGCCGAAGGAGGAGTATCTTGACGCCGTGGCACGTATCCTGCGGCCAACGGTGCAGCTTGCGGAGCTTTACGGCTGGCCCGCCTCGGGGCTGAACCCGTGGGAGTACGCGGCGAAGATCAACGTCCACGAGCGTCAGGAGCGCTACACGCTGGCGACCGATCGCGACCCGATGCGCGACTACGAGGAGGGCGCGGTTAGATTCGGCACCTCGCCCGACAGCGCAGTTCACTTCCAGGTACTGCTGCGTGACTACCTGGCGCATCGGTCGGAGGCGAGCCTCTTCGAGACCGATCAGTTGCTGGAGAAGATCAAGCGCCTGCCTACGACGATAGACCCGCGCGTGGAGGCCCCTGAGGCAGTGACGCTCGGAGCCGAGGGCGCGGAGATCGTCGTCAAAGCGACCTTCCGGGGCATCGGCCCGCTTGCCGCCTCGGCCGAGGCGGTTGATCTGCCCGAGGGTCTGACTGCCGATCCCGCGGCGGTAGAGTGGAGCGTGCAGCGTGGTGAGAGCCTCAGTCCACCGATACGCGTGCGAGGCACCGTCGGCGACGCGACGCCGGTGACGGTGCGCTGGCAAGTGGCGAAGGGCTGGGAGGGGACGGCTGAGGTGCTGGTTCAGCCGGGGCAATGAAATCAGATGAGCGCTTCATGATCCAGGCCGATGGCAGCGTCGAGGGACTGCTGGAGCCGCTCGCGGAGCTTACGCCGGCGGAGCTTGCCCGCCATGGCCGCTGGGGCCTGATCGACCGCCGCCTGCCGCTGCCGGTGCTGCGCATCGAGCAACCGGGGGAGCCCGTGCGCGAGCAGATTGCGGTAGCGGACGTTGACCCCAGCGGCGTGCCGAGGCTGCTGGTCCGGCGGCGCATCGGCGAGCGGGTGCAGTATCTCGCCGCCGCCGGCGAGAGCGACAGCCCCGAGCAGGACTTCTGCCGCGCAGTGCTGGAGCAGTGGCGCGCCATCAGCAGCTTTCACGAGGGCGGCCTGAAGCTGGGCGGCGGCGATGAACTGCTCGGCGATCTCGCCCGCGCATCGCTCTGGCATGCCAACCACACGCTGCGCGGCTGCCATCCCCGCTACGGCATCGGCACCTACGACCGCATCGAGCACCACGGCTTCCCACCGACGGTGATCCACCTGGGGCGGTGTCTGATCGAATGGGGCCACTTCGAGCGCGCTGCGGAAGTGATCGGCTGTTATCTCGACGCCTACGTTGCCGATGACGGTACTTTCATCTACTACGGCCCCGCACTTGCCGAGTACGGGCAGGTGCTCTCTATCTGCGCGCGCTACGTGCAACTGACCGGCGACACCGACTGGTGGCTGGCGCACGAGAGCGCGCTGCGGCGGATCTGGGACCGCCTCCTTGGCCTCCGGCGCGAGGCTGTGGTAGATGCCGATGCGCCGGCGAACGCGCGCGGGCTCATTCCCGGCCTGCCCGAAGCCGACTACCATCATACCGCCGAGCAGTGGCGCGAGTACTACTACTCCGGCGACGTCTGGACCATCCGCGGCCTGTCGGAGGTCGCGCTGACGCTGCGCGCAGTGGGGGCGGGCGAAGAGGCAGAGCGTGTCGAGGCCGAAGTATCTGCCTACCGCCAGGACCTGCTGGCCTCGATCCAGGCCGTGACGGTTGACACGCCTGACGGTATCTATGTGCCACCCGGGCCGACGCAGACCGGGCCGATCGAGGTGCTGACGCGAGACCGCCACGCCCCCTACTGCAACTACCGCTACTTCGCCGAGATGGTCTCTGCCGGTGTGCTGCCTCAGCGCACAGTCCGGCATATCCTCACATGGCGCGAGCGACACGGTGGCGAACTGCTCGCCATGACGCGCTTTCAGGGCGACCTCGATGACTGGCCGGTGCTCAACTACGCGCGTGCGTTACTCGAGACGCGCGAGATCGCGCGCTACCGCCTGCTGCTCTACGCGCACCTCACCCACCACCAGGCCGTCGGGTGGCTCGATGCCGCCGAACAGGTGACCATCGTGCCTGACGCTTCAGGCGCGCGGCGCTACCGTGCCGGGCAGGTAGTCCCGAGCCAGGTGGTCGTGCCGCAGATGCTGCGCTGGGCTCTGCTCTACGAGCCGTGGGACGCGGAGATGCTGCTGGTGGCGCCTGCGGTGCCCCCGGCGTGGATTGAGCGGGGTCTCAGCACAGAGGGTGTGCCGACGCGCTGGGGCGCCGTCGATCTGTCTCTGAGGCGCACTGAAGCGGCCATCGAGGTTGAACTGCGACTCCCGCCGGGCGTGCCCGAGGTGGGCGTGACGCTGCCGCTCAAGCCGGGCGAGACGCTCCACCGCGCGGACATTGAGGGCGGGCTGATGCTGGAGACGGCGGACAATGAGGTCTTCGTGCAGCCGCAGAGGGATTACATCCGTGTGATCGCGAGCCTCTGATCAACCGCTCGGCTTGAATCTGAAGACGCGGACCCCACCAACGAACTCACGCTCGATGTCGAGTCGCAGATCGGCGCGCGACTTCAGATGCTGCTGGAGCACCCTGTTGGTGTTCGACTCGACGTACCACAGCGCGCTGCCTCGGCTCCTCGCCTCGGCACAGAGTGCATCTACGCGTGACCAGTCCGGTTCCTTTGGCTCCGAGGAGACGGAGAGCGGCGGCCCCGTGTAGTAGCGCTCAAATGAGGGCCGGGCTCGCTCATGCGATACCAGCACAAGGTCATCCGGCTCTGCGCGGTCGGCGACAACGTGTGCCGCCTCGCGCCACTCCTGCTTCTGATGGGTCTGCAGGCGCGCCGCTGTCCCGAAGATTGACATCCCGAACAACCCCACCGCCGCCAGCGCCATCAGGCCTCTCGAGGGCAACTGCGTGATGCCGTGCGCCACCATCATCGCCGCCACGGGCCAGACGAAGGCGAAGGCGCGGAAGAGCCACATGCCTCTGACCTGCGCGAGTGCCGCCATCCCGAGCACCGGAACCACGGTGAGCGCGAGGAACAACCATCTCTCCGACGCCGGGAGGCGCACTGCGCTCCAGGCAAAGAACCCGAGAGTCACCGCGCCTACCGCACCGCCGATGAGAAACGGTGCGTCAGATGACACGAAGATGCCCCCGATGACCGCGAGCGTGTCGCGCACCGACGGCTTCTCGTTTTTCAGCCAGTTCAGGCTCTCGACGTCGAACTGCCCGAAGAACGTTCCCGCCCAGATGAGCGCGTAGGCGCCTCCCACTGCGGCGAGGGTCAGGAAGAGGTCGCGGATGCGGCGCCTGTCGCCGCGCATTGGGATTGCCAGCCCGAGGAACACGAGCGGTACCAGACCGAGGCCGTAGTTGTGCGTCAGGGTCATCAGGAACGCCGCTACGCCAAGTAGCACCCACCAACCGGCGGTGGGGCGCCTGATGACCTGCACCCCGGCCCACAGCATCAGTATCGCCAGCAGCGATACGAGGCTGTACATCCGCGCCTCCTGCGAGTAGCGGACGAGGTTCACGCTGACAGCAATCGCGGCGGCACCCAGCAACCCCGTACGAGCGTCCCAGATTGAACGACCCGCCAGACCTCCGGCGCCGACCGCAAGCACGCCAAAGAGCGCCGACAGCAGGCGGATCGCGACGTCGCTGTCGCCAAAGGCCGTCCGCCACAGGTGCAGCAAGACGAAGTAGGTCGGCGGATGAACGTCATTGCGACATGTCTCGACCACCGCCGCGAGTGAGCCGACATTGACGGCACCGCGAGTCCACTCCTCGTCCACCCAAAAAGACTCCCCGCCGATCCCGGCTATTCGCAGTACCGCGGCGAAGGCCATGATGATCAGCAGCACGGTGATGAAGTGCCCGAGCGGCAGTGCCCGTGGCGCGGTCTCAGCTTGAGCGTCCAGATCATAACGATCCTGAGGTTCAGCGGCCATCTCCACACAACCCCAATTCCGCCGTTAGTCAGCCCACTTTGACCGATGCGACGCCGACTGAAGTTGTCTTCCCATCCGTCAGCGCGCGGTAGGTGGGATGCTGCATGAGCCCGTGCAGACCGATGAGGCGAAGCTGCCGGTAGGAGTTGCCCCACTTCGGCAGCTTCGTGTAGCGTATGCTCGTCAGGTCAGCATCCAGCACAGCTTCCGTGGCGGCGATAGCATCATCCAGCGCCTGCCGATAGTATCGCCCGATGAGATAATCCTGCTGCTCGGTCCAGTAGGGACTGAAGGCGACTATGCGCCCGCCGCTGCCGACGTCCGTGGCAAGTTGCAGGCAATTGCGCGCCGTCTTCATCGCGCTTTGGGCGGCCCACGGAAGCCGGGGCCCCCATGGGCGGTCCAGACTCGGCAGGGAGAAGACGCGCGGGAATAGCTTGCGTGCGGCCTGGAAGAACAGCCGGCGCTGGATGCGATCCTCCTGCGGCGCCGCATTGAAGAACTCGGCGAACTGCCGGGTGGCATACGGATACGTACAGGGGCCGAACATCTCGAACATGCTGATGACCTGCGCTACCATCCCCGACTGGCGATCAACGTTGTGGAAGTACTCAGTGAATGCAGATGGCCGATTGACGCTCACGCATTCGGCCAGGGCCAGCCTCACGTCCGCCTCGATCTCACTGCGCGTGCTCTCATCAATCGCATCCCACAGCGATCCCGAGCAACCAATGACGGGCTTCGGGAGACAGCGCAGATGGTTCAGAAAACACCTGAGGGCCTGCTCCTCGTTCGGTTCGGCTTCGCAACGAACCGCCGCCTGACCCGCGAACGATTCTCCGAGGAAGCCATGAACCATCGGCGCACGCACCTGCATGTCGTGCAGCATGGAGTAGATGTGCCGGTGCGCCGGTGTGACCATGCCGCCGGTGATGACGCTCACGTCCATCCCGTGCGTCCACAGGTCCTCCGGGTGCTGGCTGTAGGGCTCGTTCGACAGGTCCATGGACCGCGCCACCGCCCGGGCCATCGTCAGGTCGGCGCTGCCGAACTCGCCGAAGGTCAGGGTGTGCGGTCTTCGGCCCTCAGCCACCGCGAGACAGAGCAGCAGCCGCGAATCGTAGCCGCCGCTGAGTGGGTGAATCGCGTCCTCCGGCAGTGGCGTCTCGTCGGTCAAATTCCGTAGAAGCCGCACCGCATCATCCAGCGACCGGCGCGGCTCATCGGGGGCGCCGAAGCGCATTATCCACCTTCTGCTGCGCTCGACCCGTCCGGTCTGGAGCCGCAACAGGATGTCCTCGGCCATGTTCGCGCGCTGGATCTGCCGGAAGTACGTGCGCTGACGGAAGGGATAGTCCATCAGCAGGGCCTCGGCGATGCCCGCTCGATCCCAATCCAGCGTCCGTCCACGCTGCAGCAACGCCTCCGCAATCGGGAGGATGGCGGGCGCTACAATACACAGCGATTCGTCGAGGTAGAAGAAGAGCGGGCGCGCGCTGAGATCCGCCATCCGGATGCGAACCGTCTGCCGCGTCGGGTCAAGCTCTATCCACTGCCGGGCATCGGCGGGGACATTGCTGCCCCGCTGGTAGTCAGTCCATGTGCTGCAGATCAGCCGCACCGGAGCGGTTTGCGCGACAGGCAGCGGAGTCCGAGTGATCTCCAGCCGCTCCCCATCTGCGATGACGAGGCACCCGGGGTGATCGCTCCCGGCGGATCGGACTGCAGGCGCGACCGCTACATCCGTGTTGTGGGATAGCATCGCCTACACCATGCCCCTGCCGGCATCCGCAGAGATCCGCGCGCACTCCTGCACGCTATCATGTCGGCGGGGCTGGATGCATCACAGAAACCTCACAGTCGGCGATAGACGAGAGCTTGCGGCGGGGATGGTCGTTTGCCGTTGGAGAGGTCGGCGACAGCGGCTCACGTGGCGTGCCCGAGGCCCTCGATCATCTCCTCCAACAGCACCGCCTCCCACTCGGCCGCAGCGATCCACGACTGCAGCGTGATGTCCGGCCGGCAGGAGGAGACAACCGGCGCCCGCTCCGGGTCGTCCTCGTTCCACAGCTTCGCCCGCACATGCTCCATCAGCCTCAGCGCCAGCGCGCGCCATGGCTCACGCTCGTCCGTCAGCCGCGAAATCCGCAGCAGCACCGCAGCCGCCATGAAGCGGCACCACGTGAAGCTCGAGAAGAGCAGGCCGCCACCGTCGCGCTTGTACTGCAGATCCACCGTCGGCCCCGGTCCCGCCCCTCGGGCGGGATCAATCCGCGAGGTACATAGATACCACCGCGCCGCGCGCTTCAGCGCCTCCTGCACGTCGTTGCGACCCGTCAGGCCAAGCTCCTCCGCCGCCACGAGGAAGTGATACAGCCCCATCCCCTGATCGGGCACGTTCTGCTCGCCGAAACGCTGCCCGCGACCGATCTCCGCGAAGCGATAGGGCCAGACGCCAATCGCCTCCTGCCCCTCAAGGTAGTGCTCGAAGCCACGCAGGGCCGCCTCCAACCACTCCTTCGGGGCGTCCTCGCCCGCCGCGAGGAGCGTGTTGTGCGCGCGGCTCAGCGCCATCGCCGCCAGCGCGTTCGAGTTCTGACAGTCGTGCGTCGCGCCCTCGTGGTGTGCGAAGACGCCAGGCCGCAGTTCACTGCGCAGCATCCACTGAGCACCCATCCGCAGCCGCCGCAGGTCCTCCGCGTCCGGCTCCAGCCCGGCTCTGATCGCGCTGCAGAGCAGGTTGATGACGATCGCCGTGTCCACGCCATCCACGGGCGGCAGCGGCTGTGTAATGCGCGTGAAGTTCGTCTGATGATCGCCACCCCACGCGCCGGAGACCATGTGCGCCCAGCCGCCTGCGCGCTCGCCATCGCCGTGCTGCCCGCGGTAGACGTAGCTGCGAGCCTCCAGCGCCCTCTGGCGCAGCGCCTCATCGCCAGTTCTCTGCCATGCCTGCGCGAAGGCTGCCGCAGCCGAGGCCGCATCGCGGAAGTCGAACTTGTCCTCCTCGGAGTAGATCGCGCCGAAGTGCGGATCCGCCGGATCGACCACCTGCCTGCGCTCGCACCAGTCCAGCAGCGCGTCGCGCATCGGCGCGAGGTCGCTCGTGCCGAAGCTGACGTCGCTCAGCATCGGCCACAGTTCATCCCACCGTGCCAGCGCCTCGCTCTCGGCCGCCCCGATGTCGCGCAAATAGTCGCTGAAGGCCGGGCACCGCGGGAGGTCGGTCGGCTTCACGCAGGGCGCATGGAGATAGACCTGTGAGACCGGGGATGGGGCGTCGGGAGCATCTTCTCGAAAGAAGAGGCTGATGCGCCGGGTGCTGAGGTCCACCGGAGGCAGCGCAACCAGCCGATCCTCCGCCGCCACGGGCATGAAGTGAACGCCGTCTCGGCTGATCTCAAGCGAGGGCGCGGGGTCGCGCATTTCCAGCGTCAGCGCATACTCCGCCTCCGGCAGGTCGAGGCCATTCACTTCGAAGCTGAACACGTCACCCTCTGCGGGGGGATCGAAGGGCATCCCGTGATAGAACCATGGGAGCTTCGCGGTGAAGTCGTCGGCGTCAAAGCGCAGCATCGGTGTCGCCTCCAGCGTTCTTCTACAGCCGCGCCAGACGCTCAACATAGCCCCGCGCAAGCTGCCGGCCTACCTCGATGTAGCTGTCTCGGAAGGTCGGCATGCCCGGCAGGCGCTCCAGCAGCAGTGTCTCTGTGAGAAAACCGTAGCGCGTCAGGCCGCAGTCCAGCGCCT
>JAAYJW010000387.1 GCA_012522765.1 candidate division WS1 bacterium | reverse complement strand
GGATGCTGACCTCCTCCAGCCCCTGCGCGCTATCCTGGATCAGCGCGTTCACATGGAAGCTGCCCGCCTCGGGTGCCTCAAACAATGCGCTTGCCCCCGGCTTCGTCGGCTCCATCGCCGCACGCAGGAGGCTCATATCCGTCAGCCGCCCCTCCTGCGGGTCGAAGGTCAGCACCCCAAGCTCCTCAAGCTGCGCCCTCCAGCCCAGCCACCGGCGCTGCGCGATCATGCCCTGAGAGAGGAACTGAGACATCACGCCGACGGTGCGCTTGGGAAGGTCGCGACTACCACCGGCGACTGCATCGAACCAGACGGTGTTGTCCGAGTCGCCCTCGCCCACCGTCATCTGCGCCAGCGCGTAGGCCCGGAACTCAGCGTCGCCATTCTCGTTGTGCTTCATCACCAGGTCCATGGAAAAGTACAGGCTCTGCTCGTCAACGTAGCCACGGATCTCACGGTCGCGCGTCAGCACCGCCGAGTTACTGATGACGGTGTTGAAGGCCCCGCTTTCGGCGATCAGGCGTACGTCGGTACCCGGCGCACCCTCGCGGCGGCCGGTGGTGATGTCATTGTCAACATCCATATAGAGCATCACGCGCGAGCCGCTGAGATCAAGCTCATCCGCGAAGTCGATCCGCCAGACCCAGCGGTCCTGCGCGACGTTGCCGAAGTAGAACCTCGTCATGTCCGGGGCCTTCTGCCAGTTCGAAGAGAGCTTGTCGCCCTCAGCGGCGGAGAGATCGTCATGCACCAGGTGCAGCGGATCGGCGCTTTCGGGGTCCATCCCCAGCACGCGCTCGACGTCATCGGGGATGCCGTCGCCGTCAGCATCCGGCCTGTCCGTGGTCAACGCTGCAACGGGTGCCTGTGGCAGTGGAGGGCCGATGCGCGGCTTGGCGGCATCGCGCACCTCCGGCAGGTCGGCGACCAGCCATCCGGTGCTGTCGGAGTCGCTCGAGGCAGGCGGCGAGACATGGGAGAGTACCGCGAATCGGAGCTGGCCGGGGAGCTCACCTTCGGCCAGTGGAAGATCGGTGCAGACGTAGACCGCATTGCCGTAGGCGAGCATTCGCAGGGGCGGTTTGTGCAAGCCGGGAGTCTTCTCGCTGACGCCAAAGGCCCCCCCGCCCTGCTGATACATCAGGTCAGTGCCAATGTTGGCGTCCTGGCGGCCGGTGGTCTCATCGCCATCCACGTCAAGGTAGAGGATCAGCGTGTTGCCCTCGCAGACGTAATCCTCCGCGAAGCTGATCCGGAACAACCAGCGATCCTGCGCCACATTTGCCACGTCTACATCTACTATGTCGGGGCCCTTTTCGTGATCCCGGCCTACGGTCCGATCATCCTCGCCGATGACTCCGTCGTGGTGCAGGGTGACGAACTCCTCGGCGAAGGCGACATCCGAGCCGAGCTGGTACTCGATCTCGTCAGGTAGACCGTCGCCATCACGATCCTGCGCGAACACCGGGAGTGTGGCGAACATGACAATGCAGACGGCGGAGAGAAGATGTCTCACGATGACCTCCGTGTGGCGGTTGCTCATTGCGCGCGCCCTGCAAGTCGGGCAGATCAGGGCCTTCAGTATATCATAGCGCCCTCCACGGCGCTCAACTCAACTCTGGCGTTAGCTGCGGGCGTCGTTTACAATAGGTGCAAAGCCGCAGCCTCACTTGTTGACTTAGATACTCATCACTATGTTCTGAGGAGCTTCTGCCATGCTCTTGCTTCTTGCTCTCCTGCTTGCAGCGTCCACTGCGTTCGCACAGGAGGAGGCGGTCGGTACGCGCCCCTATGAGATGGTGTGGGCGGATCGCACACAGGATCATCACCGCCCACTCGTCGGCTTTGAGGGCGATCTCTCCGGCTGGACTGCCGAGGGAGACAACACTGTCGCCACCTTCGAAGCGAGCCGCGAGCAGCTTCTGTGGGGCGATCAGGTCGCCAAACTGACCTACCGCGCCACGGGCAACTCGCCGCAGGTGCGCGTCCTCCCGCCGGAGCCGATCGCCATCGAGGAGCCCTTCGACGCCGTGACGCTGTGGATCTACGGGAACAACTGGTTCGGCCGCGATCCGACCACGCCGATGGCAGGCATTGACCTCGTCTTCGAGGACTCCGCGGGCGAGGAGTTCACCATCAGCCTCATCCGCGTGCGCTGGGAAGAGTGGTTCATGCCGCATATGCGGCTGAGTGAGGAGCAGATTGCGCGCGTCGCCGATGGCGCGCTTTTCAAGCGATTCGTCATCACCAACTGCCACAACAAAGACGACCGTGTGCTCTACTTCGACAACCTCGTGGCCTACACTGAGGAGCTTGCGCCGCTTGAGTTCGAGCCGCGGCCAAGGCGTGGCATCGAGATGTTCCCCGGGCAGGACGTGGCGCTTAACACGGGGCCAGGTACCCTGCCCTTCCCCACCCGCGAAGAGACGATCCTGCCGCCAAACCTGACCGACGACTTCACCACCACACTTGAGCAGCAAGGTAATGCCTGGAGCTTCACTTACGCCGGCGCTGATGGGACCCTCGTCTACCGCATTTCGCCCGCGACCGGTACCTGGAGCGACATCACCGCGCGGTGGCAGGGACGCGGCGAAGAGTTCCGGCCGCTCGTGGATGGCGGTGTGCGACTGGCGGTCGGCGATGAGGCCGCCTTGCCTGAAGCCGCGGAACTGCTCACCGCGGAGCGCGATGGCGATGCCGTCACGATGCGCTGGCGCGTCTCGGCGGGCCAGACCGAGGCGGAGGTGGCGTATTCCTACCGTCTGTGGAACAAGTCGCTGGTGATCGACACTATCTGCCGCGGCGGGAATGTCGCGGAGGTCGCCTACGGTCACGCGGAGGGTCTGCAGAACCCGCGACTGGTCACGAACCCCTACTACGTCTACCGGCCGACTCGGCCATCCGTAGCGGTAGCCGGACCGCAGGACCAGCCCCTCTTTGTCACCGGCAACACCGACTGGTACCGCTCCAACTCTTCGATCCTCGTGGGGGCAAACGAGGTCGCCGATGGCCGCGTGCATTTTCAGGCGGGCGCGACCTACAACCCGAAGACCGACGGGCAGCGCAACGACTGCTACGAGCGTTTCTTCGTGACCGTCTCGCCGGTATACGATGAGGTCCTGCCGATCATCCCCAACCCCCGCTCGCCGTGGTATGAGGTGACGGCGCCACGTTCATGGCGGGCACACGGCGTCGGTAATCGCGCCAACGACGAGGCCTACTGGCGGCGCGCTCACCGCTACGGCATGACCGAGGTAGTCATCACAGACCACGAGTCGATGTGGCGCGATGGCGGCGAGAGCTTCACTTTCCGCACCCGCACCGCTCCCGGCCGCGGTGGTGATGAGAGCGCGTACAACTACGCCCGCGCCCTGCAGGATGAACTCGGCTTCGTCTACGGACCCTACAACAACTTCACCGATCTCGCGGCGGTGAATGAGCATTTTTCCACCGACATGGTCTGCCGCCATCCCGATGGCCAGCTTCGCCACGCCTGGACGCGCTGCTATGCGCCCAAGCCCTGGCGGGCCGTCGAGTTCTGCGCGAAGCTTTCGCCGATCATCGAGGAGAAGTTCGACTTCTCCACCGCCTACTGCGACGTGCATACCGCCACTGCGCCGTGGGACCGGCAGGATGCCGATGCCCGCGTCCCCGGTGCAGGCAGCTTCGCCTCCACCTTCTACCCCTACGGCGAAATCATGCTGCTGCAGAAGCAGGCCTGGAACGGCCCGGTCTACTCCGAGGGCGGCATGCACTGGATGTACGTCGGCCTCACCGATGGCAATTACGGGCAGGACCAGCGCTATGACCCGAACAACAATCCGTGGCTGGTGGACTTCGACCTCCGCCGCATGCACGACCTGTCGCCGAGCTTCGGGATGGGCAACATCGGCATGTTCTTCGGCCGCGACGCCAGCCTCGGCAGCACGCGCGAGGAGATTGACGCCTCGATTGACCGCTTCCTCGCCGCCACCGTCGCCTTCGGGCACACGGGCTTTCTCACCTTCGACAGCGGCTATCACAACGCCCTGCGCAGCTACTACATGCTCCAGCAGCTACACGCAAGCTACGCCCCCGTCAGCGCCGCGGAGATCCGCTATGTCAACGCGCAGGGGGAGTCGCTTGATACCTCCGCGGCCATCGCAACCGGCGCCTTCAAGCGCTCGCAGGTGGTGACGCGATACGCGAACGGAACCGTGACCGCCGCCAACGGCTCCCGCACCGAACGCATGCGCTGCAACGCCTTCGGCCGCGAGATCGACCTGCCCCCCAATGGCTACGCGGGCTGGACCGCTGATGGCGCCGTGGAGGTCCTCTCCGGCGATCCGACCGGCCACCGCACGGATTATGCCGCCACGCCCGACTACATCTACGTGGATGGCCGTGGAGAGATGACGCGCATGGCGCAGGCGGCGGGCGACGGTATCGGCATCTGCCGCCTCCTCGGCGATGACCGCTACGAGGTCATCCTCTACCAGGACGCCGAGTGCGGCTTCGCGGTGAAGGCCTCGGAGGCTACCGCGCTCGACGAGGAGCGCAATGAACTCGGCCCGGCGGAGGTGCGGCACGCCCGCGGGCTCGTGTGGGTGCAGCCGGTGGAGGGCGCGTTCAGCTACATCCTCTCCGGCGGCGCAGGCGATGCGGCGCAGGTTGCTTCCAAGCGCACGCAGGTCGTGCCGGGGGAGACGATCGCCGTGCGGGGCGCACAGGAGCACGAGGTAGTAATTCCCGCGGATGCGATCCCCGGTGACCACCACTGGCAGCAGGTCGAGGGCGGCTGGATCGACTTCACGGTCGTCCCGCTCGCCGACGCGCAGGTGGCTCTTGAGGATAACACGCTGCTGGTGACGCTCAGCAGCAACCTCTCCGACGGCGGGGACTTCGAGGTAGCTCTGGGCGATGAGGCCCGGGCGATCGAACTCACGCCCGGTCAGGCCGCGGAGGTCCGCTTCGACCTCGGCGAACCGCAGTGGGAGACGGTGGAGCCGCTGGTGATCGAACTTCGCTCCGGCGGACTCATCGGCCAGATCGAGCGAGAGATGCAGGTCGTGAGCGAGGCGGTAACACTGGGCGAACTGGGCGATCCGGCGCAGACGGGCATGCGCCTGCGGGGGGAGGAGGAGACCGGCGACTTCGGCGGCACTCGCGGCACGATCGGCCCCGGTCAGGGGACCTGTGGCCTTGAGATGAAGAAGGGCCTGACCGCGCACCCGCCGTGGGTCGGCGGCACGGGCTACGTCTTCGCCACATGGGAGCCGATCACTCTGCCCGCAGATGAGCCCCAGGCGTTCCGGGCGCTGGTCGGCAAGCGTGATGGCTCAGACGCCGGCGACGGGATACTGTATAAACTCGCGGTGATAGACGAAGCGGGCACGGAAACCGTGATCGCCGAGCAGGTAGTGGCCAAGCACGAGTGGCTGCCGATCGAGGGTAATCTCGCGCCGTGGGTAGGTGAGGCGGTACGCCCGAAGCTGATCGTTGATGCGGGCGTCGATGACAACAACTCCGGCGACTGGGCCTGCGCGGCGGATGTCCGCATCGAGACGCTGAAGCCGAGGCTCGTGCGGCACATCGCCCATGCCAGCGGCGCCAATCGGCGCGAGCCTGCGCCCTATCCCGTCGAGGGGCTGACGGTCGAGCAGATGCGCTCGGCGACGCGGGCATGGCTTCACTACGACGGCATCGGGCTGTCGGGCACCGGCGATCGCTACGGCACCTTCGCGGTGCTCAACGGCATCGAACTTGGCAACATGGCCCCGGCGGGAGGAAGCGAGACGCGCAACGAGTGGGCGGAGGAGCTTGCAGTGCCGCTGACGCCGGAGGCATTTGAGACGCTCGACTACCGCAACCGCTTCGAGGTGCGCAATCCGGGGCGGGACTACTTCAAGCTGCGGCGGTTCTGGCTCGAGCTTGAACTCGCGGATGGCCGGAAAGCCTCGTCGCTTATCTCCGCCGCCACGTTCACGCAGCCGCCGGGGTGGCTTTACGCCGAGGGCATCGGCGTCGGGTTCGAGGAGAACATCGCGGTGGATGTCTGGTTCGAGCGCTGAGGGATGCTCGACACAGGCGACGCAGGGGCCGGTAGCGAACGACAAACCGATACCGGCCCCGCCTTGCGCTAATCGAATCTCGTTCTCCCAGACGTGATGAGCCAGTCATAGTGATCGTAGACCGTCACATCATGCCCGGTCACCGGGGTCCCCGCGGACACCTGCACCTGCTCGCGGATGCCGAGGCCGACACCAACATCGCCCGCAATGCGAATCACCGCCAGCACCTTGCCTTCGGCGCCTGTGCCGGGCAAAGGGCTGGAGACGGAGTGGCCGAGGCCGATCCCCATCTCGAAGTCACAGTGTTCCCACGTAAAGGAGGCGTCACCGACCAGTCCCTCGCCGCCTGAGAGGCTTATCTGCCCCTCCTGCAGCTTGATCGAGAAGACCCCGAGGTTCAGCCCCCACCATTCCGTGACCGGAGGCCCGGTATTCGCGCCATCCTCAAGCTCCCACTCGAAGTCCCGCTCGTGCTCCATCCGGTCGCAGTAGGCCTGCCACTCCCGAGCGGCTGCAGCGGCATGAAGAGCTTCCGCCATCACTTCGGCGAGATCTCGGTCGAGAACGACCTGCATGTAGCCCTGCCCGTACCACTTGAGCACTTCGCCGGTGTAGGCGAGGTTCGAGAGGGTAGCGACGCGCAGCAGGTAGTCCTCCTCATCGGACCGCCACGGCTCCGGGAGCGGGGAGATCGCCCCGGCGACGGTCATCCAGTAGCGCCGGGTGTAGCGGTTGGCCTGCTCACGCGCCTCCTCCATCGCCGCCAGCCACTGCGGGTGAGAAGCATTGAGTGAGCCAAGCGAGTCGCGAATCCACTCGTTCATCGCCGCAACCGGGTCGTCTCCTGCATCAAGCGCTTCCTTGTACTGGCGGTGGAACTCGCGCTGCCGCTCCTGCTCATCCTCCAGGACGATATGCACGGCGCCCTCGCGGAAGATCGGGGGCACCTGCGCGAGGTAGCGCTCCTGATAGTGCTTCAGCCGCACTGAAAGGCGCGGGTAGTGACTGCGCGACACGCTGGGCGACACTACCGTCATTGACTCGCCCGGCGCCATGCCCTGGGCGGTAAGGATGGCGCGAATCTCGGGCGTAAGCTGCTCCCAGATCTCCGGCGTCATCACAAAGCTCTGCTCCGGCATGGCGGCGGCAACCGCCGTCGAGGCGTCTGCGGCGCCCTTCCAGAAGCCCCGATTCAGTTCATCAAGCACGAACTCTTCGTAGTCCTCAATGATCTCCTCGAGTTCGGTCAACTCGCCGGGCATGGGGATGTCCATCATCCGCGACTGAAGCTCCGCAACGAGGTCCTCGTCGGGGACGAAGTCGCGCAGCGGCGGAATGAGCGGATTAGTCGGGTCCAGGCTGCTCAGGTTGACGAGAGCGTCTGCCGCCGCTGCCGTATTGCGCCGCTCCACGGCCATTCGCGCGCGGCACTCCTCGGCCACCGCCGTCGCCGGTTCGGCACTGTCAGTGCCCTCAAGCGCCTCCTCGGCAAGATCGTATTCCTCGGCATCGAGATAGACGCGCGCTAGGTTGGTCCAGGCGGGGGCGAAATCGGGCCAGCGGTTCACGGTGTAGAGCAGCACTCTCTCCGCTTCATCATGCCGCTCCACGAAGGCGAGCGCAAAGCCGATGTTGCTCAGGACGTCGGGATTCTCGGGCGCGGGGAGCGCGGACCGACAGAGGAACCACAGGCCCTCCCACGGATAGCCGCGGGCGATCAGCAGCACGCCGCCGTGATTGTTGAGACGCTCTGCAGGGCCGATGGTGGCGTCCATCTGCTCCTCGATCCGTTGCAGTGTCTCGATCCTGGTATTTCCCGCCGCCATCATGCGAATATCGCCCAGCAAGGAGAGGAGTTCATCCTCGGTGGGAGGGTCAGGTAGCTGCGCCCATGCCGGCGCGACAAGTGCGGTCAGCACGACCGTGAGACAGATCCGGGATGAGCGCATTGTTGCACCTCCGGAGATCATCAGCCGATTTGTGGGGCTACCTGAAGGAGTATTGGCCGCCAGTCCGTCATCTCCTTCGCGATCATTTTTTTACCCCCGCACCGGCAGAGGTTACCTTCCGCCGGCGGGCGAACTGCGTCGCCTGCGCTTGACGACGTTCAGGAGGATCATCATGGCCTTCGCCTATGCTCAGCCAGTACCTCTGTGGGAGAACGGGACACCCGGCATCAACTCCGCCGAACCGGCCTTCGAGCCGACCATCTCTCCTTATATGATCGACAGTGACAGGCCCACCGGCTGCGTGATCGTCTGCCCCGGTGGCGGCTACGCTCACAGGGCGCCGCATGAGGGAGAGCCGATCGCGCGGGCGCTCAACGATCGTGGCATCTCCGCGGCAGTCTGCGACTATCGCGTCGCCCCCTACCGGCACCCGTATCCGCTGCTCGATGCTCAGAGAGCAATTCGCTGGGTGCGAGCGAATGCGAAGGAACTCAACGTTAAGCCGGACGCGGTCGGCATACTCGGCTTCTCCGCGGGCGGACATCTCGTCACCACCGCCGCCACGCATTACGACGGCGGCCTGTCCGATGGCGACGAGATCGACCGCCAGAGCAGCCGCCCGGACGCGGTCATCCCCTGCTACGCGGTGATCAGCTTCGGGGAATACAAGCACACAGGGAGCATGAAGAACCTGCTGGGGGAGGATCCGCCTGCGGAGCTAATGCAGTCACTCTCGAACGAGACGCAGGTGACTGAGGACACGCCCCCTGCGTTCCTGTGGCATACCGCGGACGACCCTGCCGTCCCGGTGGAGAACTCGCTGCTCTTCGCAGAGGCGCTCAGCGCGCACAAGGTCCCCTACGAGCTTCATATCTACCGAACCGGCCGCCATGGCCTCGGACTGGCAGCGGACTTCCCGCACATCGCGACCTGGATCGATCTCTGCGCGGAGTGGCTGAAGGAGGTCGGGTTCTAAGACTCTGCTGAGGCATAGAACGCGCTGGACCGGCCCTCATGAGAGCCGGTCCAGTGAAATCACGCACTTCCTGCTGTGCTCTACAGCGTGTGGACCGCGTTGCCGTTCGGCCAGAAGTGGTAGGGATGCAGGGCGATATTCCCGGTTACCGGGTCCACCCCGCCGTCGGGCTTGAGCCATTTGGCATGGCCATCCACGAATACCACGTTGATGCCCTCATTGTGGGGAAGCGGGTTCAGGCCGGGGGTGTAGTAGGTGTAGGACGAGTTGTGTGGACAACCGGCGAGCACATTGTGGTTGTCGCACATCGCAAGGTGTTCGGCCGGGTAGTCTACATCGGCCAGAGACCATCCCGCACCCCCCGCACCATTCAGGTGGTGGTAGTTGTAGCCGTAGGAAAGCGTGGCGCCACTTCGGCTCGGGCAGTG
>JAAYJW010000048.1 GCA_012522765.1 candidate division WS1 bacterium | reverse complement strand
GGCTCCGGAACATACTGAGCTTGCGCATCGTAGGAGCCCGTCTCAGGATTGAAGTCGTAGCTGATCGTCCAGCCTTCGAGGTTCCCCGTCGGGCCCTGCTGGTTGGCGTTGTAGAGGCCGCCGCCGTCAAAGTTGCTCTCACCATCGTACCAAAAGCCGGTGTACTCGACGCCATCGCCGTAGTTCACACCGACGCGTGCCCCGTCCACACCGGTGACGGTGTGGTAGTGGTAGGAGATGGTGCCGGTCGCCTCATGAAGCTGAATCTGGAAGATGTTGCTTTCGGTCTCTGCAGCGTCGGCGAATGTGTCCCACGTGACGACAAAGCGGCGGTCTGTCCCGCTGCCGACCGTCTGGTGGTAGACGCGCCCGGTGAAGTGGAAGTCGTACCACATGGCCGATGCCACGCGGCTGTAGTTCTCCTGGTAGGTGTAGAGGGGCCATGCGGGAGCGGTGTCGGAGTTGAGAAGGAATGGCCCGAAGCCGAGGTAGCCGTTGGCCTGGAGTATGACCTGCTCGGTCGACCGGGCGCCGCCGTAGAAGTCGAAGGTGAAGGGCAGGGCGACTGCCGCCTGGTTGTTGCCCCACGGCGTGACGTATTCAGAGCCGCTGTAGTCAACCCAGCCAAGCGGCTCGATATCCGCCAGAACCGGCAGCGCGAGGCAGATGCAAAGTGCAGCTATAGTTGCACGTAGGACGCATTTCCTCATTGGGTGCTCCTGGCGATAGATATGCACATGGTGGTGATGTACAAGTGTACCACATGCACCTCTATGCTACCTCTCGACACCCTCTGGTATTACTCAACGCGGGGCGCTGCATAGCAGCAGTAAAGACGGGGAACTCCTGTTGATGCTGGCGGAGGGGGAGGGATTCGAACCCCCGGTGGCCGTAAGACCACAACGGTTTTCAAGACCGTCACCTTAAGCCGCTCGGTCACCCCTCCGCAGCACTGGTTATTATACTACGTATTGCCACCGGCAGGCAACGCCTATGGGCCGGAATCGGGGGCTTCGAGGACAATCAGATGATCAGCCGCATCGTCGTAGTGTTCGTGACAGGTGAAGAGCAGCACCTGCGCGTCGGCTGCCAGACGCCGGACGATCCGCACCGCCTGCGCGCGCCGATCCTCATCGAAGTTGACGAAGGGATCATCGAGCATGATCGGAGGGCATTCCTCAGGCCACAGCAGTCGCGTCAGCGCGAGGCGCGCGGCGAGGTAGACCTGCTCGCGCGTGGCACAGCTAAGCCCCTCCTCCGGCTGAACGTAATCGCCCTTCTCCTCCGAGTAGACCGATGGTGCGAGATTGGCGCGGTTGAAGCTCACCTGCCCGTAGCGACCGCCGGTCAGCGCCGCCAGTAGTTCCGACGTCTGCGGCTCCAGCACCTCGATCGCCGTGCTGAGCGTCTCGCGATGCGCCTGGTCGAGTAGCTCGTGGGCAAGCTCTGTCGCCTCGAGGCGCTCGGTGAGCCGCGCCAGCGCTTCCTCTTCGGCCTCGCGCTGCTCCTCGATACGCAGCAGCCGTCCTGGGTCGGCCTCGGGATGATCGGCCGCGCCCCGGGCTGAGGCGACTCTCCGCTCAAGCTCCTCACGCTCAGCGGCCAGCCGCTCAATCTCCGCGACAAGCTGCTGCCAGCGCTCGGCATCCATCTCCGCCCACTTCATCTCCTCGCTCTCGAGTCTCTGCTGCAGGCCCATGCGCTCGGCGCCCGCCTCGGTGAGCCGGGCGTCAATCTCCTCGAGGCTCTCCCCGCCCAGCGCGCCCTTAAGCTCGGACTGACAGGTCTGAAGTTGCTTGCGCAGATCGAAGATCTCGCGCGCGGCGAGGAGGAAGCTCTCGACGCTCTCGGCACCAAGCTGCTGAATGTGGTGCTTCAGGCGCGCCTCCGCGATCTCGGCGGCCTGCTGCGCCCGCTGTGCCTGCTCGGTGGCGGTCTCAGCCACCGCCTTCGCCTTGTTCCACTCATCGCGGGCGTCTCGAACTATCGCGAGCGCGTTGGTGTGCGCGCAGGCTAAGGCCTCGGCGTCAGGCGCCCCTGCGCGCTCAAGCAACTGCGCAAGTTCGGCGCGGAGCATCGAAAGCTGCCCACGCAGATCCTCGGCGGCGGCGAGCGCCTCCTCATGTCGCACTCGCGCCTCATCCGCCGACATCCGAGGGCCCCGCAGCGCGCCGAATACCCCGACGACCACCCCGGCGGCGGCCACTATCCACGGCCAGACCTCTCCGAGCGTCAGCGCGAGTGCGGCGCCCGCGAGCAGCAGCACCACCGCGGCGGCCAGCCACCCCTTCTGCACACCTGCCGCGGCCTGTGAGGACCCGAGATCGCCCTCGGCGCGGGAAACCGCGTCATCCGCGGCGGTCAGGTCCCGCTCCGCCTCCTCAACATCGCGCCCCAGTGACTGCGCGCGAGACAATAGCGCCTCCTCCGGTACGCGGCTCTCGGCTTCGGAGAGCCGCTTCTGCGCCCGCTCTGCTTCCTCCGCCGCGGCGACAGCGTGCTCCCTTGCCCGAGGTGCGTGCTGAGCCGCGCGATCGGCCTCCGCGTGCAGGCCGCGAAGCTCCTCCACCTGCTGCTCCGTGACATCGGGGCGCTCCGCAAGCCGGCCCTCCAGCCGCTGCTGCTCGCGCGAGAGCTCACGGGCCTCACGCGAGCGCTGATCCAACTCGGCATAGCGCCCGGAGACCTCGGCGAGGCGCGCCTCGATCGCCCGCCGCTCATCGGCGCGCTCCTTCAGGCGCCTCCGCTGCTCGAGCGCCTCCTGCACGTCGCTGAGCCTCTCCTCGGCCCGCGCAATGGTCTCCTGCGCCTCGGAAGCCGCGAAGACGATCGGCCTGAGCCGGGCTATCTCCGCCTCGTGCTGCGCGATCTGATCCATCGCCGCGCGGATCGGCCCGGGGCTTTTGGCGGTGCCGCCAAGGCCTTTGCGCAAGCGGCTGACGTCGGCCGCGAGTCGCTCAAGCACGTCCTGCACACCGACATCTGCGTCATGGCCGGCCACCTGCTGCTGGAGAAGGTCCGACACCTGCCGCCCGGCCTGCAGTTCCGCGAACTCCTGCTGGGCCACGCAGGCGGTGCTCTCGTATATCCCGCACGACCCGATCCCGAGCATGCCGGACAGCCGCTCGGAGATCATGGCCTCGTCGGTCAGTCTCTCGTCCGATCCATCGGCGCTCAGTTCGACGACGCCGGTCTCGTAATCGCGCAGAAGCGCGAAGCGCCCCTCGCTGCACTCGAACTCGCAGGAGAGCGCGAAGGACTGTGAGGCGCCCCATGTGCGAAGGGCGAGCCATCCTCTGTCGGAGGTGTCAATTTTCCTGTCCGGCAGGAGCAGGCGCACGATGGCCTCGCGGATGGTGGACTTGCCGGCCTCATTCGGCCCGCGCAGCACGTTCAGGCCGGGGCCGAGTTGCCACGTCTGATCTGCGAAGCGGCCGAATCGCTGGAGGCGCAGACTGCGCAGGATCATCGCCGCTCCCCCTCATTGCGCTGGCGCAGCATCGAGACACCTATCTGCAGCGCCCGCTCGGCGATCCTCTCCTGTCGTTCGTCTCCCTGAGCCGCCTCGATCCGCTCGCGCGCCAGGGCCACGAAACGCCCCAGCGTCATACGCTCATCAAGCCGGGCCTCAGCAAGTGAATCCAGCGCCGGGTGAGACGCGTCGCTTACCCTCAGCGCGAAGAACGCGTCGCGCAGCCGCTCGGACGCGGCATCCGCGTCAATCATCATGCCCGGCGAGGCGAGTCCGCCGAGGCGCACGTGCAGCAATAGGTCCGGGTCGGCACGCTGCTCCAGCCGCCCGATCAGGTCTTCGGTGCCCGACAGGTCACCGACGTCGAGCGTGACCTGCTCAGCGTACAGGCTACCGACCTCCACGCGCTCGACCTGCGCGGGCCCCCCGCCCAGCGTGACGACCGCCACCGATCCGCGCGCCCATGAGCCGAAGCCGGGGACCTCAGGACTGCCCGGGTTGACGGCAATGACCTCGCCGGCGCGTAACTCCAGCCATGAGTGCCAGTGCCCGAGCGCGAGGTAGTCCATGCCGGTCGCGGCTATCTCCGGATCGCTGAAGGCGCTGCCGGCATCCTCCACGTCGCCGCGTTCGTAGGAACCGTGTGCCACACCGATGTTGATCGCCGCAGCTTCATCGGCGCGCAACGTGCAGACAGGCCGCTGGCCCCGTTCATCACAGCGATGGGCACAGCCGTGGACAGCCGCATCGAGGTGGGGGAGACGCGCCGTCAACGGACCGCCCGCGGCCAGCAGATGGACCTCCTCGGGCAGGGTGCGCGTCCATGGCGCATCCCAGAGGCCGCCGGTGGCAGTCCAGCAGTCGTGCGTTCCGGGAAGCAGCAGCACGTCAATCGGCGGATTTGCGGCCGTCAGCCGCATGATCTGCCGCAAAGCGCGCGCAACCGTCTGCGGCGGCGGGTCTCTGCGATCAAACAGATCGCCTGCGATGATGAACAACTGCACCTGCCGGGCCAGCGCTTCGTCAATGGCCCGCTCAAACGCAGCCCACGTGCGCTCGCGCAGGTCGGCAGCGCGTGCGCCAAGCTGCCCGTTGGGTGCATCAAGATGAACGTCGGCGGTGTGCAGCAGCCGCATGGGGTCGCTCTCTCTCCGAGGAACTGAGCTACTGCCGGGTCTCTTCGCGCTTCCCGGCGTCAGCACCTTGTCTGCTCCTGACGATGTGCGGGGAACTTTCCGGGGCCGCAGGGCGTCTTCCACGGTAATATGAGACTACCGCAGGCGCTCCAACTGATTGTCGCTACTGCTGTACTCGCGGCAGTGCCGCTGCAGGCGGTGGCCGAACAGGCGGCCGGCTGGCATGAGGACTTCGCAACAGCGCAGGCGGCTGCCGCTGAGACCGGCAGGCCCGTGATGGCGGTGTTCCACAGCGTCGGCTGTGGACCGTGTACCCAGATGACGACCGAGACCCTGGCCGCGCCTGCTGTCGCCGCTCTGGCAGCAGAGCGCTTCGAGCCGGTGGCCGTCAATGCCCTTGATGAGGGCGACCTCGCGGTCCGGTTCATGGTGTCGTTCTACCCGACCGTGAAGTTCCTTGACGGCAGCGGCGCGGTGGTGCATGGCGTGCGGGGTTTCGTGCCGGCCGAGGGGTTCCTTCAGATCATGAACGATGCGCTCGTGGCGCATGCGGCGCTGCTGAGGGCACGTGAGGCCGCGGCAGCCGATCCTGCGGGTGCAGAGGCGGCCCTTGATGTCGCCCGTGACTTCGCCTCCGCCAGCCAGCATCAGGAGGCGGCCGAATGGGCGCGGAAGGCAATCGGGCGGGCCGCGGAGGATGCGACACCGATCATCGCCGAGGCGCGCTTTATCCTCGGCGGTGCGTTGCTTGAGCTTGGCGAACCTGCCGACGCCGCTGAGGCGATGTCGAGTGCGCTCGAGCTGGCCCCCGACGCACTGTGGCGGTGGGATGCGCGCGTGGGGCTTGGCTACGCCTTGCTCCAGCGAGGGGAAGACGCCCAGGCCACTGCCCTGCTCAAGTCCGTGCTTGAGTCCGACGAGGCGGGGGAGAGGACGCGCGCGGAGGCCGTTCGGCTTCTGCGTTGGGTCGGCGTAGACGCGGAGTGATTTCGCCCGTGGTAAGGGCCGAATGCGGCCGACCTCTCAGCAGGTCGGCCGCATTCGTTGTGCCTCAGACCCTGGGAACGTCTTCCCAGGCGCCGGATTGATGCGAGCGGCGCACAGCATCATCCACCGCCTGCACTGCCGCTCCATCGTGCAACGTAGCTGTGCCGGGCGTCTGCTTCGCAAGCCCCGACAGGAAGTCGTAGATGCAGTGCATGTGGAAGCGCGTCCAGCCCACCGGCAGCTTGGGCGAGGGCAGCACGCTCGGTTTCGGGTACTGCTGCACGGTGGCGATGCGCGTGAAGCCCTGCATGCCGCCGTAGTCGCCACCCGGAGCAGAGGCATCGAAGGCTTCGAGGAAGTTCGGGTCCATCATCCGCCAGCGCAGGGCGCCACGTTCCCCGTAGATCTCAAAGCCCGCATCGTCGAGCGAGCCCGTCGCGAAGCGCGATGCCTCAATGAAGCCGAGCGCCCCCGACTGCATCCGCGCCTGCAGGCACGAGTAGTCGTCCACCTCGACCGGCACCATCACGCCCGGTTCGGTCGCGGACGGCCGCTCGTCCACCCAGCGCTCCAGAGTGCCGCGGACCTCCGCGTATTCCCCGAGCAGGTAGCGCATCAGGTCGATCACATGCGAGCCGAGATCCGCGAGGCAGCCGCCCGTTGGCCCGACGCGCCAAGTCATCGGCCGCGCGGGGTCGGTGTAGCCGGCGTGCAGATATGACGCGCGGAAGTGGTAGACGCGCCCCAGGAAGCCGTCCTGCACAAGCTGTCGCGCGCGCAACGTTGCCGGGATGAAGCGCATCTGCAGCGCCATGCCGTGCGCGAGATCAGGCCTCGCATCGGCGGCGGCGACCATGTCGCGGGCCTCGTCGAGCGTCACCGCGAGTGGCTTGTCGCAGTAGACGTGCTTGCCCGCCTCCAGCGCCGCGATGACCTGATCGCGGTGCAGATCGTTGGGCGTGGCCACGTCAATTACGTGGATGTCGTCGCGCTCAAGCAGGTCCTCAAAGCGCGTGGTGCCGAACTCGAAGCCGCCGACCTCACGCGCCTTCTCGGCGCTCTCCGGGCGGGATGTGCAGACGCCGACGAGACGCGGGAGCGCGGGCGGTGGATCGTAGAAGAGCCGGAGGTTGTGATAGCCGAAGGCATGGACTTTGCCGATGAAGCCGAAGCCGACGATGCCGACGCCGACCTGAGGCGGGGTCTGAGACATGAGCGCTTCCTCCCTCTGCGGTAGCTCACTGCAGGGGAGGTGCTTCCCCGCCAGCCGCCCTCATCCCTGCCCCGGATCGGCAGGCTCGTCTCTACCGACAGGCCCAAGCACCACGTACTCGATCCGGCTGCCGCCGCCGGAGACCACGCGCGCCGCGGCAGGTAGCTGGGGCGCGTCCTGCTCCCGGCGGCGCTTGATGACCACCGCGCGCTTTGCGACACGCCGCGCCTCCTCGTAGGTCGCTGCGGGGATCGGCTCATGCAGCCCGAGGCGCCGCAGTGGCTGCATTGCCTGAGATTGCTCCACCGTGTGCTGAAAGAACGGGTCGAAGTAGACAATGTCGAAGCTGCGCGCCTCCAGCGTCGGCAGCACTTCGCGGCAGTCGCCGTGACGGGCGTCGATGCGCCGCATGGCCTCCTGCACGCCGAGGCCCTCGATTTCATAGCTCTGCAGGCCCTCGATGGTGAGCGCTGCGACTAGAGGGTGGGCCTCATAGCCAACAACGCTACCCTGTTCACCGACCACAGAGGAAGCAACGGTCGCGTCCACCGCCCGCCCCATCGTGCAGTCGAGGACGCTGTCGCCGGGCTGCAGTTGCATGGCGCGGACCATCGGGTCGCCCATGCCGTCGCGGATGTTGCGAACGCGGGTGCGCGCCATGCTGGGGTGGAAGAAGTACTCGACATCCTCGGCAGGGACAACGAGCCCCACACGCAGAGGCGTTACCGTCAGCGCCGCCTCGACGCCCTCCGCCGCGCAGAGCTTCGTGAGGCTGCGGTCGTCTCGCGGCACGTAGGGCGCGCCGAGTCGTTCGGCCCACTGCTGCGCGCGCGCCACAAGCTCGGGATCCAGACGGCGGGAGGTGGTTACGACGTAGGGGAGATCAGTCATGGGACTCGCCGTCGGCCTCATCCGCGGCGGCGTCGGCCTCAGCACAGATGGCAGCCGCTATCGTCTCCCGAAGTCGATCGAGATCAGCCAGCAGCGGCTGCAATTCGCTTACGTCAATGATCACTGTTGGCCCGGGGTAGCGGAAGAGAACCGCGAATGGATTGAGGGCATCGAGCGGGGCCGCACCTTCCGCCAGTATTGCGTCAACCGTCGCGACCACGGAGCGGAGTTCCAAGATATCGTGGGTTCGAGGCGGCTGCTGGCCGGCTAATGTCAGGTACCCCTTCAAGTAATTCTTTGCTGTCTGCTGCAGGTGGAAACCAATGGCCTCCGCAGCATCATGCATGTTGGTCATCAGAAAACGCGCGACGGCCAGGTCTTTGTCACCCTTGCACAACCACTCCGTGGCGAGTTCGCGGCGGACCTCTTCAGGACGCGCGGTCATACAGCACTTCCCCCTCGCGCTTCACTACCCACGCTATTCCACCAGGGACCTCGGCGGTACGTGAGAACTCGTCTGCACCGATGACGATGATATCCATCGCGAACAGGCGCGGAAAGAACAAAGAGTCGAGTTCCCGCATCCGCCTGAGCGTGTCAGGCTCCTCCTCATACACCGCCAGCAGGTCCACGTCGCTGTCGGGGCCGGCTGTGCCGGTGGCGTGTGAGCCAAAGAGCCACACCTGCACCACGCCCGGCTGCTCGCCGATCTTCCGCGCGATTTCACGAATCTGCTCTTCAGTCACCGAATTGTCGCCCATGGGCGCACCTCCTCCGTACAGGTCTGTCGGAATTGTACCCGCAGGCTCGCGATGCGTCAATGCGAAGCGGGCGAGACCGTAGAGGCCTCGCCCGCAGATTCGCGGCCGCAGATCTGTCGCCTGCTATACCTACGCGGTCATCCCACGCGCGGTGATGATCCCGTAGACAATGCTGTCAGTAAGCGCCTGCCAGCTCGCTTCGATGATGTTCGGGTGCACGCCGACTGTGCCCCATGTCTCGCCGTTGCTGCTCATCTGCAGCAGCACGCGCACCGCCCCACTGGTGCCCCCGGTAGCGTCGAGCACTCGCACCTTGTAGTCGACCAGGTGCATCTTCGCGATCTCCGGGTATTCCTCACGCAACGCCTTGCGGATCGCTACGTCCAGCGCATTCACCGGACCATCGCCCATCGCGGCGGTGTGCACCGACGACTCGGAGCCGGGCAGTCGAAGCTGCACGGTGGCCTCCGCGAAAGGCTCCTCGTCCTCGCTGTGCTTTCCCATGATCACGCGGAAGCCCTGAAGCTCAAACAGCCCGAACTCCTCACCGAAGACGCGCCGCGCCAGCAGCTCGAACGACGCCTCCGCCGCCTCATACTCGTAGCCGGCGTGTTCGCGGTCCTTTACCAGCGCCAGCACGTCGCGCAGGCGTGGGTCCTTCCGATCGAGGTCGGGGTAGACGTGCTGCAGCTTGTGCAGAATCGTGCTGCCGCCGGAGTAGTCGGAGACGAGGATCCGCCGCTCATTGCCGACCACCTCCGGCTCCACATGCTCGAAGCTGTTGGGCGTCTTGAGTACCGCATTGACGTGCATGCCGCCCTTGTGCGCGAAGGCGGCGGCTCCCACGTAGGGTGCGCGCTCGTCATGCGGCACCAGCGCCACCTCATCCACCCAGCGCGAAAGCTCGGTCATCTCCGCGAGGATGCCCTCGGGTAGCGCGCGCACGCCCGTCTTCAACTCAAGGTTCGGCACGACGGTGCAGAGGTTCGCGTTTCCGGATCGCTCGCCGTAGCCGTTGATCGTGCCCTGCACGTGGTCTGCGCCGGCCTCCACCGCGATCTGAGTGTTGGCCACCGCCATTCCCGAGTCATTGTGGCAGTGAATGCCGATAGGGACCTCAAAGCGCTCTACCGTCTCGGCTACGATGTCGCGGACAAACAGCGGCATGGAGCCGCCGTTGGTGTCGCACAGCACCAGCGCCTGCGCGCCACCGCGCTGTGCGGCCTCCAGACAGGCGAGCGCGAACTCGCGGTCGGCCCTGTAGCCATCGAAGAAGTGTTCGGCATCGAAGAAGACCTCTGCGCCACCGGAGCGGAGGAATGCCACGCTGTCCTCGATCATGTGCACGTTCTCGTCGAGGGTGGTCCCCAGCACGTCGGTGACGTGGAGGTCCCACGCTTTGCCGAAGATTGTGATCGTGGGCGCGCCGCTATCGATGAGGTAGCGAAGCTGGCCATCGTCCTCGGGAGCGATCCCGGGGCGGCGGGTGCTGCCGAACGCCGCGAACTTCGCGTGCTTCCAGTCCATGTCGCGCGCGCGCGCGAACACCTCGCGGTCGCGAGGGGCGGTCTCGTTCGGCCATCCTCCCTCAATGTAGTCGAAGCCCATCTCATCGAGGCGTCGGGCGATGCGGAGCTTATCGTCCACGCTCAGTGAGATCTTCTCCGCCTGGCAGCCGTCGCGGAGCGTCGTGTCGTAGATCGTGACCTTACGCATCTGTCCTCACCCTTTTGTTGTGCACGGGCGTCGCGAAGGGCCGCTGCGCTGGAGGCGAATGGCAGAACGCAAAAAGAGTCCACCTCTGTTCAGAGGCGGACTCACAATCCGCGGTACCACTCTGATTGGCCCCAGAATCATCCCATCACTGAGCGATTATGAGGACCCGCTCTTCCAGCACGGGCGTCCATTCGAGCGCCGATGCCGTCTACCCGGTAACGGGGGTGACCCGGCGGAGCCTACTTGAGCGGAGTGCTCGTTTGGTCCGCGGCTCGGGGGTGATTTTCACCGCGACCAGTGCCCACCGGGCTCACACCGTCCCCGGCTCGCTTGTAGATTGCGTGGCAATCTGCGGGATAGTCTGCGGCTACTCGTCCCCGTCAAAGCCTGTATCTATTGGCGCGACTATAGCAGAAACGCCGCGTTCGCACAAGCCCGCAGGACATTCTCAGAGCGGGGCGCTGCGCCCTACCCGCCCACCTCGCCGACCACTATCACCGATACCGTCGTCTCATGCACCGGTACCGAACCGGAGTTCATGCCGACCACCGTCAGTGTGTGTACCCCCGGCTCGACGAGCGAAGCATTCCACGGGAAGCGGAAGGGCGTAACGTTCGTTATCGCCCGCCACTGTCCGTCAATGTGAAACTCGACCACCTCGACGTTCAGGTCCTCGCCGGCCTCCGCCACTATCTCCACCTCGCCTCGGACCGCGCTGGGTGGCGCGCCGATTACCGCGATGTCTATCTGGCTCGGAGACACCGGGCCCAATCGTGCCAGCGCGAGAGGGTGATCCGTTGGCGGCAGTGGCCCCGTGGGCTGCTCCTCCGGCTGCTCGGGAGGCGGTTCCACTGCCGGGATCTCGAGCGGCCCGAAGGGCACAGGCGCCGGCGTGGGCACAACCGGAGCCGGCGTGGTGCGGGGCATGGACGCGATCATCCGCGAACTCTCCGGCAGCCTTCCGAGGAAGTAGGAGTCCCCCACCAGCTCCCGGTAGCGCTCCGCGAACTCGCGAGAGGCGGTCAGAGAGTAGTTGTTGCTTGCCAGGCCCGTGCCGACTGTGTCCACGCAGAACCACGCGATCATCTTCACGCGCGGGAACTGCGTCGGGAGCGCCTCATAGAGCCTCGTCATCTGCTGGAGGCCGAAGTCTGTAACGTCCGAATTGCATGCAGCGCAGAAGTGCGTTGCCGCATACTCGCAGATCGCAATCGGTTTGCGATCCGCGTAGAGATCATAGACGTACCGCAGTTGCTCCCGCGGGTCATCCACGGCTGGCTTGGTGATATCACCGTCATAGTGATGCACGCTGTAGATATTCACGCCCACCCAGTCAACCCATTCGTCCCCGGGATAGTACTCGGTGATGGTCCGTTGAGGCGTCGCGAAGGGGCACCACACCATGATCACGTTCGGCGCGATCTCACGCATCACCCGCGCGACGCTGCGCCACTTCTCAATGAACTCGGCCGGGTTGCCCGAATACGCCTGCCACGTCCCGTTCATCTCCGAGGCGTAGCGCAGGAAGACAGGTCCTCCGGTGCGAGCCGCCGCCTCTGCCCATCCGCGCAGGTAGTCGTCGTCGCGCACCGGCTCGAGCCCGTTGTTGGGCTCCCATGCTATGTGCGGGAGGATGCCGCGCTCATGCATCTCCCGGACCCAGCGGAAGGGAAAGGGCGAGCCGTAGCCGACGTAGCGGAAGTAGCTGGCGTGCGGTCTGCCAATGATGCTCTCGAAGTCGTCAATGTCGCCGCCGGTGGCGCAGTCAAGCTCAATATACGCGCCGAGGTAACAGCCGTCCGCCGGGATGAAACCTTCGGCCAACACCGGGGCTGACGTGAGGACGCCCGCCAGCAGTGCAGCCACCAGCGGGCCGATGATAAAGAACTGCAGTCGCGGTATGAGCATTGGCTTCATGGTAGCGGTAGAGAGGGCAGGATGTCAATGCCGAATGGTCCGGGCGATACTACTGAGGCCCCGCCTCAGCGTCCTCAGCCTCTACGCGCCAGCGCCGGTGCATCCACATCCACTGCTCGGGATGCTCGCGAATCTGCTCACCTATGACCTCGTTGATCCGCCTGGTGCCCTCGAGGATGTCGGCGTCGCTGTCGCCGGTCGCTGGCATTTCAATGGGCGGAAGGATGTCTATCTCAAGCCGATCATCAGGAGTTCTCCGCGCGAACCCTGGCACGACGGCCGCCCCCGTCCGAAGCGCGAGTGCGGTCGGACCGCCGGGAGTGATGGCCGGGTGACCCATGAAGGGCACCATAATCCCGCCGCGCTCTGCATGCTGGTCGGGCAGTATCCCCAGTCCACCACCGCTGCGCAGCACCTGCAGCATGCTCCGCACGCTCTCCCGTGGCAGGACCTTGCTACCGAGAAGCTCGCGCGAGTGGTTGATGATCCGTGCCGTCCCGGGATTGCTGGAGTCTCTCGCGATCACCGACAAATGCAGACCGCACCGGGACACAACCGCAGGCAGGGCCTCCCAGTTGCCGAAGTGTGCCGTGATGAGGATCACACCGTTGCCGGCAGCCGCGGCGGACTTGAGGTGCTCCGCGCCGCTAACGGTGATGAAGCGATCGAACTGCGTGTCACTCAGCCACGGCAGCTTGAGCAGTTCGAGCATCGTCTTGGCCGTGTTGCGAACTGAGAAGCTCAGTATCTGTGCCCGTTCGCGCTCTGTGTAGCGATCTCCGAGGATAATGCGGAGGTTCTCCATCGCTATGACCCGCCGCTTTGCGAGGAGGCGATAGATGAGGGCGCCGATGCCGTTGGCGATGATCTGCAGCAGACGCAGTGGCAGTAGCCGCGCCATCCAGGCGGAGCACACGGTGATCCGAAGAATGATCGCCTGCTCAAAACTCCGACGGAGCGGGCTCTTGTCGTGCAGCCCGTTCGATGCTGCCGACGAGGTCATCCCAACTCTCCTTGTGTGCCGTTATCTCCAACTCCACCGCGACTGCCGCGATCGGCGGCAATCCCTCCGGCGCTGGCGGCAGCTTCACAGCATCCTTCTCGGTGACCACGATAGCCTCCGCATCGCGCAGACGAAGTATCGCCTCCACCTCGTCCCAGTCCGAGGGCGCATAGGCATGGTGATCCGGGAAGGCGCAGCGCGCCGTGACATTCGCGCCAAGCTGAAGCAGCAACCCCTCGAATGAGGCGGGATTGCCCACGGCGCTCATCGCCAGCAGATCGCGTCCCCGAAATTCCCCGGGAGCGATCAACTCCTGCGGCTTGTCGAGCCAGTAGAAGCCGGTGGCTGCATGGCGCGAGAGCATCAGAGGCAGGTCCGGCGCGGCATCGTGCAGCAGCGATTGGAGCCGGCGCAGATGGCTGTCGGCGACCAGATTGCTGTGTGTTACAAGAAGGTGCGTTGCGCGCCGGAGATGATCCAGCGGCTCTCTGAGATATCCTCGCGGAAAGACACGAGCAGCCGCCAGATCGAACGTGGCATCCACCAGCACCAGGTCAATCAGTCGCTTCATGCGGAAGTACTGAAAGCCATCGTCGAGCAGCGCGACCTGCGCTCCCGCGTCCTCCAGTAGCTCGATCACCCGCTCGCGGCGCTTGCCAACGGCGATAGAGGCTCCGGGGCAGGTTGCCGCCAGCATCGCAGCTTCATCGCCCGCCTGCGCCGCCTCAACGAGCAGCCCATCTCCGCGTGAGATCAACTCCTGCGGCTGCTGGCCGCTGCGCATGTGGCCCCTGAGGACGACGCCGGGCCGGATACCGCGCGCAAGCAGTTCACGGGCGATGCGGCGCGTGGCGGTGGTCTTTCCGGTGCCGCCGAGCGTAATGTTGCCGACACTCGCGACAGGAAGGGCCGGCTGCGTTCGGCTCCGCAGACCGGACTGGTAGAGCGCGAGATTGCCGCGCATCACCAGTGAGTAAGGCAGGCTCAGAGCCGACAGCGCCGCACGCGCCAATGCGCCGGCAGCCCCCCGTGCCTCCCCGGAGACGGTACTGCGCCACCACCGCTCCACCGCCTACCCCTCCTGTCCGGTCTCGGGCGACCCTGCACCGGATGGACCGGAGGGCGGCGGCGCAAGAAGTTCAACAACACGCCGCGCATTCCGTTCGGATGCGCCGGAATACTTGTCTATGACCGCAGGCCCTCGTGCGGCGATGAGGGCAAGGTCGCCCTCCGAGTTGAGCAAGCGATCGGTCTCGGCGGCCAGTGCATCAAGGCCGGCGACTTCGAAGCCGATCTGCTCACGCAGACAGATCGCCGCAATGTCCCGGAAGTTCTCCATGTGTGGCCCGAACAGCGCCGGTTTGCCCTGCGCTACCGCCTGCAGAATGTTGTGGCCGCCGCCCGGCACGAGGCTGTTGCCCACAAATGAGATCGTGCTGACGGCAAAGACGCGCGCCAGTTCGCCGATAGTGTCAAGGATCGGTACACACACCTGCGGCCCGCCATCGGGGGCGAGAGGGTCGCAGCCTCCGGCATCCAGCGCGCGGCTGCGGCGATAGGCGGCGTAGCCATGACTATGTACGAGCTGCTCCACGCGCCCCCCGCGTTCGGGATGCCTCGGGGCGATGACTAGCTGCAGATGCGGATGGGTGACCCGCAGGCGCGTGAACGCGCGCAGCAGCAGTTCCTCCTCGCCCTCGTGGGTGCTGGCCGCAAGAAGCACCGGATCGTCGCGCTTGAAGCCGAAATCCTGACGGAACTTGCTTACCTCCGAATTCGACACGGCGGGGAACGGCTCGTCGAATTTCGAGTTCCCCGTGACACTCACCCGATCTGGCTGCGCCCCAAGGCCAATGAAACGATCGGCATCCTCCTGCGACTGCGCGCAGATCACATCAACATTGGAGAGCACCCAGCGGAAAAGCGGCTTGAGGAGCCGTGCCCGGGCGTAGGACCGATCCGATACACGCCCATTGACGATGATGACCCTCACGCCACGATGTGCCGCCGCGTAGAGCAGATTCGGCCACAGTTCCGTCTCCACCAGCACCAGCACATCCGGGCGGACCGCCGCAAGCACCCGGTTCACGATCGTGGGCAGATCGAAGGGAAAGTAGAAGAGCGCGTCCGGATCAATCTCCCGGCTTTCCGCCATCTCCCGGCCGGTGGAAGTGACAGTCGAAAGCGCGATTCGCGCCAGAGGCTCGGAGTGGCGGATCTCGCGGATCACCGGCACGACCGCGGCTACCTCGCCCGCGGAGACCGAGTGTACCCACACAACGAGGTCCTCCCCCTCAAGGTCGGCGATCTGCCGGTCAATGTCGCCCATGCGCTCGGCGAAGCCCTCGAGCGATTTGTTGCGAGAGAACAAGCGCCAGAGGAGATAGAGCGCGATGAAGGGCAATAGCACGGTGAGGACGGTATTGTATGCGACCCATGCCAGGGCCGACCTTAGCGGCTGTCGCCTGCTGCGATGTTGACTATCCATGGTCGAACGCCGGATCCTCCCATGGCGCCGCCGGACCGGTGTGTTCGGTCTGATGCGCCCGGTAGAGACGGGCATACAGTCCGCTGCGGGCGAGCAGTTCATCGTGCTTGCCCGCTTCGACGATCACGCCCCCGTCGAGGACGATGATGCGATCGGCGTCACGAATCGTAGAGAGACGGTGGGCGATGATGATGGCGGTGCGGTCCTTAAGGACGGTGTTGAGCGCGCGATGGATCGCCGTCTCGCTCTCATTATCCAGCGAACTCGTCGCCTCATCAAGAATCATGATGCTCGGCTCGCGCACGATAGCGCGCGCTATCGCCACACGCTGTCGCTGGCCGCCCGAAAGCTGAGTGCCGCGCTCGCCGACCTGGGTGTCGTAGCCGGACGGAAGCTTGAGGATGAACTCGTGCGCGTTCGCAGCTTTCGCGGCGCCGACGATCTCCTCTTCGCTCGCATTGCGCCGGCCGTAGGCGATGTTCTCGCGGATCGTCCCGCCAAACAGCAGCGTCTCCTGCGGGACGATGCTGATATGCTCGCGCAGGGCTTGCGGGTCCATCTGCCGCACATCAACGCCATCAATGAGCACCCGCCCGTGTGTGGGATCATACAGCCGCGGAATCAGGTTCGCAATAGTGGTCTTACCGGCGCCTGAAGGACCCGCGAAGGCGACCACCTCACCCGGTTGGATCTCCAGATCGATATTCGTAAGCGCCGGCGAACGCCCCAGGTAGGAGAATGAGACGTCCTCGAATACTATGCGGCCGTCGATCCTGTCGAGGGTGATCGGATCGTCCACGACCGGCAGGCGCTCATCTACCTCGAGCAGCTCCCGATGGCGTCCGGCCGCCGCACCTGCCTGCTGCATCGAGAGATTCAGCCGCGAGACGCGATTGACCGCGCTAGACACCGCCTGCAGCAGGAGTATGAAGGCCATCAGGTCGCCACCGGTCATGCGTCCGGCGGCAATCTCCCGCCCGCCGAGCACGATGATGCTGACCATGGCGAGACCGATGGTGATCCCCACGATCGGGGAGTTGATCGCGCGCGTGAACGCGGTCTTCATCTCGGTGTGCATCAGGTCGGTGTTCTCTTTGCCGAAATGCTCGGCGATCTCCCGCTGAATGCCGAAGATCTTGATCACACGAATGGCCGCAAGCCCCTCATGCAGCGCCGTGGTAAGCTCGGCGAGTTGCTGCTGCATCCGGCGCGAGAGCATTCGCACCCGTCGCCCAAGAACCACCGTGATCCCCAGCACCAGCGGGAGGATCACAGTGAGGCTCACCGTCAGCCGGGGTGAGAACTCCCACATCTTGTAGACGCCGTAGGCTACCGACACCGGTGAACTGATCAACCAGACGAGGTTGCTGCCGAAGTTTCGCTGCAGCACCATCGTGTCGTTGTTCACGCGCGAGATCAACTCGCCGAGGCGGTGGCGGTCGTAGAAGGACATCGAGAGGCTCTGCAGATGGTCGAAGAGCGACTTGCGTAGCTCAAAGAGCAGGTGCTGCCCGACGTATTCGGCAAACCAGACGGCAGCGCCGTCAGCACAGGCTGCGAGCACCAGGAAGACGAAGAGGGTGATAGCCGCATTGAGGAGTTGGCGCTGCATCTGTTCGGCGGTCATTTCCTCCAGCGCAGGCTGATCGGGAGCTGCCTCGCCCGGCTCAATCGAAGGAATGCCGGCCATTGCGCTCGTATCAGGGAAGATACCGTCGAAGACGGCCTTGGTTCGTGACAGCGCCTCCGGCACAAGTGCGCCAGCGAGGAACATCGTGATTCCTGCGACAATCACGACCTTCCTGTACGGACGCAGATACTTGCGAAGGTACCACAGGTCCCTCATGCGCCTACCTCACCATCTCCACGAAGAACATGGCGGCGAGGAGCCACGCCGAGATAATATTCAAATGCTCGCCGTTCTCGATCACGCGGCTCCAGCGGAACTGGCCCTCGCCTGCGCAATTGCCCAGTCGCGGCAGCCAGCGTGGCACGCGGCGGCAGTACTCCTCGAAGCGGCCGCCGAACTTCTCGCGCAGGATCTCCTCCTCGCAGGCGACTGTGGGGGCATGTGTGGCGAGCCAAAGCAGAAGCATCACCGGAAGTGCCAGGGCCCTGCCCGACATGAGCGCAAAGGAAATGACCACGAGGAAGTTGCCGATGTAGAGCGGATTGCGGCACCAACTGAACGGGCCTGCGGTGGCCAGTTCAGCGTCCTTGTCGATGTAGCCCGAACAGAACAACCTCAGAGCGTGTGCCGCGGCCATCATGGCGGCTCCCGCGTAAAGCATAGCCGGCACCGGAGTGGCGACGATGACCAGCAGGAACGCGACCATCATACCCAGGAAGGTGCGTCTGCGCACGAGAAACGCGCGTAGTTGCGCCACGCTGCGCTCACGACCGCATGCGAGTTCCGCGGCGGCAATCGACCGCCGAGCCACGGCGTTCAGGTGGTCTTCTGTCTCAATGTAGTTGCTCATCGCACCTCGACTTTACCGATCATATCCAGCGCCAGTGCAGCAACTCTGTCGGAGACGCCGGGGGTCCCCAACTCCTCGCGGACCTGCAGCAGCCTCTCGCGCAT
The DNA here is from genome assembly GCA_012522765.1 of candidate division WS1 bacterium. Taxonomy (GTDB): domain Bacteria; phylum Armatimonadota; class Zipacnadia; order Zipacnadales; family UBA5352; genus UBA5352. Next base: position 8,751 of record JAAYJW010000048.1, on the reverse strand, counting down.
GGTCTCAATAGCGGCATCATCTGTCAGCAGGTCAATGGCCACGCGCGCGATCGTGGGCCCACGGGCATCCCGATCAACCAGTTCCGGGACGACCTCTTCGCCCGCGACGATGTTCGGCATCCCGATGTGCGGGATGCTGAACCTCCGGATCCGCTTCTCCAGCGACATCAGCGACGTCCCGACGTAGACGACGATCATCGGACAGATGGCGGCCGCTACCTCCAGCGTGGCGGTCCCGGAGGAGACGATCGCGAGGTCCGCCGCCCGCGCGATCTTCGCCACTCCCGGCACCAGCGTCACCCGCTCCTGCAGGCCCGCGCGCCGCACCATCTCACGAAGTCTGCCCTCCGCCTGGTTAGACGCTACCGACAGGAGGATGTGCGTGTTCGGGATGCGGCTGCAGATTGTCGCCGCCGCCGCGAGCATCTGAGGCCCGTTGCAGCGCAGTTCAGTGGCGCGACTGCCCGGGAGCAGCCCTATGATCGTGTTATCATCGTTCAGACCGAAACTCGAACGCAGTTCAGAGCGTTCTCGCGCGCCCGGCGGCGCGATCCGGTCGAGCACCGGATGGCCGACCCAGGTCGCCTCGATGCCCGCCCTCTGCAGCAGCTCCGTTGACCACGAGAAGGGCGAGGCGACGTGATCCACGAGTCCGCTCAGTCTGGTGTAGTCCGCCCGGCGCGACCATGACCCCGGCTGAAAGTAATACAGGATCGGGCAATCGAGCTGTGGCCGGAGCCGGCGCGCGAGGCGCACGTTGAAGGCCCCGAAGTCCACGAGCACCAGGAGGTCGGGGGGCCGCGAGAGGAGGTGGCGCGCAGCCGTACGCATGTTGCCGAGCAACTTCGGGACCCGCCTCAGCGACTCAACTACCCCTATCCCGCTCCAGCCCGAGCTATCGAACAGCAACTCGTAGCCGGCCGCGCTCATCCGCGACTGGCCGATGCCTCGCAGTGACACATCCGTGGACCGGCGCAACGCCTCCCCCAGCAGGGCGGCGTGCCGATCGGCCGATGGCTCACCGGCCACGACGAAGATCTCGGGCACCTTCTGCATCCGGCCCTCCGTCGTCAGCCGGCTAGTTCCCCTGCCGCCCCTTGCAGCCGGCGTCTATGCGTTCGATGAAGACGACGAACTCCTCCACCAGCGGCGACAGAGGCGCCCGCGAACGAATCTCAGCGATGGCGTCGGTGGTGTTCAACTCCGAGCGGTAGATCGTCTTGAATGCTTCTCGCAGCGCCCTCTGATCCTCACGCGACACGCCATTGCGCTGCAGGCCGATGACGTTGATCGCCCGCAGTTCATTGTCCTGCGCGGTGATGAACGGCGGAATGTCGCGTGTGATCTTCGAATGGCCGCCTATCATGCACATCCGCCCGACGGTCACGTACTGGTGCAGGCCGCTCTGACCGCCGATGATCGCGCGGTCTTCGACGGCGCAATGACCGGCGAGGCCGCTGAAGCTGGCGATCATGATATGGCTGCCGATGCGTACGTTGTGCCCGAGGTGAGCGTAGGCCATCAGGAAGTTGTCGTCGCCCACTGTCGTCTCAGCGCCCTCACCGGTGGCACGGTGTATCGTTACGTACTCGCGCAGCAGGTTGCGGTCACCGATCCGAACGAAGCTCTCTTCGCCGTGATACTTGGCATCCTGGGGGTCTGATCCCAGCACCACACCTGCATCGAGCAGGTTCTCGCTGCCCATCACGACGCCGCGCTTGATAACGCAGTGCGGGCCCACGCGGCATCCGTCACCGATCGTAACGCCATCCTCGATGATGCTGAATGGACCTACCTGAACGTTCTCCCCAAGTTCCGCCCCGGGATCGACTATGGCTGTCTGGTGGATCGTCATTGGCGCCCTCCGGGGGTCGCCGGCCTACTCCTCGGAGCCGGCAGCGGGGGGAGTAGTGAGTGCGAACAGCAATTCGGCCTCGGCAACGACGACGTCGTCCACAGTGGCTACGCCCTTGACCTTGCCGATAGTTGACTTGCGCCGCAGCATCTCGACCTCGAAGCGCACTACGTCGCCTGGTATCACCTGGCGCCTGAAGCGAGCGCCGTCCACACCACCGAAAAGGGCGAGCTTGTCCGCCGCATCTATGCCGCTGAGCAGCAATACGCCGCCGACCTGCGCCATTGCCTCGAGGATCAGCACACCCGGGAAGACCGGGTTGCCCGGCCAGTGCCCCGTGAACTGCGGCTCGTTGGCGGTGACGTTCTTGATCCCAACCGCACGCACACCCGGCTCAAGCTCGATGATGCGATCAACGAGCAGGAATGGGTAGCGGTGCGGGAGTATCTCCATGATATCCCTGATTTGGAGCATCGGCTGGTGCCTCCCGGTATTCCGTAAACCGTCACAGACCCCGCGGTCTAGGGGGAACTGCCACCGCGGTCCCGCGACGGCCGCGTCGGCTCATCCGCGAAAGCCGCGGCGATTATAACAGAGCCCTCGAATCACTGTCAAACCAGGGCATGGCCGCGCTGCTCCGTCCACTTAGACCGCTTCGATGGCTGGTAGTTGCGCGAAAATGGTGGCCTACAGCAGGGGAACTCCATTGATAATCAGGCGAAAGTCGCAGCCCAGCATCTGCGCCGACCGGCGGCTGATTACCATCCGCGTGAGGAAGATCTCGAAGTACTCCATCACCGAGCCGATCTCGGTGTCGATCGAGAGTTCGAGGCTGATCGTTGCGGTATCCGGATCGATGCGCAGATTGGTCTCACGTGCGGCGTAGTTGATCCGGTCGTGGATGTCGAATGCGGCCATTTTCGGATTGCGGACACGCTCGCGAGCCACATCCGCCTTGTCGCCTATGACCACAGCCGCACCGATATCGCTGGTCGGTTCGGCGCAGATCACCTCGTCGTGCACTCCGATGGCCGCAGCCACCTGCACGATCTCCGAAATGGGCATCCCCCGCTCGCGCAGAAGGTCGTACGCAAGCAGAGCGCTGGTCGTGGAATGTGCGTCGCGGGAGATCAGGTTGCCGATGTCATGCAGCAGGCCGGAGATCCTCGCCATCTCGATCTCGCGCTCGCTGTAACGGCCCAGGCGTTCGAGAATGAGTGCGGAATTGGCGGCCACTATGCCGGCGTGCCGCATGCCGTGCTCGGTGTAACCGATCGCCTCCATCTGGCGGTCCGCCGCGGCGACCATCTCCCGCACTTCAGCGTCCTGAACGAGCGAATCAAACGTAACCAGGGATTGTGTCATCTCAATCATTCCAGATCTGCATACTCGGCGCAGCTACTTCGCCGGATTGTCCCTACCCGCCCGTCGCAGGTCCCACACCATCAGGATGGCCGCCAGCAATGCCACGAGCGCGCTGGCGAATTGCGCGACTGTCAGTGGGGCCAGTGGCGCAAATATCTCGCCCGAGACACCCCTGCGGAAGTGTTCCAAGCCAAAGCGCGCCAGCGAGTAGAGTATCAGGTATACGAGGAACAGGTGCCCCTGCCGGTTGAGGTGACGGCGGATCAGAAGCAGCAGGCCGAAGATGACCAGTGACGCCGCGGTGGCGTACAGTTGCACCGGATGGCGCGGGACGATCTCCCCGTGCCCGGAGAGGTGGGGGAGAGTGATCGCCCACGGAACGTCGGAAGGGGCGCCGTAGCAGCAGCCGTTGAGAAAGCAGCCGACACGGGTGATGGCGTATCCGAGGGTGATAGATGGCGTGAGCATGTCGGCCACCCTCGCCATGCTGATCGGACGACGGTGGATATAGATAGCCGCCCCCAGAAAGCCGCCCAGCAGCCCGCCGTGGAAGCTCAGACCGCCCTCCCAGACCCGCAGCAGTTCGAGGGGATCGCGGGCGAAGTCGGGCCAGTTCAGTGCGGCGGAGATGAGCCTCGCGCCGACGATGGCGCCGACGAGGATCGCCAGCGTCAGGTCCACGAGCAGGTCCACCGTGATCTGCTCGTCCTTGCGGGTGTCATAGATAGCCCAGAGCAGACCGGCTGCGAAACCGACGGTGAGCATCGTGCCCCAGCCACGCACCTGCAGCGGCCCCCAGCGCTGGAGGGCGAATGCGACCGCGGCGCCGACAGCCACGCCCGCAAGGGCCATGGGCAGCGCGCGGAGCAGGTTGACGCTGCGCCGGTCGCCGTCCTCACGCTGGTCGAGGATACCGAGGATGAGCCCGATGACGCCGAACACGAGCGCGATCGCGATCGTAGCCCACATCGGCGGGGCGCCTATTTCGAACAGAATGGGGCACATGGATCTACTCTGATTCCTCTCCGCCGGGCTCTTCGATGGAGTGTCCGGTCAGTGCAGCGATAACCAGAAGGCCTGCACCGATAGTGATGGCGATGTCGGCAATGTTGAAGACGGGCCAGAAGTGGAAGTCTATGTAGTCGATGACATAGCCGACGCGCACACGATCGATCAGGTTGCCGATGGCGCCTCCGATCACCAGCGCGACACCCACCGCCACAAGGCGGCCACTGCCTAGGCGTGGCGCGGTATAGATAAGCGCCACGACAACCAGCGTCGCCACGATCGCGAGCAGCGTGGTGGAGGAGGACAATACGCCGAATGCTCCACCGGTATTGGTGGCCCACGTGAGGCTGACCCATGGCCCGATCAGAGGCACCGAATCGAGCGGACGCAGCCATGCCACGGCCGCGAGTTTGGCCGCCTGGTCAAGCGCCACGACGATGGCCGCGGTGGCGTAGACGAGCAGCATCCACCGGCCACGACGGTGCGTATCACCGCCCTGTTCGCGCGTGCTGGTCGGCCCTACATCGTTGATAGATTCGCCCTGCATTCCTTGCACAGTGTCGCCCAGGGGAGCACGCTGAGGCGCTTCTTCGTGATCGGCTTGCCGCAGGCATCGCAGATGCCGTAGGTGCCGTTCTCAATCTTCTCGAGCGCTGCGAGCACTTCCTCGAGCTGCTCGCGCAGTGACGCCCCTACCGCCATCGACTGCGCTCGCTCCACGGTCTCTGTCGCCGCATCCCCGCCGGGCTCGTCGAAATCCTGCCCCGCCTGATCCGAATGCAGGCGATCTCGCCCGGCCGCCTTGTCCTCAATCCGCTTGAGTTCGGTTCGAAGACGGTCCCGCTCCTCTACGAGGATCTCCTCATACTTCTCGACATCCAGACTCCGCTTGCGCGCCACCGTATGTGACCTCCGATGCCCGACAGTCAATCCGGCGCCAGTTTCTCCGGAGCGCGCGCTTCACCTTCCACACGCATACCACCTGCTCCGGACGCGACAGCTCGGTTGATGCTACCCGGAAAGTATCCGGTTTACCCGCTCGGCACATCTCGCACAAAGCTCCGGGTGGTCTTCTGCCAGCCCGGTGCTCTCGGAGCGCATCCAGCAGCGGCCACACTTGCCGCCGCTCGCCAGCGATGCCTCCACCCGCATCCCGGATGGCTCTCCGGGCCGATCGTGCTCCTCGATATGGTGTAGCTCCACCACCGACACGATCATCAGCGCCTCCAGGTCCTCCTCGATCCCAAGCAGCGCCTCTCGTGCCGCGTCGGTCAGATAAAGGTCCAGGCGCGCCTCCAGCGGGTTGGATACCTCGCCCGCCGCCTTCGCCTCTTCAAGCGCCGCCATCGCAACGCGTCGCAGTTCCAGAACCTGTTGCCAGTGTGCGCTAAGCTCATCATCGAGCAGCGCCTCATCCACCTGCGGCCAGTCCGCAAGCTGCACACTCTCGGGCAGACTCGCGTCCACCTCGTTTCGCATATGCTGCCACAGTTCCTCGGAAGTGAAGGTCAGCACCGGCGCAATCATCTTCGCCAGCGCCTTCAGGATCCGCCACATGGCGCTCTGGGCAGAGCGGCGCACCGGCGAGTCCGGCACCTCCGTGTAGAGCCGGTCCTTCAGGACATTGAGATAGAACGCGCTCAGGTCAATATCGCACAGCGCATGCACCTCGCGGTATACGATGTGCAGGTCCCAGCGCTCGTACGCTTCGGTGATCGACTTGATGCGGCGCTGCAGCCGGTCCAGCGCCCAGCGATCGATCTCGCGCAGATCAGCCGGCTCAATGGCATCCGCAGCCGGATCGAAGTCCTGCAGGTTCTGCAGCAGGAAGCGCGCGGTATTACGGATTCGACGGTAAGCGTCGGCTACCTGCCCGAAGATGTCCTCCGACAGCGCCATCTTCTGGCGGAAGTCCGCGTAGGTGAACCACAGCCGGAGCACGTCCGCGCCGTACTGATCGTAGATCTCGGCGGGGCTGATGATGTTCCCTTTGCTCTTGGAGAGCTTCGAGCCGGTCTCGTCCACGAAGAAGCCGTGGCCGACCACGGTCCGATACGGAGCGGCCTCGCCCAGCGCCATCGCCACCCATAGCGAGGTCTGGAACCAGCACTGATACTGGTCATCGCCCTCGAGGTAGAGATCGGCCGGAAAGCTCAGTTCCGGATGGGCGCGCAGCACGCAGTAGTGAGAGCAGCCTGAGTCTACCCAGACGGACATGATGTCGGGCTCTTTGCTGAACGTGGTGCCCTCGCAGCCCTCTGCGGCACAGGTGGTGCCCTCCGGCAGCAGATCCGCCGCCTCGCGCTCCCACCAGATATCCGCGCCATGCTCGGCCACCAGCGCGCTGAGGTGCGAGATAGTCTCGCGAGTGATCAGTCGCTCGCCGCAGGCGTCGCAGTAGAAGACCGGGATCGGCACACCCCACGCGCGCTGCCGCGAGATGCACCAGTCCGGGCGGGAGGCGATCATGCCCGCGATGCGGCTTTCGCCCCACGCCGGGTTCCAGTGGACGCCCTTGATGGCCTCAAGCGCCTGCTCGCGCAGCTTCTCGATGTCCATGAACCACTGCTTCGTAGCGCGGTAGATGACCGGGAGATGGCAGCGCCAGCAGTGGGGATACTCGTGCTCGATCTTCGTAGCGCCGATCAGAGCCCCCTTTGCGCGCAGGACGTCCTTGACGATCTCGTTCGACTGATCCGCAACATTACCCGCGAGGTCGGCACCCGCTTCATCGGTGTACCGGCCGAGATCATCAAGCGGACTGATGACGTCCAGATCGTAATTCAGCGCGGTCTGGTAGTCCTCAAGACCATGCCCTGGAGCGGTATGCACGGCGCCCGTGCCATCCTCGACCGTGACATAGTCGGCCAGCACCACGCGCGAGTCGCGCTCGTACATTGGGTGCTTCGCAACCAGGCCCTCGAGCTCAGAGCCCTTGAACTCGGCGACTACTTCATACTCACTGATCTCGCACTCGGCCATCGTCCGGTCGAGAAGCTCTCGTGCGAGGATGAAGTTGCCCTTCTGGGTTTGCGCCAGCACATAGTCGGCATCCGCCGCGAGTGCGATAGCGGTGTTGCCCGGTATCGTCCACGGAGTTGTGGTCCAGATCAGGAAGCTCACCGGCTCCGAGGGCGGACTGTCCATCGGCAGCGCATCGCTGCTTTGCAGCTCGAAGGCGACGTAAATTGCCGGCGAGGTGCGGGTGGTGTATTCGATCTCGTCCTCGGCAAGCGCCGTCTCGCAGTGGTAGCACCAGTAGACCGGCCGCAGCGCGCGATAGACGAGGCCCTTGAGCGCGATCTCGCCGAACGCCTCGATCTGCCGGGACTGATAGTCCGGAGAAAGCGTCAGGTAGGGGTTGTCCCAGTCACCGCGCACGCCGATGCGCTTGAACTGCTCGCGCTGGGTGTCAACATAGCCGAGCGCAAGATCGCGGCAAAGCCGCCGCCACTCAAGCACCGAGACCTGGTGGCGGAGGATGCCTTTCTGCTTCTGCACACTCTGCTCGGTCGGCAGACCCTGCGTGTCCCAACCGGGGACGTAGGGGCAGTCGAAGCCGCGCATGGTCTTGTACTTGATGGTGATATCCTTGAGGATCTTGTTCAGCGCCTGGCCGAGATGGATGTTACCGTTGGCGTAGGGAGGGCCATCGTGGAGGATGTAGGTGGGTGCGCCCTCACGAAGCTCTCTCACCCGGCGGTAGATGTCGAGGTCCTCCCAGAGACCGAGGATCTGCGGTTCGCGCTCGGCGAGGTTGCCCCGCATGGGAAAGTCGGTCTTCTGAAGGTTGAGTGTATCCTTGTAGTCCATCTGATGATTTCCTCTCGCCCGGTGAGCCGAGGCGGGGTAGTGAAACAGTCGCGGAGCCCGTCCCGCAACCTGCGGGCAGCCTCCGCGACCACTCGTTCGTGTCGACGGCCATTTGAGCAGGATAATTCTACCACATTCTCTCCGCCGGTTTCAACCCACAATCAGCCACGAGCCCATTAGCCATCACCCCAGTAAGATAGGCACTTTCGCGGAGCTGATTCGGGAGTTGAAGCGCAACGGTTTGCTGCGGCGGATGGTGGGCATAAGTAGCGTGGAGGGGGTGTCGGAGGCCTGGCATTTCTCGCGCTTTGTGGGCCGGCTCAGCGAGCCGGAGGGTCAGTGGCATCTGGAGGAGATGTTCGAGGCGCTGGTGCATCGGATCAAGCTGGTCTTTCCCGAACTGGGTCGGTACGTGGCGGTGGATGGCACGGCGGTTCGTGCCTGGGCGAACCAGCATGGCTCGCAGGCGGATCCGGATGCGCGCTGGGGCAGGCGCGAGTATCGGAGCGCCGAGGGGGGACCATCTGAAGTGGCGCTGCCCGGTGGCGGTGGGGGCTGTCGAGCCGGAAGCCTGTCAGTGGCGGGGAAGCTGCTCGACCTCGGCCTACGGCTCGGTGCTCAAGCAGCCAATCGCGGACTTCTCCAGCGCTTGCGGCCGACCTGAGATGTGCGAAGACGGCGAAGGGCCACGCTCGCGCCTGGTACGGGAG
>JAAYJW010000386.1 GCA_012522765.1 candidate division WS1 bacterium | reverse complement strand
GCGCGCGGCCAGGAGGCGCTCGGGCTTTCCGGCATGAGCGCCGAGGAGATACTGAACTTCTGCCGGCGTTGATCCGCCCGGAGGTGCAATATGTATCGCATGACCGCCATCGCGCTTTTGATCATCCTCGCGGCGCCGGGAGCGTGGGCCGAGTTGCAGATACTCGATGAACCGCTGTGGGTCTTCCCCGGACAGATCTTCCGCATCGCGCTCGGCCAGCCTGCCGGATCGGGGGCGCTCGCAGTCGAGCATCCGGCGAACGTCGAGATGTTCGATCGGTGGGATCAGGACGAGCGCCAGCGCTTCTACTTCCGGGCGCTGGAGCCGGGCGAAACGCCTATCAGCTTCGCCGGAGCCGGTGGCGAACTGACCATCACCGTTCCCGTCATCCCCTGGAGCAGCGTCTATGAGGCGCGTGAGTACAGTGGCATCGCGCTGCCGCGCCTGTGGCCGGTCGGAGCGGACCTCGATGCGCCGAAGTTCGGCCGGACGATCTACTCCGACGCTGAGGTCGAGCGAATGCGCACTGAGGGTGGCGAGCCGGGGGCACTGGCGCAGCGGTGGGCGGCGATGAGCGATGAGCAGGTCTGGTCGATCATCCCCGGCCCGGCGATCCCCCGCACATGTCTGATGGTGCTGGGCAGCCGCGAGCCGGACGCCGCCGTGGGTAAGGGCTGCCCGGTCTGCGGGATGGCGATATACGAGGGCCGCAGCGGCTTCTACCCGTGGGTCTTCGACCCCGAGCATCCGTGGAAGGTGAAGTGCCCCGAGTGCCAGACGCTCTTCCCCTCGAACGACTGGCATGAGGGGGACATGCACTCAGGACCCTTTCCCGATGACGGCTGGGGCTGCGAGCCGCTGGAGCCGATCGCGGGCAAGAGCGGCGAACCGTGGCGCTGGCCCTTCATCGCCTACTACCATCAGACCGAGGCGTACATGCGCGCCTTCACGCCCGGCATCATGCAGTCCGCCGAGGCATACGTCCGCACCGGCGACGCAGCGTACGCGCACAAGTGCGGCGTAGCGCTGGCGCGCTTCGCCCAGTCGCACCTCGACATGAGCCTGAACCTCAACCACCGCAAGCTCGTGAACCGCGACGGCGTCTACCGCGGCCCGGTCGGCGCGCCGATCCGCGACCGCTTCAACCGCGTCGGCAGCAGCTTCTCATACATCCAGCCCAACTGGGACACTCCGCGCATGGAGGAGGCCATGCGGGCCTACGATCTCGTCTTTGACGCCATCAGCGAGGATGAGGAGCTTGTTGCGTTCGTGCGCGCGCAGTATCACCCGGAGATCGAGACGCCCGCCGACCTGCACCGCTTCCTGCAGGCGGGCATCATCCGCACCTGCGCGCAGTACGGGATCGACAACGCGACCGCGCGCAACTGGCCGATGCAGGAACGGATGGTCGCTACCATGGCGCTGGGCCTCGGGCAGCCGCAGTCGATGGAGCTCGTGGACCATCTGCTCAACGGCTGGCCGGGACTGCGCTACTCGCTCACCAATCAGTACCTCAAGGATGGCGGCGGACACGAGACGGGCGGGTACAATCGCATCCAGGTGCGCTACATGGCGGGGCTCGCGGATATCTTCAGCCGCATCGAGCGCATGATGCCCGACCTCTACCAGCCGCCGAAGTTCATCTCGCTCACCGGTGACCCGAAGTTCCGGCAGATCTTCGACTTTCACCTCAATACCTCGTTGATCGGCCGGGTCACGGATGAGACAGGCGACGCGGGTGCCCCCAGCACCGACCTCGCATCGCCGCGCCAGGGCAAGCCGCTGACGCAGCAGGATTTCGCCGAAGCGTTTGCGTGGACCGGCGTCGAACGTTTCGCGCAGGCCGCCTGGGGGCCTGGGGGAGCAGTGCCGGGTGCGATCAGCGACCCGCAGGTGGCGGCGGAAATTGAGCGCATTGGACGTGAGCAGGGCTGGCAGGTAGACCTCGAGAGCGATGTGCTCGACGGCTACGGCCACGCCATCCTGCGCTCCGGCGAGGGCGATCGGCAGCGTGCGCTGTGGGTGCGCTACGGCGTGGCGGTGCAGCACCTGCACAACGACATGCTCACGATGGGCCTCGCAGCCCTCGGGCGGAACCCGCTGCCCGAGCTTGGCTACCCGGTCGGCTGGACCTACGCGGGCGCTTGGGAGAAGAACTGGGGCGCGCACTACGGCACGCACATCACGGGCGTCTCGCCGGGAGCCTACCCCATCGGCTCGGTGCAGACCTTCGCCTCCGATGCGCCCGCGCAATACGCCCGCGCGCGCAGTGAAGTGCCGGGCGATGAGCCGCGAGCCTTCCGCGAGCGCGCGATCGTGCTGGTGGACATTGATGCGCACGACGCCTACGCGGTGAGCATCGAGCGCGTTTTCGGCGGCGAGGAGCACACGCACTCATTCCACGGACCCAGCGGCCCCGCCACCGTCACCGGCGCGAATCTGCACCCGCAGGGTGGGGGCACGGTAGCCGGGCCGGATGTGCCGTGGCGCGACATCTCCGCGCGACCGAGCGGTGACGCCGCCCTCGTCTGCCTCGCCTTCATGCCCGACCCGATGGTAGGCGAGGTCTCCGGGCCCTTCGAGGCCAGCTTCGAGCTTGAGGGGCAGGAGGGCGTGTTCCTGCACACGACGCACCTGGCGCCCGATGACAGCCGCCTGTGGACCTCGGCCTGCACTGCTCCCGGCGGGCGCTCACCCTACCGCGCCACGTGGTGCGTGATGCAGCGCTCGGGGGAGGCGCCACTGGCGAGCCAGTTCGCGACCATCATCGAGCCCTCTGACGGCGAGCGGCGCGTGCTCTCGGTGACTGAGCTTGCCGTCGAGGGCGGTGGCGAGGACACATTCGCCTCGATGGCGCTGCGCATCGAGACCGCCGGGTTCACCGACACACTGGTCATCCAGCCATCCGGCGGAGCCACCTGCAGCGTGGAGGGCGGACTGAGCACCGACGGCGAGTTCGCGCTCTGGCGCGAGAGAGACGGGGCGATGATCACCGCGAAGCTGGTGCGCGGCACTGCCCTGCACCGGGGAGAGACGGGCATCTCCCTCGCCCGCGCGGAGTACACCGGGACGATCGAGAGCTTCGACCCGCAGGCGCGGACGATCCGGGTGCGGATGGATGGCGCGGTGGAGCAGCGCCTTACCGCGGAAGTGCCCGGTGGCGAGGGTACGCTGGTGGACGCGCAGTTCAGCGGCATGTCAGACGCGGGCGCCTCCGCGCTGGTCGGGCGCTTCGTGCACATCAGCAACGAGGGCGGCAATCGCGCGACGCAGCGCATCATGGCCGCGGAGGCGGTTGAAGGCGGGCTGCTGCTGACGCTGCAGTATGACCCTCGCGTGGCTGAGGGGCCGGTGGAGGAGATCGCAGACGGCGCGCTCACCTCGGGCGCTACGTTCAAGCTGAACCGCTACGGCTACTATGATGGCAAGACGCTGGCGAACGAGGACGCGAGCGCGTCGTGGCGCATTGCGGGGATAGAGGGCAATGTGAAACCGCTGATCGACACCGCGCATGAGGGTGAGGTGTCGGCAGAGGTGCTTCGCTCAGCCTTCACCGACCGCGACGGCGATGGGATCGCGGGGATGGTGCTCTACGACTACGGCCCCGGCGACACGATCACGATCCCGTGCCAGGCCAGTGTTAGCAGGCGGTAGGCCGAGCGTCACCGGCAGCGGCACGGGCTGGCTGCCGTGAGCAGGACCTCTCTCCCACGTCGCGAACTCTCCCCCTGAGACAGCTTACCATCGCATGTCAGAGGGGATTTGCTCATGCGAAGCGCATCTGTGATTGTCGCCATGACAGTCGTCGCCTTAGTAATGTTTGTATGCACTGCATCCGCCCAGACATGGACGGAGCCGCTCGCCATCACCGCCACGGACGCCGTCTCAGGGCAGAGCGTGTCGCTCAATACCGGTGAGGCCGGACGGGCCGAGGGGGCCGGACTGGCCATCGTGGCCGAGGCGGTGCAGGATCAGCCTGGCTCGGGCGCAGACAGACCTCCGGTGCGCATTATGCAGATCAGTGTCACCGACACCACCGGCGAAGACCGCGCGGTGGACCTCAGGGTGGCGCTTGCCGCGGACCTCGTCGGGTGGGACTGGCATGAGGATATCAACAGTTTTTCGCCGATCACACCCGCGTCGCTGCTGACTGAGCGGCAGTATCCGCTGGTGGTGGTGACGCCGCCGATCGGCGACGGCCTCGCGATGGCGATAGAGCCGAGCCAGCCGGTCATCTACGATCTCATCGCAGATGCACAGGGGCTTTCGCTGAACGCGCGCATCGGCCTGACGCCGCTTGGCGCGGATGACCTTCGCAGCGCCGCACACGTGCGGCTGTATTTCTACGCCGTAGACGGACAGATCGGTTTCCGCGATGCGCTGGCGAGCTACTACCGCATCTTCCCTGAGGCCTTTGAGCGACGCGCGATGGACGAGGGCCAGTGGCTCTTTGCCTTCCCGAACACGGAACTGCCGAACCCGGCGCACTACGCCTACCACGAGGGCGGACCAACCGACTGGCAGTATGACGAGGAGCATGGCATCGGCACCTACCCCTACACGGAGGTCTCCTCGCGCACGATTCACATGCACCGCCTGCCGACCGATCGCCAGGACGCACTCGCGGCGTTCGAGGAGTATCAGGGCAACCAGCAGTTGGCGGTGGCGCAATGGGCGCCGCGTGGCGGTGTAGCCGACCCGGAGGTCGCCCACACGGGATCGCGCAGTCTGCGCTGTGAAAAGGACGATCCTCAAGCGTGGGTAGGCGCGAGCCAGGATGTG
>JAAYJW010000385.1 GCA_012522765.1 candidate division WS1 bacterium | reverse complement strand
GTGCCGGTGGCAAGCACAGCCTGACGTGGGGAAGCTGGTTCCGCGACTTCATCCAGCTTGTGCCGCACCTGTACACCGACGAGGTGCTCGACGCGGGTGAGGCGCTGCTGGCGCAGGCCGAAGCCGCGGTGGCCGACGGTGACGAGCGGGAGATCGCGCGAGTGGCGTTCCTGCGCACCGGCTTCGATCACACGCGGCTCATGGCCGCTGCTATCCGCGAGATGCAGCTTCTGCAGGCGAAAGACCCCGCAGCCGATCAGGCGCGGCTTGATGAGGCTCGCGATGCGCTGCGGCAGTTCCGCGAGGCCAACGCCGACAGCTTCGCGGTGCCGATGTACAACCTCACCGCGCGCGAGTTGACCTACGATCCGACGCGGCCGCTCTGGATCAACCCGTAGCGGTCCCGCATCATGGGATCACCGGCAGTATCACCTGTGTCGGGCGATTCCGATCGAAGTAGATTGTATTCCGGGCGATCTCGGTAGCAGTGTACTCCGGGTCGCCCGGAGCCGGTTCTGCTTTCAGCCGCTCCTCCAGCAGAGCGCGGCTCACCGCATGGTCGCCGTATGGCTCGCCTGTGTTGGGGTTGATGTCGAAGCGATCGAAGTTGCTGCTGGAGATCGCCAGCCGCAGCCGATGCCCCGGCGCGAGCGCCACCGCTATGTAGCCAAGGTCAATCTCGAACTCATACACCTCGCCCGGTGTCAGAAGCTCCTCCTGCAGATAGCCGTTGCGATACCTGCCCTTGACGATGCTGTCGAGGAAGATGATCGAGCGCCCGTCGGGATAGACGTCAGTCAGCTTGGCCGTGAAGTCGGTATCGGTGCGATCGGATGACGCCCAGAGCCGCACCTTGATCTGCCCCACGATCTTCAGCGGATCGGCCAACTGCTCGCTGGTGAAGAGCAGCACATCCGGCCGGCTCTCCACCGGCCGCTGGTCGAACGGCCCGTTCACCGGCAGGCGCGAGTGGATCCGGCCCACCGTCGGCACCGGGTCCCGCGGGTCGTAGCTATAGCTCAGCGAAGCATCGGCCGCCGCGGGCGCCTCCGACTTCAGCGTGCCATCTGCATGGGCGTAGAACGTGGTGGGCGTTGAAGCAGGCGGGAAGGTCTCGGCCTCGATCCACTCGTTGCCGGGAGCGTCGCTCTCCCCCATCGCGCCCATCAGGTAATATCTCACCGGCGGCTGATCCATCACCCCGGTCTCCTCGCCCTTGAGCCAGTGGTCGAACCACGGGAACCAGACTTCTGCGGGCCAATCGAACTTCGCGTTCGGCGGGTAAACCATCCCGCCCGGCAACTCCAGCGGCTGCCCGTAGTCCTTCTCCTGCAGGACGCCGTGCCCCCACGGCCCGATGATCAGCTTCTGATTGCCCCGCGCATTCGGCCCACCCTGCTCCTGGAGCGCGCGGAACATCTCTATGCCGCCCTCTTTGTAGAAGTCGTACCAGCCGCAGCTATGTATCATCGGCGTGTCAAACTGCTCGAGCCGATTTTCGTCGCGGCTGCGGATACGCCGGTTGATAAGCTGCGGCGTCCGGCGGGTGAAGACGCCCCGGAAGATCGTCTCGTAGTCGGCCTTGCGGAAGACCGGCGGGAAGAGCGCGTCGGTGTAGTAGTTGGCAGGCGCCTGCGCGGGTATCGCTGCCGAGAGATGCGGCGGAGTGGTCACGGCCGCCTCATACTGGGCGGCGCCGAGGTGCGAATAGCCGAGCATCCCGACCTTCCCGTTGCACCATGGCTGAGTCGCCAGCCATTCGATCGTGTCATAGCCGTCGTTATGCCGCGGAGCGCC
The DNA here is from genome assembly GCA_012522765.1 of candidate division WS1 bacterium. GTDB lineage: Bacteria > Armatimonadota > Zipacnadia > Zipacnadales > UBA5352 > UBA5352. Next base: position 78 of record JAAYJW010000385.1, on the reverse strand, counting down.
ACGCCCGGCATCCGCCGAGCCGTAGAAGCCGCGCATGTCCTGCACCGCGACTGCGTATCCGTTGCCTGCGAAGCAGTC
>JAAYJW010000384.1 GCA_012522765.1 candidate division WS1 bacterium | reverse complement strand
GTGAATGTCTGATGCGCCAACTGACAGCAATATTCGCGATCGTCTCAACAGCGCTGCTCGGCCTCTCCTGTGGCGGGAGCGGCCCGACGCTGGTATCTCCGCACTCGGTGACCATCGAGGGGCGCATTGTGGACGCGATCACTGGACAGCCCGTCTCCGGAGCGATCGTCGAGGCGGGGGATCAGCGCGCAACCACCGCCGCGCAGGGGCGCTACCGGCTGATCAACGTCCCTCCGGGGACGACGCAGCTTGTCATCACGCCACCCGATGGCTGGAGTCTCGCCGGTAACACCGGTGCGGTTGAGATCGAGCTGGGAAGCAACGAGATCGGGAACATCTACCTCGTCCCCGACACCGAACGCCCGCCGTCACCACCCGGTAGCACAGGCGGGTAGCGCGGCAGCAGATGATCTACCTCTGAGGGAGCGAAGCAATGATGAGTACCACTGGTCCCGCCGATCCCCCACCGGAGCGGTGGGAGGAGACGATGAAGACATTCGAGGAGAATGACGGCGAGCAGGCACCACCTGCGCGGCCGATGCTCTTTACCGGAAGCTCCACCATCGTGCGCTGGAGCACGCTCTCGGAGGACTTCCCGTTCGCACCGGTCATCAACCGCGGCTTCGGCGGCTCGCAGGTCTCCGACCTGCTGGCATGGGCGGACCGCGTCATCCTCCCCTATCAGCCGAGAGTCGCTGTGGTCTACTCAGGCGACAACGACGTAGCCGCCGAGAAGAGCGCGGAGCGGGTCATCGGCGACTTCGTGAGGCTGCATGCGATCATCCACGAGGCGCTGCCGGAGACAGAGACGGTCATCATCGGCCCGAAGCTGGGCCCCAAGCGCTGGCATCTCGCCGATGTCTTCCGCGCGGTCAACGATGGCCTCGCCGAGTGGGCGGATGGCATCAGCGGCGTCGAGGTCCTCGACATTAACGAGGTCATGCTCGGCACCGACGGCCTGCCGCGCCCGGAGCTTTACTGCGATGGCGTACACCTCACGCCCGAGGGCTACGCGGCGTGGACCGGCTTCCTAGCGCCGCGCCTGCAGACGATCTGGGCGCGAAGCATCGAGGCCGGGCGGTAGCGGCCGGGTCTCTCACGGCATCTGCACCATGTCCACCAGCCGCCCGTGGCGCAGCAGCTTCAAGCAGGCAGGCTGGCCCTCGGAGCGGCCGGGCATGATCAGGTCGTCGGAGCGCTCGGCATTCTGCTCGCTCAGCTTCATGCCCTCGCGGTCGCAAACCTGCACCGTCATGCCGCCAAGATCGCCGGTTATCTCATAGCGGTAGCCGGTGGGCACGCGGTTCACGCTCAAACGCTCCGGCAGGCGCGCAACGCAGGCGACATCGCCCCGTCCGAGCTTGAGGCCAACCGCCCAACCGCCGCCCGCGCGGTGTGGGCTCAGTTCGGTGCTGCTCAGCAGTTCGACGAAGTGCCACCCCCGCTCGCGCTCCACGGGCAGCAGCATGCCATCCACGGTGAACGCCTCATCGTTGTAGAGCATCGTGATCTGCTTGTCCCGGCCAATGAAGTGGTTGGCGTAGACACGCTCCCGCAGCGTCGGCACCAGCGGGTCAAACTCGCGGCCATCGAAGAGGCTGCTCGACTGCTGTAAGATGAGGTGGCGGGAAGGCGACTGCACTCCGCCGAAGCGGCCCATGCCGTTGAAGAACTGCCAGTCGAGCGAATCCCCCGTGTCGCGATCGAGGTCGTAGAGCTTGCACTGCGGGAAGTAGAAGCGGAAGAGGTTCACCGGCACCGGGCGGATCGGCCGAACATGCGACATGCTCTCGTAGACGATTGCCCCGTCGAGGAAGCGGGCGAGATGATCGTAGCCGGGGAACTCGGTGGTCAGAACGAGTTTGGGATCCACCTCATCCATCGCCTCGCGCACCAGCCCGCAGGCACGTGATACGGCCTGCAGCCACGCGTTGTGCCCCGGTTCGGCGAAGAGGTGCTGGTGCTTGTCCGACGTGCAGACGTAACCGCGATGGCCGTACTCATCAAGCCGCACGCCGGCCACTCCGGTGTCGCGACAGACGCGCGCCACCGTCTCCGCCAGGTACTCCGGCCACCACGCGGTGTCTGAGCACATGTTCCACGAGCCGTAGGAGCCGACATAGCCCTCGGGCGTTTTCCCGGTGTTGTACGGGTCCGTCCAGAGGTCGTTCATCACGCCGTACTGCTCACCGAACTGCTGCCCGGTGCGGGTGGTGTCGCAGCAGAGGATGCCCTCCATGTAGAACATCGGCAGGATGTCACGGTCGCGGTGCGCCTGCACGTAATCGCGCAGCGCCGGCAACCCGCCCCAGTCCTCGTTGTACGCGTAATCGCCACGGTTGAGCGGGTACTCAAGCTGTCCGGTGGCCGGGTTCGTCACCCAGTAAGACTTGTAGCGCTCATAGAAGCCATCGCCCAGTTCGTCGCGCAGACGGTCCATCGGCACATTCCATGGCCCGACCTCCGACCAGTCCCACCACGACATCATCTCCAGCACGTCCCGCCCCTCTTCGAAGAAGTCCGTGCGCCAGCCGTTCTCGCCGTAGAGCGCGCTCTGGCCCCATCCGGTGGCGACGACGTTCCAGCGCCGGGCAAGCTCCGACGGATGAGGTCGCCACTGCCACACAGTGTGCGCCCAGCGCGAGTACTGCTTCATGGCCTCATGCCAGTCGCCGGGGTGGACCTCGACTACCGCGGCCGGTGGCGTGAAGCCCTCGCCCGGAGCGCGCGTGCGCCGAAGATACTCGAAGGTCAGCGAAGTGCCGTCGCCCGGCTCCAGCGAGGAATCCCAGTACATCTCCGGCTGCATGTAGCTCCCGATCGCGGTCATCACGTATTCCGGCACGAGCATGACGCCCTTGCGCAGCGCGGGCGCCTTGTAGAGGCCGCTCTCATCGAGGCAGCGCAGGGCCATTCCGGCGCCACGATCGGGCGAGAAGAGATCAATCATCTGCCACCACGCGGTGTTCTCGCCGTAGGCGGTGCGCAGGCTGGTGTTGGCGGAGGCGATGATGCCGCCCCACGC
>JAAYJW010000383.1 GCA_012522765.1 candidate division WS1 bacterium | reverse complement strand
GGAGGGGCCGCCGTCGCGAAGCGACGGTCCCGCGAAGCGGGAGGTTCCACCCCGGCCCCCGCAACGAAGACAGCGAACTGGGAGGCTATTGATCGTTGGGTGACAACGGCTAACGGCCGACGCATCCGAACGGCGGATGCGTCGCTCCGAACGGCAACGGCGGCGGTGCCTTGAAAATGCACTGGGCGTTATGTGTCCAGGCGAGGGCGCCTGGACTCCGGGCTTCAAAGCGTTGTGTCGTTGTAGGGCGGGAGGTTGCAGCCCGGCCCACTGACGCATCAACAAGTCAGGGAGGCTACGCATCATGCACACATACGAGCGCATCATGGTCTGGGGCGCGCACCCCGATGACGAGATCATCATGGGCGGCACCATCGCCGCTCATGCCGACGCGGGCGCGGAGGTCGTCGTTGTAACGATCTCCCGCGGCGACGCGGGCTACTGCCGCGCCGAATGGGCTGAGACGATTGTGCAGCAGCGCCAGGAAGAGGCTGCGAACTGTGACCGCATCCTCTGCATCACAGAGCGTGTCTTCCTCGGCTGGCCCGATCAGGGGGTGCGCCATGATTGGAAGCTCACGCGCCTGCTGATCGAGCAGCTTCGCAAGCACCGCCCGCAGGCGCTCTTCACCCTCGGGCCGAATGACCGCAATCGCGATCACACCGCCGTCCACGAGATGACCGAGGAGATCGTCTGGCAGGCGGGCGAGAACATCCTCGCCGACCACGGCGAGCCCTACACCGTGCCGCTGGTCTTCATCTACGCAGGACACGAGGGCCTCGGCCCTTCCGTGGTGGTTGACACAACCGCATGGGCCGCGCGCAAGGCCGATGCGTGGCTGAGCCAGACGACGCAGGTGGAGATGCTGCCGCGGATCCGCGAGCGGATGGCGAACTTGAAGCGCCTGCAGGAAGAGGGCGGCACGGACACCGAGCGCTTCGTGCTCTGGCAGGCCAGCACCCTCACCGACTTTCCGGCGCTTCCGCGGTGAATGTGAAATTCAGTGGAACCCCCGCCCCCTCTGCCGCGTCGTATTCGGCAAACGGATACGGACGTAATGCAGAGGGGGAGGTATGTCATGAGACGCATCACGTTATCGGTCGTCTTCCTGTCAGTGCTCCTTGGGGCCAGCATCGTCGTGGCTCAGCCGCCTGAGCCCTACGCCACGACCGCAGAGGTGACGCAGGGCGCTCTGAGGGTCCTGCCCGCCGAGGGCGAGGCCGTGGGCGGCGTCCTCGAGTTCCCCCTTCAGCACACCGATGTGCAGGCGGAGATCGCGGGGATGGTTGCCGAGGTCACCGTCACCCAGACATTCGCGAATCCCTTCGACAAGACCATCGAGGCCATCTACGTCTTCCCGCTCCCCGATGAGGCCGCCGTCAATGACATGACGATGCACATCGGCGACCGCACCATCCGCGGGCTCATCAAAAAGCGCGAGGAGGCGCGGGAGATTTACGAGCAGGCCCGCGCCGCGGGGCAGACCGCATCGCTCCTGGAGCAGGAGCGCCCGAACATCTTCACCCAGTCTGTGGCGAACATCACGCCCGGCGCCGAGATCCGCATCGAAATCCACTACGTCGAGACGCTGGCGTACGACCGCGGCACCTACGAGTTCACTTTCCCGATGGTCGTCGGGCCGCGCTTCATTCCCGGCACACCCACCGGGCGCAGCGGCGGCGGCTGGGCGCCCGACACCACGCAGGTCCCGGACGCCTCGCGCATCACGCCGCCGGTGCTGAGGCCCGAGCAGCGCACCGGCCATGACATCGCAGTCTCCGTGCGGCTTGACGCGGGTGTGCCGATCCAGGATTTGCGCTGCCGCTCGCACGAGGTGGAGATGACCCGCGATGGCAACCGCCGCGCCACGGTTGCGCTGAAGCCCTTCGACACCATTCCGAACAAGGACTTCATGCTCGCCTGGGACGTGGCTGGCGAGAAGCCCGAGATGGCGCTGCTGACCCACCGCGGCGATGCCGGAGGCTACTTCACGCTGATGATCCAGCCGAAGGCTGAGTTCGATGCCGCGGAGATCACGCCCAAAGAGATGATCTTCGTAGTGGACTGCTCGGGCTCGATGAGCGGCGAGCCAATTGCGTGGGCGAAGCAGGCGATGCGCAAGTGTATCGCGGAGATGAACGAGGGGGATTCCTTCCGCATCATCAAGTTCTCCAACGATGCCTCCGAGCTTTCCAACGAACCGCTGACTTACTCGGTGGAGAACATCAAGCGCGGGCTGACCTACATCGACGCGATGGAGGGCTCGGGCGGCACGCAGATGATCGAGGGCATCAAGGCCGCGCTCGACTACCCGGAGGACCCCGAGCGTGTCCGCATCGTGAGCTTCATGACCGATGGCTACATCGGCAATGAGACGCAGATCCTCGCAGCGATCGAGGAGAAGCTTGGCAGCGCGCGGCTGTTCTCCTTCGGCGTGGGAAGCTCCATCAACCGCTACCTGCTCAATCGCATGGCCGAGGTAGGTCGCGGGGTAGCGCAGTACGCGCGGCCAAACGAGGAGGCCGGGCAATTCGTCGAGCGCTTCTATGAGCGCATCGACAGGCCCTACCTCCTGGACATAGACATCAACTGGGGCGACCTGAAGGTCGCGGATATCTACCCCAACCCGATCCCGGACCTCTTCGCCGCGCAGCCAGTGATCCTCAAGGGCCGCTACACCGAACCCGGCTCCGGCACCATCAGCGTCCGCGGGCGCCTTGCGGGCGAGCTGTGGTCGCAGAAGCTGGACGTTGAGCTTCCGGGCAGGCAGCCAGAGAACGAGGGTCTCGGCTCGATCTGGGCCCGCGCGCGGATCAAGGACCTGATGGACCAGATGTACGGCGGCGAGGACCCGGAGCTTGTTACGCAGGTGACGAACCTCGCGCTGGAGTTCCGCCTGATGTCCGCGTACACGTCCTTCGTGGCGGTCGAGGAGACGGTCGTCAACGAGGGCGGCGAGCAGCGCACGATCCAGCAGCCCGTCCCCATGCCCGAGGGTGTGAGCTATGAGGGCGTCTTCGGCAAGGACGGCTACGACCTCGCCGACCGGCTCACACTGGCGGCGCCCGCACAATCCTCCTCGGTCTATCAGGCTCGCCGGGGCATGGCGTTCGGTCCCGCGGGCGCTGCAGGTCCCGCTGGCCCCGCAGGGCCTCCCGGACCAGCCGGACCACCCGGACCGCCTGGGCCTCCCGGACCGCCTGGACCTCCCGGGCCAGTTGGGCCGGCGGGAGGTCCGGGGGCGCCGCTGCTCTCAGAGACCCACGGCGGCATCACGATGAACGAGGCCATTGGGAACCGGAGATACGCATTCATCGCGGCCGGCGCCTTCCGCGACCAGCAGTCGGTGCGGCTCGACAGCGTCTTGCTGGCAACGTGGTTTGCCGGCGACCACGTGACGCTGCCGGGTCGCCTCTATCCCGGGATGCTTGAGCTGCAGCGCCTCGGCTCGCTGCCCGAGGACTACGCGCTCAAGGCCATCTGCCTCGCAGGCACCGGGCAGATCGCGGTGCGGGATGATGAGGCGACGGCGCTGCGCGGCTTCATCGAGCGCGGGGGCTTCGTCATCATCGATGGCGACGAGGCCTTCCGCACCTCAGTCCGCGAGGCGCTTCAGGCCGATGGGTGGGACGTGGAGGTCAGGCCGCTGCCTGCCGACCACGCGCTGCTCATATCACCGAACGCGATCACCCCGCCGCTGTTGCGCGGCCTGTATCGTGGCGATGAGCTTGTTGGCGCGATCAGCGAGACGGACCTGAGCGCCGATTGGACCGATACACGCTCCCGTTCGAGCGCAGAGTGGCAGCAGGGGATCAATGCCGTGGTGTTCGCGGCGACGCGGTAAGAGCCGCTATCAGTCGCGCGGCTGTACAAAAAGCGACCCCCGCCTCGGTGGCGGGGGTCGCTCAGTTGTTTCGCAGATGGTTATGAGCCGATCAGGGATTGTTGCCGGTGTACGTGCCGCGCCAGAAGCGGCTGTCGTAAGGCGATACCCGCTGTGGGATCGCGCTCTGGGTCATGAACTTCGCGTGGCCGTCAACGAAGCCGATGTTCGAGCCGCCATTGTGGCGGTCGGGGATCTC
>JAAYJW010000382.1 GCA_012522765.1 candidate division WS1 bacterium | reverse complement strand
TCGCCCTCGAAGAAGCTGTAGCTGAGACCGCTTTCCTTCAGCAGATCCTCCACCGCGGTAGTCGCGCCGGCCTCAGGACGACCTTCTCCCACCGCGGCGACACGCGTTCCGCCCGCGGAGGCGAAGTAGACCGGTGGATCGGTGGCCGGGTCGGAACGTAGCCAGTCACGAAGATCGTTCGCGGGGATGGCGAACTTGGTGGACATGTTCGCCGAGATGCGCGTCCAGGTATGCACGCCGACAACGTCGCCGCGCTCATCCACGATGGGGCCGCCGCTGTTGCCGTTGTCGGCTTCAGCATCATGCTCGATCATCCGCCTGCCCTCGAGTGTGCGGCGGGCGGTGAGAACTCCCGGCCGCAGCGAGATCTCGCGCAGCCCCAGCGGATGGCCGCAGGCGATGAGCTTCGCAAGCTGCGGGATCGTCTCCGAATCAGCCAGATCGAGATACTGCGGCGTCTCTGCCTCGATCTTCAGCAGCGCAAGGTCCATCTCCGGGTTCTCGCGCACCACCGCGGCGGGATGGGACTTCTCGCCGTCCGTCCCGGCATTGAAGGTGACCTCGACGGTGCGCGACAGTGCGAGGGCGCTGCTGCCGTCCTCAAGCTCCAGCACAGGCGAGACCACGTGAGCGTTGGTGATGATGCGCCCCTGGTTGTTGATGCAAAAACCGCTTCCGGTGCCGACTATCTCTGAACCATCTGGCATGGACATGGTGTTCTCGACCAGCACGACGGCGCCGCGGATCTTCGCAAGCACCGCCTCGTCACCGCCACTGGGGGAATCGGTGGTTGCGGTTGCATCACCGCCCTCCCCACTGGGGCACCCGGTCATAGTCAGCCCTGTGAAGATCACCACGCTGCATGTCAGCAGATACACGAATACGATGCGGCGATTACCTGACATCGGCTGCGCCTCCCTGGACTGCTCGCCCAATCACTGTCCGCCCGCATTCTGTGGGAGCAGTATGCGGCGCTGCGGTGCCCGCAATTCCTTCATGACGTCACTTCCACGCGCACTCGAACTGCTCCTTCTGCAGGGACGTGACATCCTCGCAACGAATAGGTGACGGTGCAGATGCGTAGCCGTCGCGGAGGAGAAGGCAATGACCGACTGCCTGCAGGTGTTCTGCACGACTGACGATCGTGATGAGGCGGAGGCGATCGCCGAGGCGCTGGTGCGAGACGCGCTTGCGGCCTGCGTGCAGATCGCCGGCCCGATCACGAGCGTGTACCACTGGGAGGGCGAGGTGGCGCGTGCTGAGGAGTGGCTGCTGCTGGCGAAGACGACGGCCGAGCGCTTCCCGGAGCTTGAGATCGCGATTGTCGGCATGCACTCGTATGACGTGCCGGAGATCGTGGCGGTGCCGATTGCGTCCGGCAGCGCGGAGTACCTGCAGTGGCTCACGGCGGCGGTGGGCGGGGCTTGAGACGACAACGGCGGCCCCTCCGCCTCGGTCCCCCTCCCCCTGCACTTCGCTCGCGCGAAGTGGGGCGGGAGAGGGGGAGGAACGGCGACGGCAGCGCTGCCGTTCCGTGGCACGCACACTCCCTGTGCGTGCGCCGTGACTCGTTGCCGCCTGTCCCGCCCGGAGGGCGTGGATTGTGGCCCCTGCGCCCTCGCAGGGGGCGGCGCGAAGCGGCGCAAGTCGTTCCCGCTATGCGGCTACCTCTCCCCCCGGCCCACTCTGCGTTCCGGCGAGGGGGAGACAACGGCAGACGACGGTGCCCTCAGTCCTCCGCGCCCTCCAGCGGGTCATACTGCGGCCGGTCGGTGGGCTGATCCTCCCGGATGCGGTAGTGCCAGGCGTAGTCAATGTCAGCCGACTCGACCGCCCCGTCCTTGATCGTCAGCTTGATGTTGCGCTGGTCGTAAAGCACGCCGATGTCCGCGAGCGGGTCGCCATCCACGATGATAAGGTCAGCCCTGTTGCCGGGCACCAGCGGCCCGATGTCCTCCAGCCGATACGCCTCCGGCGTGGTCTTCACCGACGCCACGATCGCCTCCATCGGCGTCAACCCCGCCTGCACCAGCTCCATCAACTCCCAGATGCACGCGTCGCCAATCTCCCACTCGTGCTTCGAACTCGGATAGTCCGAGCCCACCGCGATCTTCACCCCAAGCTCGTGCGCCAGCCGCACGCCCTCGCGATGCACCGGCTGGGCCGGCCGCATCTCCGCCTCCATCCACGGCCGCTCCGGCCAGGCGCCTATGTTACGATCCGATGTGACGCGCAGCGTGGGCATATACCACAGGTCGGCGTCAAGTATCCCCCGCACAGCCTCTTCGTCAATGAATGCCCCGTGGTGTATCTGATCCACCCCCGCGGCAATGGCGTTGTTCAGCCCCGGTTGGGTGTGCGCATGCACTACCACCGGTCGGAACCATGCGTGCGCCTCATCCACCAGCGCGTCAAGCTCCTCGGGGGTGTAGTTGCGCACCGAGCAGACCTCATCCGCGCCCCAGAATCCGCCGGAGGCCGCGGTCTTGATGAAGTCCGCGCCAAGCTGCACCATCTCGCGCACCGCCTTGCGCACCTCCCACGGCCCGTCGGCGGTGCGGTAGCGCACGTGGCCGAAGGTCGGGCTGACCACGCAGCCGGCGATGAGCCGCGCGCATCCACGCACCTGCCGCGCCTCAATGCCATCGCGCAGGGCGATTCCCGCCGCGTTCGCCGAGACGCTACAGACGGTGGTGATGCCGCGCTGGAGGCTCAGCCTCAGGACCTGCTGCGCCGCGGTGGTGCCACCGACATGTGCGTGACCCTCGACGAGCCCCGGCATGACCGTGCGCCCGGAGGCGTCAATAACCTCCACGTCGGCAGGCAGATCTACCTCGTCGGGCGTCACGATGGCCTCGACGCGGCCGTCGCGGATCAGCACTACCCCGTCGTCAATCGGCGCCGCGCCGGTGCCATCAATCACGCGCCCGTTCACGATCGCCTTCGGTCCCGTCATCGCAGAACGCCCTCCCCACGGCTGAGCGAAGCTACCGGTTGCGTATCAGTATCAGTGCCGTCTGCCTCGGCGCCATGCGCATCCGCATGGCCGAACCGATCAGCGGGATCTGCTGGCCCGAGATGATATCCTCCGCCCACAGGCGCGGGCCCAGGTTGAACGGCTTGCCCGCGACTTCTATCTCAAAAACCGGGCTGTCATCGCTGCTGTTGTGAACCACCGCGAGGATCTGCCCAATACGCGGCCATGAGGTCACGACCGCGTCAGCGTGCGCCACCCGAACCGGCGCATCGGACCCGCCGCTCCGGACCCGATCCGCCGCCTCGGCCTCGAAGTTGTCGTACGTCTCCCACACGTGGGCGGCGATTGCCAGTCCCGGCGAGCCGACCACCGGGATCAGAGCCGCATCCTCCGCCAGCGCCAGGCCCAGTGCGCTCGATAGCGCGCATTGATCGGCCCCTGAGGGCAGGATGGCCGCGGCGGCCGGACCGAAGGCGCCGTCACCTCCGAGCGCGATGAACTGCTCAGGCGACAGCGGCGCGCCCGAAGCGTCAACCATGGGGATCATCAGCAGATCCGCGAGACCCGTCGCCGGGCTGAAGGCGCCACCGGGGCACTCCACCGTCAGTAGCCCCTCCGGCTTGCACTCGTCTACCACTGCCCGCAGGCGCATCATCATCTCCCGCGCCGCAGCGATGCTCCAGTCTGCTCCGGCACGCTCCGACGAGTAGCCGCTGAGGCCGATCCCGATGCTGCAGCCCGGTGGCGTCGCTATGCCGCGCAGGTGCACCCCATCGAGATCGTACCGCTCCATGGCATCGGCGACCGCGGCGACTGCATAGTCGCCCCATGCGCTGCCGGCGCAGTTCATCGAGGTCGCCTCGCCCCGCACCTCGCCTCCGGACACGACCAGCACCTCGTCGCGATACGCCTCCCACGCGGGGTCAGTCATGAGGCCATGATCGGCTACCAGCAGCAGGCGCATACCGAGTTCGTGAGCGGCCGCGGCCAGAGCAACGACTTCAGCGTCCGCGCTCGCGCCAGGGCCGCCGGGACGCGGTCGGAAACGAGCATCGTCGAGGACGACCGTCCTGACGCCCTGCGCGTGCAGATCGGACAACGCCGCGATGTCGCACCCATCGAGCGAACTGAGGATGGCTACGCGCAGATCGCTCTGTCCGCCGCTGCCGTGCCGCCTCTGCGTCGTCTGCAGAGCGAAAGCTGTCTCGAAGGGCGTGCCTGCCTCCAACGCCTGATCAAGCAGCGTGACCGTGAGCGTGGTCTGCTCCCCGCTGCGGGTGGTCCGCAGTGCCGCATCCGGCGAATGCAGCGGCCATCGGGCGGCGCTGCTCCCGAGCCACTGCAGGCCGCGACCATCACCACCGAGCCAGACCGCCGGCGCGGCTCCGTGCGTCCAGACGCCTCCAGGGACGCTGCCGCCGAACAGGCCCTCCGGCGTCCCGTCTGCTACCATCAGCGACTCCGCGTGGCGAGAGACAAGCGGCAACTCCAGCGCAACCGCGGTGAGCGCCCCGCCGGCGTGGGGAGAAGCCTTAAGTTCGAAGGTCATCAGGCCGCCGTAGTGGCAGCTTGCGCGGATGCGCACTTGTGCCGAGGGCGATTCGGCGACTATCACCGCCACGGCCTGCGTGTCGCTCGTCTCTGTCCAGCGGAGGTTGGTCTCCGTCCAGGCCTGGGGAGCGCCGTCCACGGCAACTTTGAGGCGCAGCGGTGCGCTCAGCAGTTCCCGCCCGCCGACCCTGATGCTGATCGGCATCGGCTGGTCGTCGAAGTTGTACTCTGCACCGCCGCAGCGGACTCGCTCCCCATCGGCGCGCACGGCTTCCGCCGGATCGGCCACGTGCCCCTCGCGGCCCAGGTGATCGCTCGCCCAGTCGGGGGGCTCGGGCACGGTGAAGCGTAGCGTCTCGCAGGCAAGATCACGGCCTTCCGCGCGCGCGGTCACCGTCACGGATATCTCGCCCTGGGGGCAGCCGGACAGGTCCACCGTCGCCTCCCCGATCCGCATTGGCCCCGGCGGCACCTCCAGTTCACTGCCGCCGAAACCGATGGCGTAGACCTCCGGGTCCACCTCAAGGCCACTCCCGTCGATGGTCAGCGCCAACCGGGGGCCGCCCAGCAGACGCCGCGTGGCAGTGACGACCAGTGGCGGCCGGCGAGTCAGCGCAAACTCCCGTTGAAGGACCAGCTCACCGGCGGAACTGAAGCCCGCGAGGCGGAGGCGGTAGAAGCCCGGTGCGGGGAGCGCAACAGCCAACGGCTCATCGGGGACCGCGTCGCAAGCCGCCACTTCCGCACCATCGGCGCCAAAGAGCGTCACGCGTAGACCGGCTCCGGGCTCGATCCGGGGAGTAACTGTCACGCGGTTGTTCTCAATAGTGGCGTCCGCGAGCATCACGGGCGAGCCGCTGGGGGCGAGCAGGAGGAAGCCGTAGGCCGCGGCCTCGGACTGGGAGGGGGTGGCCCAACCGGCTACCGGGTCCGCGCTGCCCGGGCGGTTGATGATGAAATCGGCGCGCAGGGGCGTATCCGCCGACGGCCCGACGATCCCAATCGCGGCGAAGGGTATCAGCATCTCAACGCGCCAGTGGCCCGCGCCACGGAGCGTAACGGACTTCCAGAGCGGGTTCCACGAACTGTCGCCGTTTCGGCTGTCGAAGATGCTTCCCGCCGCATTGACCGTGAAGCGCAACGCAGGCCCCCCTTCCTCGCTCTGCAACCGCACCTGCACGGAATCGTCGCGCCAGACCTCAGCGTCTCGCTCTCTGCGGCGAGCTTCGGGGGCGCCATCAATCGTCCAGAGGATCGTCAGGCCATCGGAGTTCCAGCCGAGTTGGACGTCAGCCGGGGACGCTACAGGCATACCATCAGGTCCGACCATCAGGCCGAGAGAGGTGGCTCCCGACCATTCGTCCTCGCCCACGCGACCGTCGGCCACTACCTCAGGCGTCTGGCCGATCTGCAGCAGCGGCGGCCTGATCTCATCGGCCTCCGCCACGAAACCTGCTGCCAGGCCGATCACCAGCGCGGCGGCTGCAGTGGCACCGAAAGCTCGGATGCTCGTCATGCCGCTGACGCTCCTCCCGCACGGTATGCTGTAGTGAAAGGGAACCGGATTGCTCCGGTTCCCGTGGTGTCAACGTTGGCGCAGCGTCATCCCGTCGAGAGACCGGTCAGATGCCGGGACGCACCGGCGGCGGGTCTATCCCCTGCACCTCGACCTCAAGGAACTGCGTCTGGCTGCTCATGCCGCTCCAGTCGCGGGCGATGATACTGACTGTGTAGGTCTTCGGCGCCTGGATGCCATCGGGCGTCGGCACATTGCTGTTCGCCGGAAGCTGGTAGGTCAGGCCGAAGGTGGCATCGGTGTAGCTGTTGGGCAATGTCGGCGACGGGATGGCGGTGCCGGGGTTGGTTACCTCCATCGGCACCTCGATCGGTTCCCCGCCCGCCGGGAGTATCTGAAGGACCACGTCCTGAGCCCTCACTCCGTCACCGTCGCTGACCGCCGCGGAGAGGAAGATGCTGCCGCCGGTGGCCGGGAGCGTCTGAGGGTTCACCCGGAAGCTGGAGATCTGTGGCGGGCGCGGGCCCACGACAGTGACATTCGCGCTGCGTTCGGCGCCGCCGGCATAGGCAGTGACCTGGCCGGAGCCAACCGAGCGCGCTGTGAATATGCCGTCCGGTGAGATGCTGCCCACCCCGCCGCGCAGTATCCACGTCGGCGCTATGCCCTCGTAGGGCTGATCATCCGGCCCTATCACCTGGCTGCGGTAGCGGATACGGCCATTTACGTCGATGGTCGCGTTGATCGGATCGAGGAGGATCTGCTCCGGAGCCGCCAGGCCGATCGGCAGCACCGCGAAGTTGACGGCTGTCGTCTCGCCGGCGGCAAGCGGCACCTGTGCATTGGCGGTGCCGTAGGTGTCCGACTGCGGTGTGGTCACCTGCACAGCGACTGTGCCCGCATCGAGGCCGGTGATCGTGAAGCTGCCATCAGCGCCGGTGTTGGCCGTGCGGCCGGTGCCTGTCACGGTGACCTGAGCATTCGCCAGCGGCATATCCGTGTCGTTGGCGGCCACAACTTTACCGGTGAGCGTCGCCGAACCTGCAGGCCCGGGTACGCCACCGTCTCCGTCGCCGCCACCACCGCAGCCGGTGATGATGATGGCAGTTGCGACCGTCAGGCTGATCAGCAAGCTCAGCGCCGTTGTGCGATGCATAGTCTGCTGCGCCCCCTCTGCGGGGAGATCATGTGATGACTACGGTCGAAATCAGCGTTGTATCGCCAGCGTCCGGACCGCCTGAGTGCGCGATCCACCCTCGCTCACGGCCTCAACCTGCATCAGATACATGCCGTTGGGCACTGCGAGACCTGCGTCCGATCGGCCGTCCCAGACCGTCTGCGAGCTACCCGCGGGGCGCGAAACCCCGCGCTCGAGCACCCGCACTGTCCGACCCGCTATGTTGAGGACGCTGACGGTACAATCGGCGGGCGCGGAAAGCGTGAAGGTCATCTGCGCGCCACCCGCACGAGTGGCTTGTGCACTCAAGCTAGAGAGTGTAAGCACTCCGCCGGTGCGAGTCAACCTCAGGCTCATCGGCCTCAGCGTCTCGCCTTCGCGCAGGGCCGTCGTGTAGCGAGCGCCTCGGCGGATATCTGTAGTAGCACCCGTCACCGAATCGACGAGTGTCGCGGTCCATCCCTGCGGTATCGAGGTCGGATCCGGACACCACACCTCGACCGGGCTGCCCGGCAGCCCCTCGACCATCAGATTCCACTCAGCAGCACCTGTGCCGGTGGCGGCCAGATCGCCAGCCAGACGGCTCCCGGTGCCGTTGCTGAAGAACAGGTCAACGCCGTTGGCGGTCGGCGGCGGACTGTGCAGCGGGCCCATCTCCGACAGCCGCTTCGAAACGCCGAAGAAGTTGTCGCTGTCGGTACCGCCGGCACCTCGCGCCGCCAGTCGCGCCACCCAGTCACCGGCGCCTTCGACCCCGCCCTCGGCGACGGATGCCGCCGGTGCGGAGGCCGCTGTGTCCGGCCGTGGCAGGATGAGCGAGCAACCCTTCTCCACCCGTGCCCAACAACCTTCCCACGGAGGAATAATGCTGTCCCCCACTCCCAGCATCGGCGCGATCATGTTGTAGCTGTTGTCCGCGCGATTGTACCGCCAGAATATCTGCTGGATGATGCCGGCCGCGCTTGCGCTGGCCAGATCCATCGTGGTGCCCTGATAGTCCACGGTCACGTTCGCCAGGTTCATGTTGCCGAAGTAGGGATTGCCTATCTGCTGCCAGCCGGGCGCAAGCTCCACGTTGAGGCTTCCGGCGGGGGCAAGGTTGCCCACCGGCGAGAATGTCAGCGTCTCCTCGAGCTTCAGCCAGTAGCCGCGGCCGACCGCCACAGGCAATGTGCCGGGGCCCGAATACAGGTCGTAATCCCGCCTCGCGGCGTTCCACCGGGCCACCCTGATCTGCGCCGACTGAACGCCCAGCAGCGTCGCCGGGTCACCGTCGCTCGGCTCCAGCGGGGAGCCGAGGAAGTACATGCCTGCCGCCAGCGTCATGCTGCCGTTGGCGAATGACTGCACCGGCCCCACGACGGTCGGGTCGGCGATGGAGTTGTCGAAGGTATCAACCGCGACCACCGCGTAGTAATAGTCCACCCCGTCAGTGACCGTGGTATCCACGTAATCCACGGCCGCTGAGCTATCCACCTGCGCGATGGGCGTCATCGCGGCGACGTTGCTGAAGCGGGCCCGGGCCCGGTAGATGGCGAAGTGACTGAAGTCGGGAGGCGCGACGTAGCGGTTCCAGCCGACGACGATCGCGCCGCCATCATCCGCCGGCCGATCCTCCGTGTAGACGCCGGTCACGCGCGCGGGGGCACTATCATTTGATGAACGGACCGGGCCGACCACATCCGTGTCGGCGCTGAGCGAACCGTCCGTCACCCGCACCATGTAGTAGTATGCGAGGCCGTCGCTGACGGAGGTGTCAACGAATGACGTGGCGCCCGGACCGACCGTCCCGACCTCAGAGAACGAATCGGTGGCGGTGCGGCTGCGGAGGATGATATACGCGGTCACGCTCTCCGCGCCGGCCCCGTCGTCGGGTGATGTGCGCCATGTGATGGTGATGCTGCCGCCCTGATCGTCGGGAGTGTCGGCGGCGGCCACATCCTGCGGCAGACGCGGGGCCAGCGGAACACCGAGCGAGCGCGCGCAATTGATGCGCCCGGCCCCCAGTTTGCCCGCGAAGCCCGGATTGAGTGAGTCGATGCTATCACAGCCGTTCCTGATGGCTGCGATCAACTGCGCCGGCGTCCTTGCCGGGTTCTGTGCCAGCAACAGCGCGGCAAGACCCGAGGCCTGTGGCGCGCTGAACGACGTCCCGGAGTTGGTGGTGAAGTAGCTGGAGAAGGCCGGGAAGCCGGGCTGATAGAAGCCGATGCCGTAGATCCCTTCGCCGGGAGCCATGCACTCGACGAAGTTGCGGGTCGAACTGCCGTCGTAATTGCTGAAGGATGCCCTCAGGTCGTTGCGATCGGTTGAGCCGACACCAAGCACCCAGTTGTCCACGCCGAGATTCTCGCCATCGTTGCAGACCGGCGACTCCCAGCTTGTGCTGAAATCGGTGAACTGCTGGCCACTGTTGCCGGCGGCGGCCACCACGAGGATGCCGCTGTCGTGCGCTCGCTTGATGGCCGGCGTAAATGACTGGTAGTAGCCGCCACCGACGCTGAGGTTAATGATATCCGCGCCCATCAGGACGGCGTAGTCAATGCCGTCAATCACCTGCGACACGCTGGCCCCGCCGTCGTCAGGGAAGACCTGTATCGGCAGTATCTTCACGTTCCAGTCGATGCCGGCGGTCCCCCATCCATCGTTGCCGGTGGCCGCGGCAAGACCGGCCACGAGCGTCCCGTGGCTCACCTGGTCGTCGGGCGTCCCGTTGGCGTCGTTATCAACGCCATCCGGCTCGGGGTTCGGGTCATTCGTGCCGTTCTGGAAGTCCCAGCCATTGACATCGTCAATGAAGCCGTTGCGGTCGTCGTCGATGCCGTTGCCCGGTATTTCGCCGGTGTTGCGGAATATGCGCCCGACCAGATCGGGGTGATCGAGGTCAACGCCCGTGTCCACCACCGCGATGGTCACGTTGCGCGAACCGGTCGTCACATCCCAGGCCTCCGGCGCCCGAATCAGCTCAAGGTGGTACTGCTGACCGTACTCCGGATCATTGGGCACGAGCGTCGGATACATCATGCCGTCCGGCTCGACAAACGCGACGGACGGCGACATGAGGGCCTTTGACTTGAAGCTGGCCGCTGTCTCATTCGCCGCGAGGTCCATCACAAGCACTCTGCCCCCGGCCAGCAGCTTCGTGGGCCGCGCGCCAGTATCACGCTGCAGCTTCGCCAACGAACTGGTCTGCATGGTATCGCGGAAGCCTACGAGCATTCTCTTCGGCTGCTGCGCTGAGGCGGGCAGTGCGCAGATCGCGACCAGCAGTGCGATCGCCAGAACAAACAGGCCGCGGCAGGCTCGGAAGCCCGCCACGGCCGATATGCCTGTCAGATGTGTCGTGAGGCTACTGTCGGACATGTTCCGCCCGCGCATTTCAGCGGCCGAGTCGGAGTGTGCCGATGGCGCTGACCTGCTGCCCGTCGTCACTGCGAGCAATGACGCGGATGATGTACGTTCCGGCCGGTGCGGCGCTGCCGGAGGCATTGCGTCCATCCCACGTGACCTGCTGAGGTCCGGCCGCCTGAGCGCGTTCGGAGACGACCCGCCGCACGGTGACGCCGGCGATGTTGAGCACCTCGATGTCAACCGAAGCGTCCTGCGACAGGGAGTAGACGATCTGCGCCCGACCCGCGGTCGCACCTGCGCTGAGGGTGCTGATGGCCAGTGCCCCTGTGGCAGTGTCCGAGATGACGACTGTGAAGCTGCGCTCACCCGGCTCGTCGCCGACCTCATAGCTGTACCCCGTATTTGTCCTGAGATAGATGCGTCTTCCTGTCTGATTGTCCACAAGTGTGGGCCGGCACTCGGCGGGAAGCCCGCTCATGTCCGGCCAACTGAGCCTGACCGTCGCGCCGGGTATGCCGCAGGCCACCTTGATCTGCCACTCGCCGGCCGCCTCGGGCGCAACGAAGTCGGTCGCCAGCCTGCTGCCCTCAGACGCCGAGCGGACGAAATACAGATCGAGATCCGCATCCGGACGCGGCGGCGAGATCATCCCTGAGAGGCTGTCAGCGTTGCTGCAGACACCCAGGAAGTTGTCGGTGTCCGCCACATCCTGCGCCTCGGCCGTCAATCGCAGCGCCCAGCCATCGAACTCCGGCGCCTGCGCGGTCTCCGCGGAAGTGGGCAACATCTGGCGCTTGAGCTGCAGTGTCGCGGGCCTGCGCGTGAACATCAATACGCCGCGGCCCTTATCTACCATGTCGGTCGCGAAGGGCAGATTCGCCGCAGTCACCAGGCGGTAGCTGTTTGCGAAAGCGTCGTACGCCCATGCATAGTCGCGGGTGTAGCCCAACTCGTTCGACGTCTGCAGGCTCACCGGAGTTCCCTGACCGATACCCGTGACTTCAGTCGCCCCGAAATCCCACTTCTGGATGAACGGATTGCCTACCTGGTTCCAACCGGCGACGAGCTGCTTTTGAAAGTCACCGTCCGGCGCGGCTTCGCCGCTCACGTTCACCATCAGCGGGCGGCTCGTCCGCAGCCACCACGAACGACCAAGGGCCGCCCGGAACATCGGCGAGGTCGGGCTATCCGACCAGATGATGTACTCCCCGCCGTTGAGAGCGGGATCCCAGTAGGCCAGGTTCTCGCCTGACGCACCGTCGAGGCCGAGCATGTCGGCGACAAGATCGCTAGCGGGTGTGGCCGGCATCGCCGCCGCGGAGATCAGCGAGAGCCCGGGCGGATAGTTGAAGGAGTAGTTGGGATTCGACACTACCGGACCTACGGCTGTGACCTCAGTGTCCTCATTGCCCTCAGGCGTCACGTCGTCCACGGTGTCGTCCGCGGCGGTGACCGCATACCAGTACTGAGTGCCATCTTCCGTGGTGCGGTCCACGTAATGCTGCCCGTCGGCCGGCAGCACGCGCGCGACCGGCTCCATCTCGGCAACATCAGAGAAGGTCGTGGTCGCCCGGTAGACGCGGTATTCGGCGAGGTCGTCCGGGAAATCGTAGCCGAACCAGCTCAGCGAGATCGATCCGCCCTCGTCGGCCTGCGTGTCAACCGCCACAAGGTTCTCGACCGGAGGCGGGGCGAGGTCATCGCGAGCCCGCGCGGGCCCGGCGACCGCCGATGGCACGGCGTTGCTGGCATCGAGCGTGACGACCTGATACCAGTACGGAGTGTCGTCGGGAACCGGAGCGTCAATGTAGGAACTGGTCCCCGGCGGGAGATTGGCGAGTTGCGAGAAGCTGCCGGGCGTATTGGGGATAGCGTTGCTTTCGGGAGCCCGCAGCAGGTTGTAGCCGACTACATCGTCGCCATCCTGGCGCGGCAGCCCCCAGCTTACCGTGATGCTGCCGCCCTCATCACCGACGGTGTCACGTGCCTGCAAAGCGCTCACCGGGTCCGGCGGCACGTCCACACCGAGGGCCGCGGCGGTATTGATGCGTCCGGAACCGAGTGTGTCCGCAGTCAGCGGATTGCTGTCGCTGATGTCATCGCAGGTGTCGCGGATCTGGCGAATGACATTGGCCGCGGACATCCCGGGATATTGCCGGCGCACCAGCCCGCCGAGCCCGGCGACAACCGGACAGGCCATCGAAGTCCCGCTCATCGCCCCGTACGGGGCGGCGAGATCGGGGAAGGTGGGATCGAAGTAGAGGGTGCTGTAGATCTGCACACCCGGCGCGGTGACGTCCACGAAGTTATAGCCCGAACCATCGCGGTTGCTGAAATCAGCGGCCACGTCGCCAGAATCGCTCGCGGCGACGCCGAGCACGAAGTTGTCCACGCCGAGGTTCGGGCCGTCATTGCAGACCGGCGAAACCCATGTGTCGTCCTGGACGGAGGAGAACACCTTTGCTTCGTTCCCCGCAGCGGCGACGACCAGAACATCCGCGTCGCGCGCGTTGGCGATGACAGCATCAAAGGTGGGAGTGTATTCCCCACCGAGGCTCATTGAGATAACGTTGGCCCCGTTGTCGATGGCGTATTGAATGCCCTCAATACACGCGCTGTTGGTGCCGCCTTCGAAGCCCAGGACGCGGACCATCATGAGCCGCGCGCCCCAGTCGTGGCCGGCTACGCCAACGCCGTTGTTGGTAATCGCGCCCACGATGCCGGCACAATGGGTGCCATGGCTGACGCCGCCGGCCTCATAGTCCAAACCAGGGGTAGCCCCCGCCGGCGGGCCGGCATCGGGATCGTTGTCACCATCAATGGTATCCCAGCCATAGAAATCGTCGATGTAGCCGTTGCCATCATCGTCCACGCCCTCGGTCCCCGCCAACTCGGCCTGGTTGACCCAGTACTTGCCCGCGAGGTCCTCATGATCCGGATCGTAGCCGCTGCCGAGGATGGCAATGACCGTGGAGGGGCCGCCGGTCTGGATGTCCCAGCCTGCCGGCGCCGCAATGCGATCCCAGTGATACTGCTGGAAATAGTCGGGATCATCCGGTACGACGGTGGGGTACATCAGGCGATCGGGTTCAGCGAGGGCGGTTACCGCCTCGGCCGCCCACATCTTCTGCCCCTGTGTGACAGGCATGCCATCGGGCAGAGAGATCACAACGAGGGGCGTGTTGCGGATGACCCTTAAGATGCTGCCGCCGTTCGCCTGCAGGCGTGCCTGCAGGTCGGCGACGGTCGCACCGGGGGCGAGTTGCACGATGATCTGGCCGGAGACGGCGAGATCGGGAACGGCCGTGGATCCGCCTCCGGGCGCCGCTCGCGTGACCATCCTTGGGCTGACGACCTCAGTGTCGAGGGCAGCCACTACGCTTGCGGAAAGGATGAAAAGGGAGAGTACTGCGGATGCAATCAGCGAGAATCGCTGACACAGCCCAACGGGGCGCCGGCCGTGCATCATCATGGACCGCCTCCCAGCGGAGGAATCGCTCATCGACAAGCTGGGCTCGGAATCGAGCCTGATGATACCAACTTCAACCTGACGTGTCAACAGCGGCCATTTGCGCCAGATCGGCGTGATTGAGCGGAAGGCTCCGGGCAGCGCCGACGCATGGCGCTGCGGCCGTGGAGATTACGCATCTTGCCACAACGGCCGTTCGGTTGACTCGCCATGGGCCCTGTGCTATACTCGCGCGTGCAGTCGGTGGATGGGCCGTTTTTCGGCGCAGGAGGGCTTCACTGCCACGTAGCGGCAGAACGCTGCCAACCACCTCCGAGGCTACGTATACATCCCTGCGGACATGGCGGGACCCTCTCCCCATGCCCGGCGGTCGTATCTGCCATGCGCGACGACAGGGGGGTGAGGACTGCATATGAGCGGCGCCCTGCGTAAAGCACTGGGCTGGCTGCATCCGGGGCTGAAGGTCAAGCGCTGGCTGCTTCTGCTGACGGCAGGCGTGGCGGCGTTGAGCTTCGGCGTGTTGCTCATTGCCAATCTCACCGTCTTCGACCTGATGGGCTCGCTGGGAGGTCCCGCGCGCGCCACGGCCCTGGGCGTCATCGCCCTGTTCATCGGCCTGGCTCTGGTTGCGCTCTCGCTGTCGAGGCTTGTCCGTTCGGTGGCCGTCGCTCTGCATCCGGAGGCAGGGAGCCGACTGGTTGACCTTATGCTCAGCCAGCGCCGCCTCCAGGTGGGCCCGCACGTTGTCGCGATAGGTGGCGGCACCGGGCTGTCCACGCTTCTGCGGGGCCTCAAGCAATTCACCACGAACATCACCGCGGTCGCGACAGTGGCCGATGATGGCGGCAGTTCCGGACGGTTGCGCACGGATATGGGCGTGCCGCCACCGGGCGACATTCGCAACTGCCTCGTGGCGCTCGCCGACTCTGAGCCGCTGATGACCGAGCTTTTCCAGTACCGTTTCAACGGCCAGTCCGGCGGCCTCACCGGCCACAGTTTCGGGAACCTTCTCATAGCCGCACTGACGGAGATCACCGGGGATTTTGAGCAGGCCATCCGCGAGACGAGCCGCGTTCTGGCGATCCGGGGGCGGGTGCTGCCGCCCACCACGGACGCCGTGGCGCTCTGCGCGCGCATGGTCGATGGTGACATAATCCGCGGCGAATCGGCGATCACTGCCGCCGGCAGGGAGATTGACTACGTCTACCTCGATCCGCCCGACCCGCACGGGGTTGATGAGGTGCTGCGGGCCATCGAGCAGGCGGACCTGATCGTCATCGGCCCGGGCAGTACCTTCACCAGCGTCATCCCCAACTTCCTCGTGCCGCAGGTGAACGAGACGGTGCGGAGGGCGACGGCCACGAAGGTCTTCGTCTGCAATATCATGACGCAGCCGGGAGAGACAACCGGCTTCACGGCCTCGGACCATGTCCGGGCCATCGCGCGGCATACCGGCGAGTTGCCCTTTGATTACGTGCTGATGAATGGCAAGCCGGTAGAGGAGTGGGTGCTGCGCAAGTATCATGCGACCGGGGCCGACGTGGTGGAGCCCGACTACACGGAGGTCGCACGCCTCGGCGTGATCCCAGTGCGAGCCGACCTGGTGAGCCTCTCGCCGGATGGATGGGTTCGCCACGATCCTCGCGCCGTGGCGGACAAGCTGATGGAACTAGTGGAGGAGCGTGCTCCAGTGCTGGTTTGACGTTGCAGCATCCCGCATCAGGACCAATCTCCCGCGCATGTGCGCACCCGGAGAGGTATACTCGTCGCAAATACCCAAGGAGGGATAGAAGTGGCAGTGCGAGTTGGCATCAACGGCTTTGGCCGAATCGGTCGTCAGGTCTTCAAGGCGATCTGGGAGAACTACCAGGACGAACTCGAAGTAGTGGCCGTCAATGACCTGACGGACGACGAGACACTGGCCCACCTGCTCAAGTACGACAGCATCTACGGACGGTTCGATGCTGACATCACCACCGGCGATTCTGAGATCATCGTCGATGGCGTCGCAGTCAAGAGCCTCGAGCAGCGCGATCCGGCCCAGCTTCCGTGGGGCGACCTCGGCGTGGACATCGTCCTCGAGTCCACCGGCTTCTTCCGCAAGTACGACGACGGCATGAAGCACATCAACGCCGGCGCGAAGAAGGTCATCATCTCCGCTCCCCCGAGCGGCGACGGCGTCCTGACCGTGGTTCTCGGCGTCAATGACGAGGACTACGATCCGGCCCAGCACCATGTGCTCTCGAACGCATCCTGCACCACCAACTGCCTTGCGCCCATGGCCAAGGTGCTCAGCGACAGCTTCGGCGTCGTGCGCGGCCTGATGACCACGATCCACTCCTACACCAACGATCAGGTCATCCTCGACGGCCCGCACAAGGACCTGCGCCGAGCGCGCGCGGCCGCGATCAACATCATCCCCACCAGCACCGGAGCGGCCTCCGCTATCGGCTCGGTCATCCCGGCGCTCAAGGGCAAGCTCGACGGCATGGCACTGCGCGTCCCCACCCCCACCGGTTCGGTCGTTGACCTGACCGTGGAGCTGGAGACAAACACCGATGCCGCCGGCATCAACGCGGCAATGAAGGAAGCTGCGGAGGGCCCGATGGAGGGCATCCTCGAGTACACCGAGGCGCCGATCGTCCTGCAGGACATCGTCGGCGACCCCGCCTCCTGCGTCTTCGACGCCGATCTGACCTCGGTCATCAATGGCAACTTCGCCAAGGTCCTCGGCTGGTATGACAACGAGTGGGGCTACTCCAACCGCACCGCCGATCTCATGTCCATCATTGCAGAGATGGGCCTGTAGTCGCTCGCTCCAAGCACAGGCGCCGCTTCCGGCAACGGGGCGGCACCTGTTTCACCTTGCCGGGTTGAACCACGGAGGTAATGGAATATGGCGAGGAAGAAGAGCATCACCGATGTTGATCTCTCCGGGAAGCACCCCCTCGTTCGTGTGGACTTCAATGTGCCCATCGAGGGCGGGGAGATTACCGATGAGACGCGCATCAAGGCCGCGCTCCCGACCATCAACGCCCTGCTCGACGCCGGCTGCGCGGTGACCCTCTGCTCGCATCTCGGCCGCCCCAAGGGCAAGGTCGTCCCGGAGGAGTCGCTGGCCCCGGTGGCGGAGCGCCTCGGCAGGATACTCAATGCCGAGGTCACCATGGCGCCGGACTGTGTGGGCGAGGAAGTCGCGCGGATGCGCGCAGACCTTCAGCCGGGCCAGGTGCTGATGCTGGAGAACACCCGCTTCCATGCCGGCGAAGAGAAGAACGACCGGGACTTCGCCGAGCAGCTTGCCGGCGACGCGGATCTGTTCATTGACGACGCTTTCGGCAGCATGCACCGCGCCCATGCCTCAACCGTCGGCGTGACCGAGTTCATCGGCGAGTGCGTGAGCGGGCTGCTGGTGCGCGAGGAGCTTGACCAGCTCACCCGCTGTCGCGAGGCATCCGGCGATGGCTTCATCGTCATCCTCGGCGGCGCGAAGGTCGAGGACAAGATTGACGCGATCAGGCAACTGCTGCCGCGCGTTGAGAAGCTCCTTGTAGGCGGCGCGATGGCATGGTCATTCCTCAAGGTGCAGGGCATGGAGATCGGCGAGTCACTCTCCAAGCCCGAGAGCGTTGAGGCTGCCGGCGCGATACTAAGCGAACTCTCGGAGTATCGCGACCGGCTGATGCTGCCGCTCGACGTGCACATGAAGCAGGTGGAGCCCGACACCGGCGAGATGAAGTTCGCCGACGCGGACGCAATCGAGCCGGGCTGGGATGCGCTTGACATCGGCCCGAAGACCCGCGAGGAGTACCGGCGGATCATCACGAAGGAGGCCGAAGTCGTCTTCTGGAACGGCCCCATGGGGCTCTTTGAGGTGTCGCCCTTCGATGAGGGCACGCGCGCTGTGGCACAGGCGCTCGCCGACACAGAGGCTTTCACCGTGGTCGGCGGCGGCGACTCGGCGGCCGCGATCACGCAGATGGGCTTCGAAGACAAGCTGTCGCATGTCTCCACCGGCGGCGGCGCGTCAATAGAGTACGTGCAGGGCGACGAGTTGCCCGGCGTAGAGGCGCTTGACGAGGCGTAAACGGAAAGAAGTCTTCACGGAAACACAGGGAGTGATCGACGTGCGCAAGCCCGTCATGGCCGGAAACTGGAAGATGAACTGCGACAACGAGGAGGCGAAGGAGCTTGCCGACGGCGTGACGGCTCACGCCGGGCAGGTTGAGGGCGCACTGGTGATCCTCTGCCCGCCCGCCACCGCCCTCACGACCGTGCAGAGCTCGATCGCCAACTCGGCGATCAAGCTTGGCGGACAGAACATGTTCTGGGAGGAAGACGGCGCCTTCACCGGAGAGCTTTCGGCGAAGATGCTGCTTTCGTGCGGTTGCGAGTACGTCATCATCGGCCACTCCGAGCGCCGTGGGCGCTTCGGGACGATGGATGAGGCCGACGCTGACGATCTCGCCGCGGTATTCGGCGACACCGACGCGACCGTCAACCGGAAGATCAAGTCCGCCCTCGCGGCGGGACTCAAGCCGATCGCCTGCTGCGGCGAGCTTCTCGCCGAGCGCCAGGCGGGCCGCACTGATGAGGTCGTCGAGGCCCAGGTGCGCGCGATGTTCGACGGCGTCAGCGCCTCGGACGCAGAGAAGATGATCGTCGCCTACGAGCCCGTCTGGGCCATCGGCACCGGTGAGGTCTGCGATGCCGACGAGGCCGATCGCGTGTGCGGGATGATCCGCGCCACCGTCGCGGACGTCTACTCACAGGACCTCGCGGACGGCATGCAGGTCCTCTACGGCGGCTCCGTCAAGCCGGACAACGTGGATGGCCTGATGGCCAAGCCCGACATTGACGGCGGGCTGGTCGGTGGAGCGTCGCTGAAGGCTGATTCGTTCGCAGCATTGATCGAGTCTGCTGCACAGAGCGCGCAGTAGCCGCAACCAGCAAGCACTGAGGCCGCCGGAGACGACCCGGCGGCCTCTTCGTGTACGGCCGCACTGGCCCGCACGGGCGCTACTGCCAGCCAAGCTCGAACAGCGTCGGGATGCGCGCCAGCGTGGATGTCGCCGCAAGCGCCGCCTGATAGCACAGTTGCTGGTACTGAAGGTCAATCAGAGTGGTGGCTATGTCCACGTCCTCCGTGTCGGATAGCAACTCACGGGCAAAGACCTCCGCGTCGCGCGCTGCCCCGGCGGAGTCCTGAATGCGCTGGACCCTCGCTCCCAACACACCCCGCTCCTCCACGACATGCGTGTGCAGCGCGTCCAGCTCGTCGGCGAGGCCCGGGATGGCGGCCTCGTCGCCGCTCTGGATGGATGAAGCGATGTCATCGAGGAGCGTGAAGAGGTCGCGCTCTACGCCGGCAACCGAGCGCTCGCCGAGTTCGTTCTCGTAGTTGAAGAGACGATCTCCGGGGATAGTGATCTCCAGCGGCCTCTCCGGGGCGACGTAGACCTTTGCTGCGCCCGAGTCGCCGGTGTATTCCACCCCGCCTGCTCCCTCGATGAAGGGCGCGCTCCGACTGAGCCTGCCGGCAAAGAGATACTCCCCGCCCACGCAGACGTTGGCCTCGTCGAGGATCCTCTCGCGGTAGCTGCGGACGATCGCGGCCTGGCTGGAGCGGGCGGCATCGGTCAGGCCCGGCTGTGTCGCCGTCAGAACGAGGTCCTTCACCTGCCGCAATGCGCTCGAGATGCCGTCGAGGGCCGCATCGGCAGGCCCGGTCATGCGCTCGGCGCGCTGCAGGACCTTCTGCCGGTTGAGCACCCGTGTCAGGTCCGAGCGGGCGTTGATGATGGCGCCGATGGCCACCGGGTCGTCGGAGGGCCGCGTCAGGCGCTTGCCCGTGCTCATCTGCGCGCTCAGTCGCCGAAGCTCCTGCTGCGCGCGCAGCAGACACCGCCTCGTGTCATCATTGTATGCGCCGGTTGAGATCCTCATCTAACAAAGGCCGTCCTTTCAGGCAAGCTGCAGGATCGCGTCCATCATCTCGAGCGCTGTGTTCATCAGGCGCGATGCGGCCATGTACGCCTGCTCGTACCGCATCAGTTCCAGCGCCTCCTCGTCCAGCGAAACGCCCGCCTGGTTCGCGTATTCATCCTGCAGGCGCCGCACGAGTATCTGCCTGCTGTCGAGCCGTGTCTGCGCCGCCTGAGCATCGATCCCGACGGTGGAGATCAGGTCGGCGCTGAACTGCGAGCAAGTCGCGGTGCCGGCAGAGAGCAGACGGTGGTTGCGCAGGTCGTCAATCGCCATCGCGTTCGAGCCGTCGCTCTCTGTCGTCGCGGATTGCGAGGCGGCGATCAG
>JAAYJW010000381.1 GCA_012522765.1 candidate division WS1 bacterium | reverse complement strand
TCTGGTTGCCGTCACCTTCCCAGACGCGTGCCTCGATTGCAGCTTCTACGTCATCCGTCTGCCATGGCGTGGCCGGCGCAAGGTTCGGCGTCCCCATCTGGGCGAAAGCGGCGCTCGTCACAACACATACCATGATCAGACTTATTGCGACTCGTTGATATGTCATTCGCGTCCCTCCCTCTACTGTGTGTTCGAAAGCTCCATGATGCACCGGGCTGAGCCATTGGGTGCCCTCGCCGGGCCGCCGCCATCGATTAGAGCAATGCCGGCGGCCCGGCTCGCAACTGCCGTCTCGTCAGGGTCAGCGACCGACATGCATGGTCGCGAGCCCGTGCGACTGCTCGCCGGCAGGAGAGGCCGCGCTTACACGCACCAGATACATCCCGCCGGGAACTCGCGTGCCGCGGTCCGAGACGCCATTCCAGCTCACCGTCTGCGGTCCGGCGTCGCATTCGCGGTCGGCCACGATTCTGCGAACCACTCGACCGGCGATGTTGAGCACGTCCACAGTGGCCGTGCCCGCCGCCGACAGCGTGAAGGTGATCTGCGCTCCGTCGCCTGCGGACTGCGCCGACACGCCCATCACCTGCAGAAGGTCATCGCGCTCGCCCATCTCGATCTCGAAGCGCCGCTGGCCCTCGCGAGCGGTGTAGCTGTAGCTCGGCGCGTGACGCAGGTCCACGCGCTTTCCGGTGGCCTGATCGGTCAGCCAGACGGCCATGTCGCCGGGAAGCTGCGAGGTGTCCACGATCCGCACCGAGCACTCCTCGCCCGCAGGTGAGTTCACCGTCAGCGTCCACGTCTTCTCGGCGCCCGCCGGCGCGATCGATCGCGCGTAGCCGACCCCGTCCGCCACGTCGAGATACGCGCCGACCTGGTTCGGAGCCATGGGCGGCTTGGCGGCCAGCTCTCGGCCGGACGAACTGGTGCCGATTCAGATGGCCCTGTCGGAGGTCCCCGCGGCCGAAGCGGCGAGCTGGATGCTCCCGCCATCCGTTCCTGTTTCCGGACGATTGGCGAGGCTTGTCGTGGCCACCGTGGCGGTCGTCATCCCGGCCGGGTCGATCGTCGCCTGGCCGTTGTAGTCGCTCATCACCCAGAAGCTGGCGCCGGCAGGGATCACCGATGTCAGGGCGTAGGTGAAGTTCTGCGCGTCCCAGATGTAGGCGGGCACGATCAACTGGCCGCCGCCGGCGATCAGGCCCGTCGCCAGATCGAGCGGGCAGCCGTAGGGATTGGCCAGCAGGTTCCAGCCCATGCCAACATTGAGCACGTGCTGCTCGGCAGAGTGCATCGCGATGCCGCGGTTTGCATCCTGGTCGGAAAGCAGCCAGGTTCCGCGAGCCGTCAGCGAGGCGCCTGTCGTCGCCGGCAGGTCAACCAGATCGTACCTGAACTGGCCCGGGTCCCAGGTGTAGGCGGTCTGGACGGACGGGCCGACAAGATCGCCAATGGCCGCGGCTGCGTCCGCGGGGGAACCCGCCGTGGCGAGGTTCCAACCGGTCGCAAGCGACAGGTTCATCGTCGGTGTCACCGTGATGATGACGGTGTCGCTCACGCTGAGAGTGGGATCGTCCGTGCAGGTGATGGTGACCGTGAGGGTGTACTGGGTCTGCCCGTCACACGCCGCGGCCGGAGCCGTCCAGACGGGGCTGGCCGAGGTCGCGTCATCGAAGCTCCCGGCACCGCCCTCCGCTGTCCACTCGTAGCTCAGAGCGTGGCCGAGGTTGTCCTCCGCAGTCACCGAACACTGCACCTGCCCGCCCGACGCGACCGGGTCGGGATCAGCCGTCGGCCCGGCGGTGATGGTGAGACCGTGGATCGTCACCGCGGCCGACACCGTCCACGCGCTGAAGTTGGTGCCGTCGGTCGCGCGGGCCCGTGCCTGCCACTGCTGGCCCTCGGCGGTCTGCGCGGCGGGCAGCGTCGCTCCGTCATTGCCCCACGCGCTCCAGGTGGCGCCGCCGTCGGTGCTGCTGCGCCACTGGTACTCGTAGCTGACCGTGTCTCCGGCGTCCGGATCGGTGCTGCCCGAGGCCGAGGCCGTGAGATCGTCGGTCGTGGTCGGGCTCGCAGGCGCGACGCTGCAGGTCGTGGGCGCCGTCGGCGCGGAGCTGCCAATGGTCACCGCGGTGGACAGCGTCCACGCGCTGAAGTTGGTGCCGTCGGTGGCGCGGGCGCGTGCCTGCCACTGCTGGCCCCAGCCCCACCTGGCAGCCGGATCTGTGTGGCTGATTACGGACTGAGTGACCGACCGGGCACGGCGCATCCGAGGTGCTCGCATATCCGGCCGGCAATGCTACTGTGACTCTATTGCTGTCAACCCCGTGCTGACCGCAGGCACTGATGGGCGCCGTCTGCTCGCAGTGGGCGAAGTGCCTGCTCATTGCCGCCTGGTGCTGCGGATCTGCATGTTGTCGCTGAAGCACCTCAATCAAACTAAACTCATGTCTTCCGACCGGCTTAGTGCAGTTTGCTCCGTGTCTTTTAGGCTAATACAGTTTGCGTCAATAGCCTCATCTTCTGGTTGCACCACTTGTGTTACGGGGATGGGCTCTGCTATTGGCGCGCGGCCGGGCGGGCACTGCCGCACTGAACGAAAGGATCGAGGCACATTCTTCTACCTGGAATTGTGCTCCGATCGAAGTTCATCTTCTTCAACTGGCGGCGCAGTAGCACTGACCCTCGAATACCGTCCACGGGGTATTTCCTGATATGTTGACCGGATTACTATGGATTCAACACTTCCTAACACGAGTCTCCGCGATGCGGCTGCCTCATCGGGCGATATGACGACAGAGAGGCACGTCCGTGCGTGGCAGATTGTGCTGCTCGTCGTTCTGCGTCTGCGAGACGGGAGCAAGGTGAGGCGCGGCTGAGGGTACTACGAAGGGGATAGTCCTTATGCACTACTTAGCGCCCGAGAAGAAGAGGTTGGGCGAACTCAGGGCGACCACCCCCCGGGCTGGCAGAAGTCTCCCTCGATCGCGGCCAGGGGTTATGGATCGGGGACTTCGGAGGGCAGAACCAATGCGAGCCCGCCCGATTGCGGGCATCGGGCGGGCTCCATGAACCACGGTGCTTCAGATTGTCCCGTCAGTTGTATGTTTCGCCACCTCCGAGTGAGATTCGATTCGTTGCGTCCGGTCTCGGAGCTACAGGGAAATCATAGGCCTCACACCTTGTGCCTGTAGCTATTGAGTGGCACTCATATTTTACCCGCCATGGTATCCCGTAAAACCACTTCTGCGAAGGTCCATGCTCGATCTCGGGCGAACCGCAGTAGCGTAGCCCAGCAGCAGACGCGAAGGGAGCCGATCATGCGCAGGATGCCGATCGCCGGCCTTATGCTTCTCATCGCCGCCGCGGTTGCGTGGCCCAGTGACGTGCGGCAGATCATCGCGCCGATGGCTGAGGGCATCACCATTGACGGTGCGCTCGATGACGCCATCTGGCAGAGTGCCGAGATGACCGAGCCTTTCATCTACACAGGCTCCCACGCTGAAGCCGATATCCAGACGCGCGTGCGGGTGGCCTTTGACAGGGCAAATCTCTACATCGCGGTGGAGGCTGATGAGCCTGCGATGGATGCCATTCGGGCACCTGAGCGCGAGCGCGATCATGCCGACATCTGGCAGGATGACGGTGTGGAGATCTTCCTGACGCCGGATCTCGGCGGCTCGCGCTACTATCAACTCATCCACAACGTGGCGGGCGCACGTTACGATGCTCTCTCAGGAACAGATCGCCTCCCGCAGGACTGGAACCCGGAGCCGGACTGGAGTGTGGCGGTCCGGCGACATGCCGACGGATGGACCTCGGAGATCGCCATTCCCTTCGCGGGGCTCGGAGCAGAGGTGCCTTCAAAGGGGGACCTGTGGGGGCTGAAGATCGCCCGGAGCCTCTGGCCCCGGGACCCGGGGGGCAATGGCCGCTTCACCTCATGGAGCTACTGCCCCGGCGGCTACCACGATCCCGCCGGCTGGGGTCATCTCTACTTCAGTTCCACCAACCTGCTGGGCAATGGCGACTTTGTTGCGGCTGCGACCGAGACAGGGCTGCCGCCCGGCTGGCGGCAGGCGCTCAACTGGGGGCAGGGTGGCGAGGATGCCGGTACGGTGCAGCAGGTCGAGCTTGATGGCGAGAACGTCCTGCTCCTGCACAAGCGCGAAGAGGCATCCGGAAGCCTGCTGCCGCGCGC
>JAAYJW010000380.1 GCA_012522765.1 candidate division WS1 bacterium | reverse complement strand
GATCTGCAGGAGCGCTTCTCCGAGCTTCCGCCTGAGGTCCCCGCGACCGTCACGATGGCGATTGCGGCGGCGACGTGGGAGCGAAGGCCGGATGAGGGGCGTAGTCTGCTGGAGGCGCTGTCACCCGAAGATCGGGCGAGGGCGTTGCTGCTGATCCTTCGCGCGCGCGAGGGGGAGAGGTGGCAAGAGGCGGACGCGAGACATCGCCAGAGCAGGACGTGGCAGTGAAGGCAGCCGACGGGGCAGCAGCGGGCCCTTCGGTGCGGGCACGCGACAGGCCCTCGTCGAACTTGCGTTCAGCAGCCCGTTATGATAACATTAATCGTGGCGAGGGCAGCCCTGCGAGATGCGTGAAACCCTCAGAGTTTGAGCCAACACAAACTAAGAGGGAGCCCGGCTCTGCCGGTTGCGTGACACTTCGCCCTGAGGAGCTCGCCTCCTCCACGCGAGGCACACAATGCCGGTGGGAGGGCACCCACTTTCCTGATGGGTTCATAACCCACAGGGTCAACGGTCATCGCGGGGTCCTCGCCTCTGAACTGCTTCCTCAGCCCGTTCGTGCCTCACCTCAGACGCCGCCCGACAGCGAATCGCCTATGACTGAGAGTCTCTTCGACAGCGGCCGAACCAGCGATCGCAGCGTTCCACTGGCTGCGCGCATGCGACCTCGTGCGCTCGAAGAGATGGTGGGGCAGACCGAGGTCCTGCGCGAGGGCTCCATGCTGCGCCGCGCACTGGCCGCCGACCGCCTGCCGTCGCTGCTGCTGGTCGGCCCCGCGGGCACCGGAAAGACCACCCTCGCGCGCATCATCGCCTCGCTATCAAGCTCGCACTTCGTGCAGCTTTCAGCCGTGGAGGCGGGCGTCAAGGACATCCGCGAGGCGGCCGCCGCGGCTCGTGACCGCCGGGGCCTGCATGATGTCGGCACGGTGGTCTTCCTCGACGAGATCCATCGCCTGAACAAGGCCCAGCAGGATTACCTGCTGCCGCATGTGGAGGACGGCACCTTCACGCTCATCGGCGCGACCACGGAGAACCCGTTCTTTTCGATCATCAGGCCGCTTCTGTCCCGCTGCCGGCTGGTGACGCTCAAGCCCCTCACGCCCGACGACCTGCAGGTGCTGCTGCGGCGGGCGCTGGCCGATGAGAAGCGCGGTCTGGCGTATCTGAAGCCGCAGGTGCCCGATGAGGTGATCGCATACATCGCCGAGTCAGCGGGCGGAGATGCCCGACTGTCGCTGGGAGCGCTGGAGGTGGCGGTGCAGAGCGCCTCACCGGAGGATGATGGTTCGCGTGCGGTGACGCTCGAACTTGCGAAGATGGCGCTCGACCGCCCGGTGCAGAAGTACGATCGTGCCGGTGATGAGCACTATGATACGATCTCAGCGTTCATCAAGAGCATTCGCGGCTCGGACCCGGACGCGGCGATCTACTGGCTGGCGAAGATGCTTGAGGGCGGCGAGGACGCCCGCTTCATCGCGCGGAGGCTGGTGATTGCCGCCGCGGAGGACATCGGGATGGCCGACCCTACCGCGCTGAGGCTTGCGGTTGCCGCGGCCGATGCGGTAGAATACGTCGGATTGCCCGAAGCGCAGATTCCGCTGGCGCAGGCCACGATCCACCTTGCGGCCGCGCCTAAGAGCAACTCGGCGTATCAGGCGATCAACGCAGCGCGGGAGGATGTCCGGCGCGAGGGCGGGAAGAAGGCTCCGGGGCACCTCGCTGGTGGCCCGCGCGCGGGGGAGGAGAAGGCGAAGTACCTCTACCCGCACGATTTCCCGGGGGGATGGGTGCGACAGAGTTACTGGCCGGCGGGGGAGCCGGCCCGTCAATACTACGAACCGGGTGACAACCTGCGCGAGCGGCGGATCGCCCAGAGGCTTGCGGAGTTGCGCGGGGAGATAGCGCCGGGCGAGACGCCTGATGGAGAGCCTGACGCCGATGCCACCGATGATTCGGGAGGGCGAGATACGTGAGGATCAGGACAGATGCAGTTGACGAATGCACAACCGTCTGCCGGGTCGGCGGGGAACTGGATGCCTACACGGCTCCCGATCTGCGCGACTCGCTCGATGGGTTGCTTGAGAAGGGCGCCCGATGGATCGTGGTGGACCTCAAGGACCTGACCTACCTCGACAGCACCGGGCTGGGGATCCTGGTCGGCACCGCCAAGAAGTGCCGCCAGGCGGGGGGAGACCTATCCGTCGCCTGCCAGCGCCGCAACCTCGTCCGGATCTTCGAGATCTCCGGCACGCAGGAGATACTCAACCTGGTTGCCACTGCTGAGGAGGCCGCCACGCGGTTGCAGGAGCTACACGAGGGCTGCCCGGAGGATGCCAGCGGCGAGGAGGCGACCTGAGATGGCGGGCAAGGGTGAGCATGTCATCGAGGTCACGCTTCCTTCGCGCCCGGAGTATCTGCTGGTGGCCCGGCTCGCCACCAGCGGCGTGGGGCTGCGCGCGGGGCTGACGGTGGATGACATCGAGGACCTGAAGGTCGCAGTGGCCGAGGCCTGCACCAACGTCATCAACCACGCATTCAAGAAGGACGGCGGCTCCGGCGGCCAGCGCATTCAGCTTCGCCTGACCGCGGGCAAAGGTGAGTTGACGGTGGAGGTCGAGGACGAGGGACAGGGTTTCGACCCCGAAGACCTCAAGAAGTCGCAGCGGAGCGGGCTCGAAGGCGAGGGGGGCCTCGGCTTCGGCCTGATGAAGGAGTTGACGGACACCTTCCGCGTGGAGAGCGCGCCGGGCAGTGGCACGCGCGTCATCATGGTAAAGCGTGCGACCAGGTGACGCCATGAGCGATCGCTGGAAGGATCTCTCCACCACGGAGTTGTTCAACATCCTGCGGGAGACGAACGATCCGTCAGTGCGCGAGCACCTCATCGAGCGGCACGAGGGGCTTGTGCGGCACGTGGCGAATAGCTACCGCGATTCGGGGGTGCCCTACGGCGACCTCATTGGCGTCGGGCACATCGGCCTCGTAAACGCCGTGGACCGCTTTGACCCCGAGCGTGGGACCAAGTTCGCCACCTTCGCGGTCCCCACCATCCGCGGCGAACTGCGGCGGTACTTTCGCGACTCAACATGGGGGCTGCGGGTGCCAAGGCGTGTGCAGGAACTGAGCCTCCAGGTGCGCGAGGCGCGCGAGGACCTGCTGCGCAAGCTCGGACGCTCGCCGACCTACTCCGAACTGGCCGCTTCGCTCAACGTCACCGAAGAGGCGGTTATCGAGGCCATCGAAGTATCGAACCAGTACGACCTCGCGAGCCTGCAGGAGGCCACCTCGGAGGATGAGGGGCCGTCCATCGCCGACCGCGCGGGCGAGATTGATCCGAATCTGGAACTGCTCGATGACCGTGAAGAGCTGTCGTGGGCGCTGGCGCAACTGACGCCCCGACAGCGCGTAATCATCGTAATGCGCTACTTCCACGAGCTTTCGCAGCAGCAGGTCGCGGATCGTCTCGGCATATCGCAGATGCACGTCTCGCGGCTGCAGCGGCGGGCGATCGACCAGCTACGAGAGATAATGAAGTCCGCGGAGGGCAATAGCTAGCCTCCGCGTGAGATTCGGCGTGTCGAAAGAGCGACCCGCGCCCGGACCCTCGGGCGCGGTCTCGCATACATTCAGGGAGACTTATCTGTGATGAACTGCCAGGAGATTCGCGACAGCTTTCTCGGCTACTTCGAAGAGCGCGGGCATCTGATCCTGCCCAGCGCCCCGCTTGTCACCGACGACCCGACTACCCTCTTCACCGTGGCAGGAATGCAGCCGTTCGTCGGGGCTTTCCGTGGCGAGGAGCGGCCGCCTGCGCCGCGAGTGGCGACGAATCAGAAGTGCGCGCGCATGGGCGACCTCGAGCGCGTCGGGCGCTCCGCCACCCATCACACTTTCTTTGAGATGCTGGGCAACTTCTCCTTCGGCGACTACTTCAAAGAGGGCGCTATCGAGTATGCCTGGGAGTACGTGGTGGACGTGCTCGGCATTCCTCGCGATGACCTCTGGATCACTGTCTTCGAGGATGACGATCAGGCCGAGGAGATCTGGCACAAGCGCATCGGGGTGCCGATGAACCGCATCGTGCGCCTCGGGCGCTGCGAGAA
This sequence comes from candidate division WS1 bacterium, assembly GCA_012522765.1. Taxonomy (GTDB): domain Bacteria; phylum Armatimonadota; class Zipacnadia; order Zipacnadales; family UBA5352; genus UBA5352. The sequence continues at coordinate 6,713 of JAAYJW010000380.1, read as the reverse complement.
CTGGTGGCCCGAGGAGCGCTGGGCGGGCCCCTGCGGCCCCTGCACCGAGATACACATGGACAACGGCCCCGGCGTGGGCTGTGGCAGGCCCGATTGCGGTCCGGCCTGCGACTGCAACCGCTTCGTGGAGCTGTGGAACCTCGTCTTTCAGATGTACACCGAGGCCGTTGATGGCACGCTGACTGAACTGCCGAAGCCAGGTGTTGACACCGGCATGGGCTTCGAGCGCCTTGCGATGATCATGCAGAAGAAAGCCTTCAGCGCCGAAACCGACGAGATGTGGCGGATCATCGAGCGCACCATCGAGATCGCGCGTGAGGACTGGGGCCGCGAGATACGCTACGGCGTGGACCCCGACACCGATGTCGCCCTGCGCGTCATCTGCGACCATGCCCGCGGCGCGGCGATGCTCACCGCCGATGGCGTGGCGCCCACCAACGAGGGCGCGGGCTACGTGCTGCGCCGCTTCCTGCGCCGGGCATACCGCTTCGGGCTGGAGATCGGCGCGGACGGGCCGTTCATGCACAAGGTGCTGCCGACGGTGGCCGACGTGATGGGAACCGCCTATCCGGAGCTTCACACGCGTCAGGAGTTCTCCGTGGGCGTTGTGAAGGCCGAGGAGGAGCAGTTCGCCACCACCCTCGCGCAGGGGATGGAGCGCATCGCGGGCCTGATCGACATGCTCAAGCAGAAGGGTTCGACGGAGATCCCCGGTGACGAGGCCTTCCGCCTCTACGACACCTTCGGCCTGCCACGAGAGATGACCGTCGAGATCGCCGGCGACCATGGCATGACCGTTGACATGGATGGCTTCGAGGCCGCGATGGAGCAGCAGCGCCAGCGGTCGCGCGCGGCGGTGACGGGGCTTCGCATCCATGACAGAGGAGTTGGCACCGATAGCATTCTCGTGACTCTCGGCGCGAGGCCTACCGACTTTGTCGGGTATGACGTCCCCACCGACCGATCAGACGTATACGCAATCCTCCGCCTCACTGAAAGCATGGATTTCGAAGGAGACCGGGTCGAGGAACTGACTGAAGGATCAGAAGGGATCCTACTCCTTGACCGCACACCCTTCTATGCCGAACGCGGCGGGCAGATCGGGGACGCGGGCGTCATCACCGGCGATGGCTTTCACTTCGAAGTCACGGATACGCAGCCGCTGGGCGAGGCGGTGGCGCACATCGGCCGCGTGACGCAGGGATCGGTGGCTGTCGGCGCCACGGTCACCGCCACGGTTGATGAGGACCGCCGCGATGCCATCCGCCGCCATCATACCGCCACGCACCTGCTGCATGCGGCGCTGCGGCAGGAGATCGGCGGGCATGTGAAGCAGGCAGGCTCGCTGGTGGGGCCGGAGCGGCTTCGCTTCGACTTCAGCCACCACCAGGCGGTGGACCACGACACGCTCGTGCGTATCGAGGAGCGGGTGAATCGCTGGATCCTCGAGGACCTGCCGGTTGACGTCGAGGTCATGGACCTCGACGAGGCGCAGGGATCGGGCGCCATCGCGCTCTTTGGGGAGAAGTATGGCGAGACGGTGCGTACGGTGCGCGTGGGGGAGAGCAGCTTCGAGCTTTGCGGCGGCATCCACGCCTGCCGCACCGGTGAGATCGGCAGCCTGCGCGTGCTGAGCGAGGGTTCAGTCGCGGCAGGCACTCGGCGCATTGAGGCCGTGGCCGGGATGGCGGCGGTGCGGCATTCGCGGGAGGCCGACGAGCGGCTTGCGGCGCTATCGCGTGAGCTGAACTGCCCGGTGGACGAGATGGCCGAGCGCATCGAGGCCCAGCGTGGGCGCATCAGGGAGCTTGAGCGCGAGGTGGAGCAGGCGCGGCAGATGTCGGCGAGTGTGAATGTGCCGGAGCTTGCCGCCGACGCGATAGATGTTGCGGGTGTGAAGCTGGTGGCCTCCGTAGTCGCCGATGCCGACCGAGAGATGCTCAAGAGCCTCGCGGATGAGGTCGTGGAGAAACTCGGCTCGGGTGTGGCGGTATTCGGCGGCGCCGCTGAGGGTAAGGTGGCGCTGGTGGCGAAGGTTTCAGATGACCTGCTCGGCCGCGGTGCGCATGCCGGGAACCTGGTGAAAGGCATGGCGGAGGCGGCGGGCGGCGGTGGGGGTGGCGGACCGAAGTTCGCACAGGCCGGAGGTGGCGATCCGTCGAAGCTTGATGAGGCGATCGCTGTCGCCGCAGGGATTCTTGGTGAGCAACTGGAGGGCTGAGGTTGCGCGTACTCGGGGTGGATCTGGGCGAGCGACGGATCGGGCTGGCGGTGAGTGACCCCCTCGGGCTGATCGCATCACCGCTGGAGGTGCTCTCGATTGAGCCGGATGAGGATGCTGCAGCGCTCATTGCCGAGCGCGCGCGGGAGCTTGAGGCCGAGTGCATCGTAGTGGGCATGCCGATCACGCTGCGGGGAGAGATTGGCCCCGCAGCGGAGCGGATGCAGGCGGTCGTGGAGGCGCTGCGGGAGGCCGCCGAGGTGCCGGTAGAGACATGGGACGAGCGGCTGACCTCAGCGGTGGCGGCGCGCAGCATGGCCGAGGCGGGCTACACTGAACGAGATCGGCGAGGGCATCTGGACAAAGTCGCGGCGGCATTGATCCTGCAGAACTGGCTGGACCGACAGCGAGCCGATGGTGGTGGGGCGGGTGAGTAGGAAAGTCATCTTGTGGGTGCTTGCCGGGCTGCTTGCGGCAGGTACGGTCGTCGCTCTTGTGGGACTGCGGTGGTACCGCGACGGCCTGCGCCCGCCCGACCCCTCGGGCGAGCCGAAGATCGTGCACATCCGTGAGGGCAGCTCAGTGGACGCAATCGCAACGCTCCTCCGGGCTGAGACGCTCATCCTCGACGACCGCGCCTTCAAGCTGATGCTCAAGATCGAGAAGCTCGGCGACAAGCTGCAGGCGGGGGTCTTCGAGATCTCCCCGGCGATGAGTGGCGAGGAGGTCGCACGGCACATCGCCTCCGGAGAGATAGTCGTGCGGCGGCTGACCATCCCCGAGGGGCTCACACTCGAGCAGATCTCCCAGCGTGTGGCAGATGCGTACCTCGTCGAGGATGCCGCAGCCTTCGAGCAGGCGGCGGTCGCGGCGACAGTGTCGTCCGAAGTCTCGATGCCCCTTCCCGACGGCGATCTCGAAGGCTACCTCTTCCCCGACACCTATGACTTCTGCTGCGACCTCCGCCCTGAGCCGATCATCACCCGCATGGTAAAGGAGCTTGAGGCGCGCTTCTATCAGCCCAATCGCGAGGAGATAGAGCGGCGGGGGCTGAGCCTGCATGAGATCATCACGCTCGCGTCGCTGGTCGAGCGGGAAGCGAAGTTCCCCGATGAGCGGCCCCTGATCGCCGGTGTGATACAGAATCGCCTCGACCGCGGGATGAAGCTGCAGATTGACGCGACCGTGCAGTATGCGCTGCCCGAGCATAAGGAACGCCTGCTTTTCCGCGACCTGGAGATCGAATCGCCCTACAACACCTACCGCCACGCGGGCCTGCCCCCTGGGCCTATCGCGGCGCCGGGGCTTTCGTCGCTGATGGCGGCGCTGCGGCCCGCGCAGACCGACGCGCTCTTCTACGTCGCACGCGCGGATGGCACGCATATCTTCAGCGGAAGTTATCAGGAGCATTTGAGGGCCATCGAACGCATCAGGGGAGGGTGAAGCCGATGGCGCTACTGAGCGGACTCCGGCCGGACGAGATGGTCCCCAGCATCGTGGACGTAGACCTCGACGCCCTGCAGGGGCGCGGCATCAAGGGCCTGCTGATCGACGTGGACAACACGCTGATCCCCCACGGCGTGCCCGAGATGGATGCAGAGCGGCTCGCGTGGGCGCAGCGTGCGGTCGAGCGCTTCAGCGTCTGCCTGCTCTCGAACGCGATCCGCGGTACGCGGGTCAAGGTGCTCTCCGAACTGCTCGATGTCCCGGGCGTCTACGGGTGGCTCTGGGACCGCAAGCCCTTCGCCCTGAGCATCCGCAGGGGCCTTGCCCACACGCGGACGAAACCCTCGGAGACCGCGATGATCGGCGATCAGCTATTCACCGACATCCTCGCCGGCAACCGCAGTGGCCTCTACACCATCTGGGTTGAGGCGATCAGCGCCACCGACTTCTTCCTGACGCGCCTCATCAACCGCCGCGTCGAGCGCATGCTCGTGCGGTCCATGCTTGACGGCGAGCCGCTCGCTGTCGAGACGCCCGCTCCGGAGCGTGAAGCCGATGATGCCTGATACGCAGACCCGACTGGTCGGAGTGATAGGGTGGCCGATCGAGCACAGCCTCTCACCGGCGATGCAGAACGCGGCGCTGCGCGAGATGGGGCTCAACTGGACCTACCTCGCCTTCGCGGTGGAGCCCGAGCGCGTCGGAGACGCTGTTGCCGGCGCACGCGGGCTGGGGCTGGTGGGCCTGAACGTGACCATCCCGCACAAGGCGGCGGTCATCGAGCACCTCGATGAGATTGACGAGAGCGTAGAGGCGCTTGGTGTGGCGAACACGATTGTGCGCACCCCGGAGGGGCGTCTGCTGGGGCACAACACCGATGGCGCGGGCTTTTTGCGCTCGCTGGCCGAGCACGGTCACAGCGTCGGCGGCCGGGCTGTCGCGGTCATAGGCGCGGGTGGCTCCGCGCGATCGATCGCATGGGCCTGTGCGCGTGATGGCGCGTCGTCAGTCGCGATCATCAACCGCACCGTGGAGAAGGCCGAGGCGGTGGCGGATCTGGTGCGCGCGACTACGCCGCTGGCGGCCGTCTCAGTCGCGCCGCTTGAAGGGCGCGAGGCGCAGGAGGCGGTCTCCGGCGCGGACGTGGTGATCGACTGCACATCCGTGGGGATGTACCCGAAGCACGAGGTGGCGCCGGTGGTGCCGGGTGAGTGGCTGCGAGAGGGACAGGTCGTGGCCGATCTGACCTATAACCCGATCGAGACCGTGCTGCTGCAGGCGGCGCGCCGAGCCGGTGCGCAAAGCGTTGACGGCGCGGGTATGTTGGTGCATCAGGGCGCGATTTCGCTGCAATACTGGAGCGGGCAGGAGCCGCCGGTAGAGACGATGCGCGCTGCGCTCCTGGGGGCGCTGGGCGCGAGGAAGTAGTCGGGCGCGATCCCGGAGATGCGAAAGAGGCGGCCGCTTGTGCGGTCGCCTCTTCATGTTGAGGTCAGCTTTGTCGCGGCGCGTCAGTCCTTATGCCGCCTGCGCAGTCGCGAGCCAATCAGGGACGCCACGCCGAGACCGAACAGCGCCGTAGTGGCGGGTTCAGGAACGTAGGCCCCATCAGGGCGCAGGATGTGGCCCTGAAGCGCGCCATCCTGCGGCAAAAGCATCGGATCGTAGTCATTGACCGTGAACCCGGCATCCCCAGAACACTGCAGGATTGGTAGTCCCGCCGGCTTTCACGTAGAAGTCGCCCCACACGGGATTCCTTGTGCTCTCAAAGCGGTAGTACAGCCCGTAGACTCCGCTGGGAGGCTCCTGATCCTGGATGGAGTCCCACTTGACTGCGTACATATCCTCCGGCATGTAGGGGTTCGGCTGGCTGTTGGTCCCGTCTCCCGGCTGCATCTGCACGTACTCGCTCATGACCCCCGGGTCTGTGTAGACGTTGGTGAAGTCGGGGGCCTGTACCGCAAACGGGTCGTCTCCGGCAGATACCTCAAGCAGCCAGTGGCTGGGGGAGGGAGAGCCGGACTGGATCCAGTACTCATAGCGCCAGCCCGTCTCTATCCGCGTTACCGTCCACTCGATCCTGGGAAGGATTGAGCCGGCATAGCCGCCGCCGGTGACGATGCCGAAGTAAGGGTCGTCAGGATCGGCGGTCAGATAACCGGAATACACGTCGGCGTGCCCGAGTAATGGCAGAAGGGCAACGAATATCAGGCAGATGATGGTGGTCCGCAAGTGCATCTGGTTCAGCCCCTGGCCCCGCGTGTCCCAACTGGTTGCTCCAACCAGTAGCAATAGCCCCCTGATGGCATCCCTACTGATAACACCGCCATTATATGCTTCCATGGCTCCAATGGCAAGCAAAGAACGCGGACGACGCAGACATTCATCCGAATCGTCTGGCATTGTGGAGCTCAAGTCATGCATGCACTGCAGGATCAACCTCCTCCGAAGGCGAACCCCCCCGTTGCTCTATCACAGTCGCCCCGGAGGGCATCCCATGAGATTCTCACTGATGACCTACACCGTCCACGCCGGTCAGCCCGGCGGTCTGCCGACTCTCGAAGCGATGGCCGACTTCGCGCGCGAACTTGAGTTTGCCGCACTGGAGCTTTCTGCGCGCGATCTGGCGGATACCACCCCCGCCCGCATCGCCCAGATCTGCAGCGAGAGAGGGTTGTCCATCTCCTGCATCAACGGCGGGGCCGACCTCGCCGCCGAGGACAGCGCGGGCTTCGAGGCCGGAGTGGCACAGGCCCATGCGCTGGTAGACGCCGCGGCGGCGATGGACTGCCCAAACGTGATGCTGATCCCCGGCCGCGCCACGGAGCCTGAGGACTTGCCACGCGCGGCGGCGCGTATCGCCGAGGGCCTGCGCGAGGCGGTCGCCTACGGTCAGGGTGCCGGCGTCACCATCTCCATCGAGGACTTTCCGAATGCGCTCGCGCCGTATGCGTCCATCCAGCAGGTGCGCTATCTGCTCGACGAGGTGCCCGGCCTCGGCCTCACCTTCGACTCGGGCAACTGGCTCGTCGGTGGCGATGATCCG
>JAAYJW010000379.1 GCA_012522765.1 candidate division WS1 bacterium | reverse complement strand
AGGATCGCGGTGCGCGTCTCAGCGTCCACGGACTGCAGCGGGAAGTTGCCCTCGTTCCAACTGAAGTAGAGCATGACCTCGACGTCGCCGATGTTCGGCCACGGCTGCAGGTCGCCGGGGCGGAAGATGAAGCGGTCGCTCATGTTGCCCTCGCCATCCTCGGCGGGCACGCCACCGGGGGAGGTGAACTGCCCCTCGTTCGGAGAGCGGGCATGGATGTAGCGGCGGCCATCAATGAAAAGCTGGCGGAATACCCAGGCCCGCTCGGCGGCCTCGGGGATGGTGGTCGCGAAGGAGCCATCCGGCTGGCGCGTGAGCCCGCTGATGATGCGGCCGCCGGAGATGATCGGTGAGGCATCGGGAGCCGCGGCATAGATGACCGGCGCTTCGGCTGAGCCGGAGTCCTCCGGGCCGAGGGTGAGCGGTTCGCTCAGTGCGTGCAGGCCGTCCTGCAGCAGCACGCGGATGCCACCCTCGGGGAGGCCGGAGCGCTGCTTGATTGCGCGGACCTCATCGCGAGCGCGGTGAATGGTGGCGAAGGGGGCTGCCGCTGAGCCATCGGCGTCATCGGAGCCGGTCGGGCTGACATGGAGCGTGAGTTCTGCGCTGCAGAGACTGGCTGCGAGCAGCAGCAGGGCAATGGTGGAGCAGACGATGTGGAGCGGGTGGCAGTTGGAGATCATGAGCGAAACCTCTCGCTGTGCATGATTCGCAGGCGGAGGGGGTGTTCGCGAACGGCAACGGCGGCCCCTCCCCGGGGCGTTCGGCCGACAGTATAGTAAACGCACAAGGCGGCAACGGCAGTGACGGGCACCGGTAGTGATTCGTCGTTGGAGAGGTCGGCCCCCGCGCCGACCTGTGCCGTTGCTGTTGCCGTCCCTTGGCACGCACACTCCTGTGCGTGCGTCGTGCCGTACGTCGCAGGCGTTCTGACGACGCACGGGCGAGGGCGCCGGGGTCGTTGCCGTCGTTGTGGCCCTCGCGCCCTCGCGAGGGGTCGGCGCGCAGCGCCGACGTCGATCCAGCGGCAACGGGGGAATGAGCCGTAAAGGAGGGGCCGCCCTCGCGCAGCGAGGGTCAGGTTCCTGCGAGCGTAGCGAGGCGGGAACCTGAGGTTCCACCCCGGCCCCCAGAACGCAGGTAGCGAGCCGGGGGAGGACCAGAGATGATCCGTGTCGTGTCGCCGTGACGGCGTTCGTCCAACGACAACGTCCTGACGCCCTTGCGGGCGTCCCCCGGCGAGGGCGCCGGGGCCACAACGGCTACGGCTCCTCTCCCCCCGACCCCCTCTCCCTTCGGGATGAGGGGGAGGCGCCGTTGCCGTCGTTGTGGCCCTCGCGCCCTCGCGAGGGGCGGCGCGAAGCGGCGCAGTCGTTTGCCTCTCCAACGGCAACGGCGCCGTCGTCGCAAGCCCCCTACAAGGACTAGCCGCGCCCCGCGGGGAATGATGCGCTCTGTCCGACCGTACCGCGCGATGAGGTGACACCATGGCAGAGCCGACGCTCCCCGAAGACCCGGGGGAGCCTGAGGCGCACCAGCTCCGGCCGCCGAACGATTGGGACGCCGCGATCATGTGGGTGAAGCCCCGCTGGCGCGGCGTGCTCATCGTCGGCAGCATCCTGCTCATGGCAATCGCCTGCCGGAAGATGCACTTCAGCCCCGACTCGATACATTACGTGGACGTCGCGCGCACGATCGTCAGCGAGCATGTCATCGCAAGCTGGCACCTGACGCTCAACGCCGCCCAGGTCCCCCAGGCTACCCTCTACTGGCCGCCGATGTATCCGCTGCTGCTGGCAGTTCCGATGGCGCTGGGCCTGTCATACTACACCGCCGCATGGCTGATCGCGGTGCTCTCAGGGGCCGCCGCAATCTACCTGCTGGTCTTCTGGCTGAGGCGCCCGGTGTGGGCAATCCCGCTTGTGGCGCTCTTCCTCTACCTCTACTTCGACACCGGCCTGCCATTCCGCGCACTCTCGGAGGTCCCCTATGTGCCGATCATCTTCGGCGCGCTGCTGTGCACCGCGGCGGCGGTGACGGCGCAGTCGAGGCGGCAGAGGCTGCTGCTGGCTGTGTCGGCGGGTCTGCTGGCCGGCGCGGCGGTGCTGATGCGTCACATGGGCGTGGCAATACTTCCCGCACTGGCCGCAGCTCTGCTGCTCGCGCCGCAGAGGGAGGATGAGGAGGGCGCAAAGCCGCTGTGGCAGATCACTCTCGGCATGGTGGTCGGGCTGGCGATCGTGGTGCTGCCGTGGCTGGTGCGCAATCTGCTCGTGGGCAGCGAGCTTCTCGGCCTCGAGCGACCGGCTTCGCAGATGAGCCTGCGCGACCTCGCGTTCTGGACCGGCTCGATGATCTACCTGCACCTGGGGCCCGCGCTGCTGGCGCTGACCTTTGCGGCGGTGGGCTACCACCTGCGCCCGCGTGGCGAGGACAGCCGCCGCGAGGCGTTCATCTCGACGCTGACCGCAGGCGCCTTCGGTTCGGCAATCGTCCACGCGGTGCTGGTGCTGGTTGTGCAGATGCTCTTTCAGCTTGATGAGCCGCCGACGAAGCGCTTCTTCTACCCGGCGAACGCGAGCCTGCTGCTGGGCGCGGCGGCGATGCTCTCGTATGCGACGCCGCCGAAGGGTGTGCTGGCGCGGCGCGCGGGGCTCATCATCGCGCTCGCTGCGCCGATCGTCCTCGGCCCGATCTTCGTGTCATCTCTGGCGCGCGATATCACGCCGCGGCAGACCGCGCTGGATCAGTGGATCCGCGAGAACACCAGCGCGGAGGACCTGATCATCGCGAACCGGGGCTGGTCGATCCGCTTCAACACCGGGCGACCGGTGCTGCAGAGCGGGCAGGTGGGGGATCCACCGATCACTGACGGGGAGCGGGTGGCGGGGTTCCTCGAACGCTTCGGAGGGGAGTTCGGTGAGGTCTACCTGGTGTTGCCGGCGGAGGATGAGGAGGCGGTGGGGAGCTATCTGCGGGCGGGATTGCACGTGGAGGAAGTTGTGACGCTGGAGACGCTGAGCCACGATTATGACCGTCCCGAACCGGTGGAATTGACGGTATATCGGGTTACGGCAGCGAGGTCGTTGCCGTAGGAGGGGCGAGCTTCCTTGCTCGCCCGGTCGTTGCCGTCGTTGTGGCCCTCGCGCCCTCGCGAGGGGTCGGCGCGCAGCGCCGACGTCGATCCAGCGGCAACGGGGGAATGAGACGGAAGGAGGGGCCGCCCTCGCGTAGCGAGGGTCAGGTTCCTGCGAGCGCAGCGAGGCGGGAACCTGAGGTTCCACCCCGGCCCCCAGAACGCAGGTAGCGAGCCGGGGAGGGCCAGAGATGATCCGTGTCGTGTCGCCGTGACGGCGTTCGTCAACGACAACGTCCTGACGCCCTTGCGGGCGTCCCCCGGCGAGGGCGCCGGGGCCACAACGACTACGGCTCCTCTCCCCCCGGCCCTCTCTCCCTTCGGGATGAGGGGGAGGCGCCGTTTGTCGTTGCCATTGCCCATCGCCAACCATCAACAAGGAGATCACAATGACCCAGCGAGAGCGCTTTCGGCGCATCATCCATGGACAGGAAGT
>JAAYJW010000378.1 GCA_012522765.1 candidate division WS1 bacterium | reverse complement strand
CGTCGGGCACAACCTCGTCGCGATCGACGACCTGCGCGTCTCCTCAGTCGCCCGCGCGCCGGAGGACCTCGGCTTTCATCAGGCGCCGCTGCAGGCCGATCCGCAGACGCTGCTGCTGCTGGACTTCGAGCAGATTGCCGAGCAGGATGGGCAACGCCTCGTCACGCCTGCTGTGATGGCGCGAGGCGATGCGCCTGCGAGCTTCGTCATAGCCGGCGGGCGCATCATCGAGGGCAAAACCGGGCAGGGATTCGCACTTACCACCGCAGCCGACGCGGAAACTGGTGAACAATAATGAGGACGCCTCAGATTGCGATCATTCTCGCAGTGATATCTCTCGCCGCGACGGTGCATGCCGCGGTGATTCGTCCCGACGCGCCCGCCGATGAGCCGCTGATTTCATGGCGCGTGCCGGTGGTGGCGGCGCCTGTGATGGCCGACGCGCCGACGATTGACGGCGTGATAGATCGCGCCGAGTGGACCGCCGCCGCGCAGCTTGCTCCGCTGGTGGCGCTTGACAGCGCCCTGATGACCGACCTGCCGCACGAGGCATGGTTCGGCTACTCGGACGAGGCGCTGCACGTGGCCTTCCGCTTCCGCCGACCGACCTTCGCACCGCCGCCGAACTCCGGCACCGACCCGCTCGGCGTCTGGCGCGACGATTGCATGGAGATGTTCCTCAAGCCGCCGGGTCTGCGCGGCGAGTACAACTTCGTCGGCAATGCCGCGGGACTGCATGAGGAGGGCCTGCGCACTTCCGCCACGGACAAGAGTTGGGCGGTGCAGTGGAGTTACGCGGCGCGGATCACCGAGACCGGCTGGGAGGGCGAACTGAGCATCCCGTTCGCGGAGATTGGGCAGTCGCCTCAGCCGGGCGAGACGTGGGGCTTCACGATCACGAACAACCAGCGCACCCCGCGCGGAGAGCCGTCTTCGTGGTCGTGGCTCCGCGAGTGGAAGTCCGAGCGCGATCTTGGCTTCCTCGTCTTCAGCGGCAGGCAGATCGCCGCGCGCGTGCTGAAGGCGGGCGAGGTGTCAGCGAGCGAAGTCGGCGCTCTGGTGGAGGTAGCGAACTTCAGCGAAGACGACGTGACCGTGCGCATTGCCGCGTCACTGCACCAGCCGAAGGAGGCGGATCTGTCGTGGTTCCGCGCGTATGATGGCGCCGCCGATCCGCTGGCGGGCGCAGGCGATGCCGAGCAGGACCTGCCCGCCGATGAGGTGCTGCCGCGGACGCTGGAGGCGTGGGATGAGGTGGCCGCCGAGACGCAAGAGGCGGTGGTAGTGCCGGCCGGGCAGAGCCGCCGCGTGCCCTTCGTACACGAGGCGCCGCGCGGGTCATACGCGCTGCACTACGAAGTCACCGATGCGGCCACCGGCGCCATCCTCGCCGCGGGGCCGCTGCCCTTCGAGCGACGGGCGCCGCTGGAGGTCGTGCTGACGCCCTACCTGCTGACGGCAAGCGCGGTCGAGGTGACCGCCGACTACCGCCGCGTGCCGGGAGTATCCGAGGGCGATGAGCTTCATGTTGCGCTGCGGCGGGCGGAGGGCGGCGATCCGCTGGCGCAGGAGCGGGTGAGCGTTGACGTCGCCAACGGGCGCGCGATCCTCGATCTCGACGTGAGTGAACTGCCGCCGGGCGACTACGTCGTGCGCTGCGAGATCGTCCCGCCCGGTGGTGAGAGCCGCGCTGAGCGCGAGCAGGACCTGAGCATCGCGCCTCCGCCCGACTGGTGGGCGAATCCGATCGGCCACCCGGAGGAGACCGACACCGTGCCGCCGCCGTGGACGCCGATGCGGCGCGATGGCACCGGCTTCAGCGTCTGGAACCGCGAAGTCGCACTGGGCGAGGCGCTGCAGCCCTCGGCGATCGTGGCGGGCGGATCGGAGATGCTCGCTGATCCGGTGCGGCTTGACCTCCAGGCGGCGGGCCTGACCATCGGCGAGCCGCGCTGCACGCTCGAGCGCAAGACGGGCATCGCGTGGGAAGCGGCGGTGAGCGCGCAGGGCCTCAGCGGCACGCTCACCCTCAGCGCCGAGTTCGACGGCTTCATGAAGTACACGCTCCACCTGCAGCCGGATGGCGCGAATGCAGGTCTCGATCGCATGGTGCTGGAGATACCGCTGCCGGGCGAGGGAGCGCAGTATTACAACCACGCTGCGCTCGGCACTCCCCCGGGGCATGACCTCGTGGAGAACCGAGGCGATGCCGGTGAGCTTGAGGGCGAACTTGCGCTGCCGTTCAGCTACAGCGTCTGGCTCGGGGACACCGAGCGCGGCATCAACTGGGTGGCCGAGGACGACCAGTGGTGGCGGCCGGCCGATGCGGAGCGTGCGATCGTCATGCGGAGCGAGGGCGACGCGGCTACGCTGCGCGTGAACTTCGTCGAGGAGCGGCTTGAGATCGATGAGCCGGTGACCTTCGAGTGGGCGATCCTCGCCACGCCGAGCAAGCCGATGAACGAGCGCTTCCTGCGCGACCTCTACCTCGTGCAGCGCGCGTTCTACCTCAACGAGGAGATGACCGGGCTTGCCGATGACACCGGCGCCTACATCCGCGCCATGGCCGATGCCGGCGCGAACGCCTTCTGCCAGTGGTCGTGGGGCGACAGGTCCGTCTGGAACGAGGACTTCTCCGCTCCGGCGTATCGCCCGACACCGCTCAACGCCATCAGGCGCGATGCCCTGCGCGAGGCGATCGAGATGTCACGCGAGGCGGGCATCGAGCACGTGATCCTCTACTCGCTCTGGGCGGTCATCACCGACTGGCAGGGGATCGAGCCGTGGTGGCAGGAGATGCCGCTGCATCCACTGCTGCCGACGACAGGCGGGTACAAGCAGTGCTCCGCGCGCCCCTTTGCCGACTGGCACCTGTCGGAGCTTGCGCGCACCATCAGCGAGGTCGGCAATACGGGCGTCTACCTCGACGGCGGCGCAAGCCCGCGGGTCTGCACCAACATCCACCACGGGCATGGCTACGTGGATGAGCAGGGCAACCTGCATGGCAGCTACGGCGTCTTCGGGCAGCGCGAGCACCTCAAGCGCATCTATCACCTCTTCCACGGTGGGATGATTGACGACGGCCTCGTCTACGTCCATCACTCCGGCGTCTTCCTGCCGGCCATCGAGTCCTTCGCCGACATCCACCATGGCGGCGAGGGCAGCGACTTTGTGATGGACGACTTCATCGGCAAGTTCTACGGCCGCCCCTTCGGCCTGCCCGTGACCTTCACGCGCTGGAACGTGCCTTGGTATCCCGAGCGGCGCATCAACTCCTGGCGGCTGTCGCTGCTGGCGGATGCGACGATCAAGGCCACGCCGCAGATGGTCGTCAGCAAGACCTCCGAGTGGCCCGAGGGCCGGCGGGAGAATCTCAACAAGGGCTACGACGATGCCTCGCAGCCGGTCTGGTGGATCTGGCAGGCGCACAAGCAGTTCCCGTTCGAGGGCTCGCGCTGGCTGCCGCACTGGGAGATCGGCGAGTTCGTGCAGATTGGGGGCGACAGCAGCAACCTGTATGCCGCAATGCACCTCAACGAGGGACAGGCGGCGCTGATGACGGTCTCATCGTTCCGCGATGAGCCGACGCAGGT
>JAAYJW010000377.1 GCA_012522765.1 candidate division WS1 bacterium | reverse complement strand
GCCGAGGCGCCGAAGCGGTCTATGCCGATGCAGTTCGCGCTGCAGCCCGTCCAGCGCTCCCAGCCGAGCGTCACGCCCGCTTCGATAGATACCTTCGGGGTGTCAATCGGCAGCACCTCGTTGATGTAGTGCGAGGGCTGCTCCTCGAAGATCTCCATGCAGGGCATCGAGACCACGCGCGTGCCGATACCCTCCGCCTGAAGAGCCTCGCGAGCCTCCAGCGCCAGCGCGACCTCAGAGCCGGTCGCGATCAGCACAAGCTGCAGGTCGCCCTCAGCGTTGGCAAGGACATACGCCCCCTTCATCGCACCCTCGCGCACCGGATACTGCGCCGGGTCGAGGATCGGAAGGTTCTGTCGCGTGAGCGCCAGCGCGACCGGGCTCTGGCGCTCGATCGCGAGCTTCCATGCGATTGCGGTTTCGTTGGCATCCGCGGGCCGGATGACTGCCAGATCGGGGATCGCGCGCAGGCTCATCACGTGCTCGATCGGCTGGTGCGTCGGGCCGTCCTCGCCGACACCGATGGAGTCGTGCGTGAAGACCCAGTGCGCGTCGGCGCTCATGATCGCCGAGAGTCGCAGCGCCGGGCGCATGTAGTCTGCGAAGACGAGGAAGGTCGCCCCGTAGGGGATCACGCCGCCATGCAGCGCCATGCCGTTGACTATCGCGCCCATGGCATGCTCGCGCACCCCAAAGTGCATGTTCCGCCCGCCGCAGTTGTCGAGGCAGAACGCGCCCTCGCCATCGAGCAGCGTCTTTGTGGATGGCGCAAGGTCCGCTGAGCCGCCAATCAGCGTCGGCAGGTGGTCCTTGATCGCGTTGAGCACCTTGCCCGAGGCGCTGCGGGTGGCAATCTTACCGTCCTCGGCGGTGAAGACCGGCAGGTCCACGTCCCAGTCCTGCGGCAGATCACCGGCGATGGAGCGGTCGAAGATAGCCGCCTGCTCGGGGAAGCGCTCCCGGTAGCGCGCCAGGCGCTGCTTCCACTCCCGCTCGGCCTTCTGGCCGCGCTCGACGGCCCGCTCCATGTGCTTGCGGACCTCATCGGGAACATAGAACTTCTCATCCACGGGCATCCCGTAGTATTCCTTGGCGGCGCGGATGTTCTCCTCGCCCAGCGGTGCGCCGTGTGACTCGGAATCATCCTGCATCGGGCTGCCGTAGCCGATATGCGTGCGGACGCAAATGATCGACGGGCGCTTTGTCTCCGCCTGTGCGTTCTCAATCGCCTCCGCGATGGCGTTGATGTCATTGCCATCGGCCACGCTCTGCACATGCCAGCCGTAGCTCTCGAAGCGCTGCGGGACCTCTTCGCTGAAGGCGAGGTCCGTGCTGCCCTCGATGGAGATGTGGTTGTCATCGTAGAGGTAGATCAGCTTGCCGAGGCCGAGGTGGCCTGCGAGCGAGGCGGCCTCATGCGAGATGCCCTCCATCAGGTCGCCGTCGGAGCAGATAACGTAGGTGTAGTGATCCACGAGTTGGAAGTCCTCGCCGCCGTCGGGGCAGTTGAACTTCTCCGCGAGGAATGCCTCGGCGATCGCCAGACCGATACCGTTGGCGAAGCCCTGCCCGAGCGGCCCGGTGGTGGTCTCGACGCCGGGGGTATGATCGTACTCCGGATGTCCCGGCGTCCGGCTCTCCCACTGGCGGAAGTTCATAAGCTCTTCCATCGGCAGGTTGTAGCCGGTGAGGTGCAGGAGCGAGTAGAGCAGCATTGAGCCGTGGCCCGCGGAGAGCAGGAAGCGGTCGCGGTCGAACCACAGCGGGTTCTGGGGGTTGTGGCGCATGAAGCGCTGGTAGATGAGGTAGCCCATCGGCGCAGCACCCATCGGCATGCCGGGGTGTCCGGAATTGGCCTTCTCTACCGCGTCCATGGCGAGGCCGCGGATGGTGTTGATGCAAAGCTCGTCGATTCTGTCCATGGTTCCCTCCAGATTGATGGTGTTTGACAGAGAAAATGGAATGTAGGCGGGGGATGCTCGGTCAGGCTTCGCAGATGATCTGCAGCCCCTCCACGCCCTCATAGTGTCGCCCGTTATGCGTGATGAGGGGGAGGTCCCGCAGCAGGGCAGTCGCAGCGATCCATGCGTCGGCGGAATCCATCGCACGCCCGCGGCCTGCGGCGTCGGCCATCACGCCAGCCCAGATGCGGCACAGCTCTTCTGTAGAGCGCTGGACGGTGAATAG
>JAAYJW010000376.1 GCA_012522765.1 candidate division WS1 bacterium | reverse complement strand
GCAGCGCGAGGGTCAGGCTCTTGTGCTGAACGTGAGCCGTCTGCGGCATGTCCATGCTGCCTTTGTCAAGGATGACATCCGCATCCCAGCGCACATCGTAATTGACCAGGTGCGCCACGATCCGCCGGTCAGTCTCGTCGCGAGGCCGCGTCACGCTCACGCGCACTCCAGTCGCATCGGAGCCGAATGTGACCGCCGCGGGATTGTTCGGAAGCCGCGAACGCATCTCCTCGATGAACGCCTCTCGCCCCCAGAGTCCGTTCAGCCGCGCCAGCGGGTTGTGCCCCCGGAGGGCCATGCCGCGATACCAGTCGGCGGCGTGGCGGAAGGGGATGCTCTCATCCATCCCGTCTCGCCACAGCCACGGCACGTTCATCGCATCAGTCAGGCATGAAGTCTCGCGCGGTGCGCCACACTGATAGCGCATCCCCGCGTCGCCGGTTGCCATCAACGCGCCGCCCGCCTGCGCCCAGTCGCGCAGCACCTCTGCCTGCCCATCGCCTATGCAGGAGACGCCGGGGACGATGATCAGGCGGTAGCGCGCCAGGTTCTCCGGCGTAAGAGCGCCCTCAGGCAGCAGGTCGAAGGGAATGTGTTGATCCAGCAGTAGATCACGGACCGCCTGTGCCTCGATCTCGTAGCCCCAGTTTTCCGCCAGCGTCTCATCCACCAGCGCGAGCATGACGCCGACCTCCGCGCCCGAGGTCATATCGGTGTAGAGGTCGTGGCGCGCGTGGTAGAAGCTGTATAGCTCCTCGCGCAGCGCCTCAGTCTTTGGATAGATCCCGTATTCGCCGATCAGGTTGCCGGTGTCGCAAAAGATGCCGCCGAACCCCAGCGCCTCGAACATTGCCAGCGTGAACGACTCCGGCCGCGCGCGGAGGTAGTAGCGATCCTGCTGAGGGTTCGCCCGCACCCGTGGTCGGTCGAGGCCGGCTACCGTGGCGTAGTAGGTGATCATATCCTGCAGTTCGTTCGTGCGCAGCCCCTCGCCGACCTCATGCTGGGGGCAGCCCATCTGCTCGCCGGTCCGCTCCTGAAAGGCGGCGGTCATTCCGGCGTTCGCCCAGTCGGTGATGTTCGAGCAATACCCCGGCAGCAGCCCGTAGGCGGTGCCGTTAGTGACGATCAGAAAGTCGCCATTGGGGTGTGCGGCACTGCCGCCGCGCTTGAGATGAGCAAGCAGGCCCGCCATCGACTTCTGCCAGACGCGCTGGGTCTCGATCTGCAGCGGGATGCTGTCGCGCGAATTGATGCGCAGCGCAGTCACGTCTCTTGTGCCGAAGAACTCCTCAAGCTGCTCCGGGGTGTACTCTGCTCGCAGATGCTCCTCGAATGCACGCTGGCAGTATGAGCACTCGCAGCGGTGCATGGTGTTATCCACGAAGACGCCATCGTTACCGTCCTCGGCGACATTCCGGGCGATGGCCTCCATGTACTGCCGCCAGTGCGGGTTCTCCACGCACACGTTGTAGCGGAGGTAGCCGTAGTAGTCGTCGGGATTGACGCGCCACTGGCGGCGCTCGCCGTCAATGATGGAGATCCAGTCCCACGGGTCCTCCTGAGGCTTCGGGCCGAAGTGCAGCGGAGCGTAGTCTTCCCAGTTGTCGTAGAACGCCCAGAAGCCTTCCCGCTGCTCGTAGTTGCCGAAGATGCGGAAGGCGGAGACGTAGGTGAATGTGAGCCCGGCGCCTCGTTCACGCATCATGTCATGCACGGTGCGGCCGAGTTGCTTCTGCTCCTCGATCCACTCCAGTGGCGTGGGGGATACGTCGGGCTTGCCCCACCAGTCCATGGTTGGCATGCGGGCATTGTCGTACTGCAGGTCCGGCCTGAAGCGCTCGATGGCCTCAAGCAGGTTGGTTCGGTCGGAGCCGGGTGGGGCAGTCATGTCAACCTCGGCGGGGTCAACCGCGATGCGGTTGGTCATGCCGAGGCGGTGATAGAGCTGCCCGCGCTGCGGCCAGACGGTGTAGACGAACTGCATGACGCGCGGATCGTCCCGGTTCGGCCCCTGTGCGAAGGAGGGAAGCATCCCCCCGATCAGAAGGGCAGTGAGCGCAAGAACTGCTGCTCGCGTCATACCGATCACCTCGATCGGACAGGCTGCCGGTCGCGTCAGGTGTTGAACATCGGCGCATCCGTCGGCTCAGGGATGCCGAACACCTCTCGCTTGCGCTGCAGGTAGTAGAGGTAGTCGGCGTAGCTGACATCCGGCGGCACGCGATGGTCCACGTGCGGGATGAAGCCGCCCTCGTCCACCAGCGGCTTGAGGCGCGCGACCTCCTCGTCAAT
>JAAYJW010000375.1 GCA_012522765.1 candidate division WS1 bacterium | reverse complement strand
GCCGCGAGCAGGAGCATTGCGAGGACAATACACAAGCGCACACGCATCATCCCTTCGTTCGATGTCGCGCGTCGATGTCGTTCAGGCGGAACCCGGTGCCCGCCACCCGTGCGTCGTGACGCAATTTCCCGGTTTGCGAACGGCCCACGGGTCCCGCCCCTGGGCGGGATGGCACATGAAAGGCGTAAAACTGTCGTAAGCCGTTTGCTGTTGTGGCCCTCGCGCCCTCGCGAGGGGCGGCGCGAAGCGGCGCTGCCGTTCCGTCGCCGTTTCCGTTCATTGTGGCACGGGTGCCCTCACCCGTGCGTCGTGCCGCACGAGACGGTTGTCCGAACGACCCACGGGTCCCGCCCCTGGGCGGGATGGCACATGAAAGGCGCAAAACTGTTGTAAGCCGTTTGCTGTTGTGGCCCTCCCGCCCTCGCGAGGGGCGGCGCGAAGCGGCGCTGCCGTTCCGTCGCCGTTTCCGTTCATGTGGCACGGGTGCTCTCACCCGTGCGTCGTGACGGCGGCCCCTCCCCCGGAGCTTGCTTCTGCAAGCTCCTTCCCCCTCCCCCTGCAGATCGCTGCGCGATCTGGGCGGGAGAGGGGGGACGACAACGACGGCGGGCCGTTTAGCTGCAGTTCAGGGCGGATACAAACGGGATCGTTACCCGACAAGAACAGCGGGCCGGTCAGGCGACCGGCCCCTCCTGTCCGGCGCTCAATCCGCCAGCAGGCGGCCGAAGCGGATCACCCACGCCGTGCGCTCCATCTCCTCCGCGGACTGCTCAAGCTGCGCGGTGACCGCCATCCAGCCCTCAAGGTCGAGCGGCTGGTCGGCGGCGAGGAAGTCGCGCAGTGCCGCCAGCGCCTCACGCGCGCGAGCCACGGCAGGCTCCACCTCGGCGGCATCGGCCGCGGGCAGCAGGTCCGCACCGCTCTCGATCTCGGCCAGGCCCGTGACGACAAGCTCCTCCAGCCGGATGCTCCTGCGCGCGTGGGTGGAGCACTCGATGATGAGGCTGCGATTGACGCCGGAGGTGCCGCCCGCGAAGACGAGGCGGCCAAAGCGTTCAGGTGTGTGAAAGCCGCCCAGCGTGTCTGACCAGGCGGACCACTCCGTCTCTCCCCCTGCATTGCGGTCGCGGCAGACGTTGAGGCCCCAGACAGCGCCCGGAGCCGGTTGCGCAGCGAAGCTCTCGAAGGCGATGGCGCACTCGAGATACCACGCATCCTCGCCTACTGAGCCGGCCGCCTCCCAGGTAGCGTTCCAGCCCGCCTCGAAAGCTTTGCCATCGTAGCGGGTGCCGAGCGAGTTTGCCGCAAGCTGGAAGTATTCACCCTTCGGCGGATCGGGCTGGATGAATATCTCAAGCGCATCGTCGGCCATCACTGCGCTGACGTCGCGGTTGGTCACGTCCGCCTTGATGTTGCCCGCGCGAGGCTCGACGCAGGTGACGCCGAGGTAGAGGTGGGCGTCATCGTAGGTTACCTGGAAGAACGTCTGCTGGATGGCGCCGGGGCCTTTCATGATGCGGGCGAACTGATTCGTCTTAGCCGCCTCCTGCCAGCAGGCGTCACTCAGCCGCCCATCAATCACCGGGCGCTCCGCGGCGCGCCCGGCCTCGTAGATGCGCGTGTCGCCAAGCTCCTGCGCCAGCGCCGCCGCGCAGAGCATCATCGCCCCGATGCAGACCGTCATTCGTGTTGCCCTGCTTGCTCGCGTCATTGCCATCCCCCTCGTGAGGGTGTTCGCCGGTTGATGCGTAGAGCGCAGCTTGCGGCCGTCGCATCATCTTATATTTGCACCTCGAAGGTCGCCTGCGCCGCATTGCCTGAGATCACGTCACGCGCGACGACGGTCCAGCGCCCCGAGGCGTCATTGAGCGCCAGCGGGATGTAAGTCGTCGCCGCGCCATCCACGAGCGCGACGTTGCGCGCGTAGTGCCTGCGCTCAACCCCGTCGGGGCCGATGACGCGCACATTCACCCAGTGCCGCGCCGGAGCGTTGGTCGCGGCATCGAGCTTCAGCGACGCGCCGATGATCCACTGCGTCTCGCGCTGATTGGCCTCCTGCTGACCGCGGGTGATCGCGACGCTGAGGCCGTTCACCGCGTAGGGCAGGCGCGCGAAGAGCTTCCCGCGCGAGGGCACGAACTCGCTCTGCCACTCGCGGACGTTGCCGAGGTACTCGCCGGTGCGCATGTCCCAGGTGTGCATCGTCTCGCGCGCGTCCACGGTGGCGGTCACTGCGGCCTCCGCGGGATCCGTCCGGTACTTGAGGAAGCCGATGTACTGCGCGGGGCCGTCGCCGTGCCGCACCGTCTCCAGCGCCCGCATCGGCTCCTCGCCGACCATGACGGAGACCTGCGGCGTCACGTTGCCCATCGCCATCAGCGCGCGGAGCACCTCCCAGTGCGCCAGCGCCTCCGGCTCGAGTCGCACGCGATCGGCGGAGGTGAAGCCGTAGTTGAGCAGGATCGCCCGCCCCTGCCCCACCTCGTTCACCAGCACGATCGGGACCTCGCCGGCCTGCCCGAGCGCCTGCGCACCGTTCGCGCGCACCTGCGGGTCCACGTCAATCTGCGGCAGTTCGATCCGGTGGCGCAGCAGGGAGGTCACCTCGCCCGGCTGGCCGGTCAGTTGCGGCTCGGCCTCAATGCGGGTGATGCCGAAGAGGTCGTCCAGCATTCCGGGGCTCATCGGCCGGCCGTGATGATCGTGTGTACCCGGCGCGATGTCGGCGATGACCGTTCCGCCGGCATTCACGTAGTCGCGGATGGCCTGTGCCTCGGCGGGCGAGACCGCGCGCGATACGGGCATGATAAAGACCGGATACTCCTGCGGGTCAAGGCCCTGCTCCTCAAGCTGCGCGTAGGCGTAGCAATCGTACTGCAGCCCCATGTCCTCGAGCAGGCGGTAGGTCTGCACCCAGGTGCGGTCGAGACGGCCCCACGTCGGCTCCCAGGTGGAGACGTGCAGTGAGGACTGCGAGTAGTGTGTCGCAATGCCGTCATGCTGGCGCTCCGAGCGCAGCAGCGCGTGCCCCGAGCCCGACTGAAGCTCCGCGATCTCCTCGCTGGCCCACTGGAACTCCGGGTAGACCGTCATACTCGGCGTCATCGCGTCCATCGGGCAGGTGCTCAGGCCGTGGTACACGGCGTACCACCACATGCTGTTGTAGCCGTTGAGGATGCCGCGCCAAGGCCACAGCCGCTCCTCGTCCTCGGTGCGGTGCTCGAAGTAGCCGCCGTACCACAGGCCGAGCAGGTCGTCCTCATCGGCGAACGAGCGCACCGCCTCCCACTCCTCCGGCCGCCAGTAGAGGTTGCAGATGTCGAAGTTCTGCATCAGCCGCCACCAGTCGTTGCCGGAGAAGCTGGAGGTGTCGAAGGGGCCATCGAAGCCAACCTCGGCGTCGGGGTCGCTGGAGCGGATCGCCTCCCGCGCGCGGCCCATCATCCGCGCGTAGACGAACTCCATGTGCCGGCGATGATCCACCCAGCGGGCGGGCTGCCCCGCCTCCTGCGACTCCTTGAGCGTGATCGGCTCGGCCTCGCCGAAGCTCGCGTAGTTGGTGCCCCACGACTCGTTGAGGGCCGCGATGCTGTCATACTCCGTTTGCAGCCACTCTCGGAAGTCGGCGACACATGTCTCGGAGAAGCAGACGTCCACGGTGCCGCGCGCGAGGAAGCACTCATCGCCGAGGGTGTAGGCGCGCGGGCGGAAAGACTCAAGCCCCGCGGTGTCGGTCTGCAGCTTCTCCAGGTGCGGGCCGAGGAAGTCCGGGTTCGTCAGGCATGGATCGCGGACGAGTTCGCTGCCTGAGTAGGAGTAGCGCGTTGAGTAGGGGATGGTGTCGAAGTTGTTCCGCGCACTCCATGCCTGAAGCTCGGGATCGAGCGAGGAGTTGGTGAACATCTGCACGCCCATGTCGTGAAGCTGCCGGTACATCAGCCGCCGCGTGAACTCGTTGCAGTTGCGGTCGGCGCTCCAGACGGCGTGTGTGAAAGTCCCGCGACTGCGCTGCAGCGGGACGTAAAGCCACGCGGTCTCATGATCGAGCGTCTCATCGCCGGTCCTGAGCGTAACGCGCACATCGGCGCTCATCGCCACGGGGTTGCTGACCCGGAAGGGGATGGTCGCCTCGGTTTGACCCGCCTTCAGCGGCGCATACGTCCGCCCCATGATGCGGCCGAAGTTGTCCGTAGCCGCCACCTCAAGCTCCGCCCCGGTAGGGACTCGGCCGGAGATCGTGACCATCGCGTTCACCGTGTCCCCCGGCTGGGCGTACTGCGGGTCCAGCGAGACCGACTGGATCGCCGGCATCGAAGTGACCGTGAACGCTACCGAGCCCCAGTTGACGACCGCGCCGGAGGCGTTGCGCAGCGACAGGTCCGCGAAGTAGTTGCCGGCGGGAACGCTCGGTAGCGAGAAGCTGACGCTTTCGCCCGCCACCGGCTTGCGCTCCTCGGCGAACTGCCGCTTGTCCTCGTCCTGCACCACCATCTGCGCGACAAGCCCCTCAGTCGGCCCGGAAAACGTGGCAGCGAGCGAGGTCTGCGGCAGGCTCGCGCGAGGGATGGTCTCGCCGCCGACGCCGATGCTCTCAATGGCCACCTGCGGCTCGCGCTTTGCCGCCCACAGGATCGCCTTCAGCGCCAGTGACTGGTAGTACTCGTAGTGCAATTCGCGCCACGACCAGTCGTTATCCTCGGGCTTGGGCGTGAGGAAGAGGAAGCGTGGCTTGTTCGGTCCGTGGTTGAGCAGCGCCATGCGGCCCTCATTGAACTGCCGCGTCTCCAGCACCCTGTCTATGCCAAGCTCATCCCAGACCGGCAGCGCCTGCCACGGTACGCCGGTGCTGACAAAGGGCGCCTCCACCTCCGGTTTGGCGAAGATGCGATTCATGATGTCGCTGCGGCCGAATGCGCTGTAGGAGTGTACGAGGCCCGTGCCGCCATGCACCTTCTCCATCATCATGTACAGCAGCTCAAGCGGGAACATGCTCCAATTGACGTGCCCGGTGATGATGACGTCGTAGTCGCTCTGCAGCTTCTCGCGCAACTGAGCGATCATGTCCTCACGCGAGATGCCCTCCGCGAGGGCGTAGTGGCTCGACTCGGAGGTCCAGCCAAGCTCGGTGTCCGAGAGCGTCATCACGTAGTCGTAGTCGAGATCGAGCCGCTGAGCGACTTCGATCACCTCGCGCGCAGTGCCCCGCGGGACCACGAAGAGCGCGCGGATCTTCCCACCGGCGAGTGGCTTCGCCCAGGCGATGTGCGGCGAGACGTAACTCTCCGTGAGCGTGTAGAACGGCTCGCTCATCTCGTAGGCGAAGGCGGGCAGACACGACAGAAGTACGAGCGTGGTGAGGATCGTGCATAGACAGATGTTGCGCAGTCTCATAGAGAGACCCCCAGTGCGCGCGAGCGCGCGGCATCGGCTTTGATAGTCTCCGACGCGTTCTTCCCTGCCACCATCTGCATCCCTTCCCCTGCGTGAAAAGGAGAAGCCTCACCGAATCGCGAACTGAGCGCCAACATCGCGAAGGGAGCGACTTTCATGGCGAGGATAGCAGTCGCGCAGATGCGCGTGACGCCGGGCGACATAGACGCCAACCTCTCGAAGGCCCTCAGGCTGATTGCGGATGCCGCCACACAGGACGCCGAGCTTGTGCTGCTGCCGGAGATGGCGCTGGCGGGAGTGACAGAAGACGGTGAGCGCCTCGCACAGCAGATCCCCGGGCCGGTGACGGAGCGCCTCTGCGAGGCCGCCGCGGATGCAGGCGCGTGGGTCATTGCGGGCATGCCCGAGGCCAACCCGGAGGGGAAGCCCTTTAATGTCGCGGTCGCCTGCAGCCCATCCGGCGAGATCGCAGCCGTCTACCGCAAGGTGTTCCTCTACCTCAACGAGGCGCTGGGCTGCGCGAGAGGTGACAGCGCCTGCCTGCTCGACCTCGGCTTCACTACCGCGGGCTTGACGATCTGCTATGACTACATCTTCCCCGAGTATATCCGGGCGCTGGTGATGGGTGGAGCGCGACTGATCCTCCACCCAACCGCCTGGGTGGATACAAAGGTCTGCCGCGAGTGGCACTACCCGGCCTCCGACGCTTACCGGGCGCAGTGCATGGTGCGCGCGCTGGAGAACGGCGTCTTCATCGCGTCGGCCAACGTCATCGGCAACTATGACGAGGGCGGCTACCTCGGCGGAGTCGGCCGCTCAGCGATCATTGCGCCGTGGGGCGAGGTGCTGGCGGAGGTCGCAGAAGGCGAAGGCGTGGCGGTGGCGGAATGTGACTTCAGCCGCATCGAACCGTGGGCCGAGCAGGTGGCGCCGTATCTGCGGGACTTCCGGTCCACCCGCATTCCCGAGGTCTGACGGGGATCCGGGAGCACGCCACACCGGCCCACTGTGTGCGGCCATCCCGCTGCTCTCTCCGCTCCCCTATGCCCTCTCCAGCCAGCCCATCCGCAGCATTTTCATCAATCGATGCAAGAATCACCCGTCCCGCGTGCATTAACCGGTGGAGGCACCCATGTCGCATCACCGGAGCGCAGAGATGAAGAGCATCATCGCCGAGCGTGAGGCAATCCACATCCATGACATTCTGCTGCAGGTGCGGCGCCACTGCGAACGCAACGTCGGGAAGCTGGAGCCTGAGGAACTGGAGCGACTGGCGGACCTGCTGCTTCGTATCGCCGAACCGGACGCTGAGTACCCCTGCCGACACGAACTCGAGCATGTGACACAAAAGATCGTATCGCTCGACGACCCCTATGGCCCCGCCCGGATCGAGGCGGAGCTAAGAGCCGCTCCCTCGGAGATCACCGCACCTTCGCTGCAGGCGCTGATTGCGCGCATCATCATCGCCGCCGACCTGCCCACCCGCAAGCAGCGAGAGGTGGCGCGCCTGCATCTGTGGGGCTACTCGCTCAGCGAAGTGGCGGCGATACTGCACCTGCCAGAATCCACGGTGGCCGGCCGCTGGCGCTCCGCGCGGCAGCGACTGCAGCAGGCCCTGCAGGACTGGCCACTCGATGAGATGCTCGACCTGCCGATAGCGGCGGAGTTCACGCGCGAGCAGATACGGCGCGTGCACTTAAGCGACTGCGCCCGACGATGTTACCAACCACCGCAGCACTGCCCGGAGGGGCGGGAGAAGTGCGCCACCACGGGCGTGTGTCACTTTCGCGGCGCCACTGCGACGTGACGCCGGCGACGCAAACTGATGCCGTGCAACTGACCGATCCAGCCCCGAGCTCCGGGCTGCGGGCCACGTTCCTCAACGCGGGAGAGCCCTTTATATGAACTTTTTTTCGATAGTTTTGAGGCAATCGAGAGCAATTCCCTCACATCAAGCAACGCAAGGGGCCCTTGGCCTCCCGGCGTCATTGAGCGTATCTTGAGCTATAGCAGAGCCCACGCAGAGATAGAAAGATGGATAGAAGATGTTTCAGCAACCACTTGACAGGAAACAACTGTGACGTATACTGATGTAGCACCATCGGGTCAAGGCCGGTTGAGGAAACGTTGAGATTATGGTCGGACGGAAGTGATCCAGAGGGGTCGCACCGGGATCCGTCCGCCACCAAAGACCGGCTTCACCGACCCGACCAAAACAAACTGCTGTGAGGAGGCGGACAATATGCGCGAGCTTTGGAAGGACACTGAGGGTCTGACGACAGTCGAGTACGCTCTGCTTCTGGCTCTGGTCGTTGTCGCCGGTATCGCCGCGTGGCAGGGTCTCGGCACGCAGGTCGGCACGACAGTCAACGCGTCGTCCGGCACCATCGCCAACGCCGGAACCTGAACTCCGCCCGGCTGACGTCACGAGTAGATGGGCTCCCATGGAGCCGTGCCGGCCGAGGGTTTCCCTGTCTCACAAGTGTATCGGTCTATACCGTAGGCGCTTGAAGGAGACAGGACGTCCAGCCGGCGGTAGGTGAGGGGGCGGGCGACTGCTCCCTCACCTCGTCCCAACAGGGTCGTCAACGACAACCGGAACACTGGATCCAGGAGAAGTTCGCGTCGAGGGGGATGTAGAAGGTAGCGGGCGCAAGGTGATGTGCCTCTTCCCGATGGGTGGCCGACCATGAACATGGTGCTGATCATAGCAAGCGTAGTCCTTGCACTGGCCGCCGCCTACACCGACATACGGTGGGGGAAGATATTCAACTGGCTGACCGTCCCCTTCGCCCTCCTCGGCCTCACCCTCAACTCAGTTGCGGGCGGCATGGAGGGCTTTCTGTTGAGCCTGGGCGGGATCGCCGCTGGCTTCGCGCTCTGGCTGGTGAGCAACTTCCTTGGACGTATTCTCGGCGGCGGTGACATCAAGCTGCTGATGGCGTTCGGCGCTCTGCTGGGCCCGGGCTTCATGGCGTGGACTTTCGCGCTCGGGGCGGTAATCGGCGGCGTCATGAGCATCGTGATAGCGATCCGTCGCGGGGTTCTGGCGAAGATCATCAAGCAGATGGGCACATCGGTATACATGCGCACGGCGTTTGCGACGCCCATGGAGATCACCGATGGCGCCGGCGAGATCCGCCTGCCCTACGCCATAGCGCTTGGCGCCGGCGCGCTGATAACGATCGCGGTGCGGCTTGTGCGCGGCGGGGGAATCTGAGCCGGCCGGACCATGATGTGCCGACGCACGTTGGATGGGTGAGCATCAACGGGGTCAGGTTGCCGACCGGGCAACAGCCGTAGCAGGGACCCTGAAGACCGCTTCCCGGTGTATGTCTCGGGAGGTGAACCAAGATGACGAGCAGGCTCAGGACAATCAGGAGGCGCGGAGCCACGACCGTCGAGGTCGCGATGGTAGCGCCGCTTTTGATCTTCCTGCTCTTCGGGATCATTGAGTTCGGACTGATGGTCAAGGACCTTGTCGGCGTAAACCAGGCAGCGCGCGAGGGAGCGCGATCGGCGGCGGTAGGCGCGTCTCCGGCGACGATCACAGCGCGCATAGCCGGTGCGGCGCCGACAATCAATGCCGCTGCCATTGAATCCACCTACGAGTTCCGGTCCTTCAATCAGGACACGGGCTCCTGGAGTGCCTGGCAGACGCTCGGGACCGACGGCAGCGAGAACAACGCCAGGCAGAGCGATCAGATCCGAATCACCATGGCCTACCCGCACCAGCTCGTGACCGGCGGGCTCTTCGCGGGGCTGGCGGATGACCCGGAGAATGGAACGATTACGCTCCACACAGCTATTGTGATGCAGCGAGAGTAAGTGGCCGCCACCATGGCCCGATGATGGGCTTGTGCGGCCGGCGACAGACCGGCCCGATGGCCGTTGCCGAGAAGCTACAGACGGGGGCGACGGTGAGGAATTGGGCAATTGCATGCGGACGCGCCACGGGGGTCATCTGCAAAATGTGACCCGTTGATGGCGCAAATGCCTTGCCTTTGACGGCGGGTGCAGGTATAATGGTATGTGAACGAGTAGGCTTCACGCAGGGATCAGGCAGATGGGCGTCTGAGCCATCACAGAACAGAGCAGCCAGAGATCGCAGTCTTCACTACACCAGGGTCGGAAGTAATGAAGCCAACTACTCACAGGCGCTGCATACCCGCATCCGTCGGTGGTTCCGCCGGGCGAAGGAACGTGTCGCGACGCTGTGGCACGGTCTCCCCCTGGCGGCTGGCCACCGATGTTGTGTTCTCCTTTCCGTCGTTCCTCGCTCTGCCGCGCACACTTAGGCTGCGGCAGAGCTACCCCGCTGTGGCGGCCTTATGTGGCCGCCAGATCGCTCCAGCTTCTCCAGGCGCAACGTCCCACCGGTCGGCCAGCAGCAATCCGGGTCGCCACACCACCGGATCGCCGGTCGCGCGGCAGGTGCGCGGTCACGCCACGGATGACAGCCGAGCCAGGCTTCGGCGAACAACGGAGGCGGGATCGATGCAGCGGAGAACACTGAGGAGATCAAACAGGAGATCGGGACTGGCGGGCGCGTGGGTGGTCGCGGCCATGCTGGCGCTTGCGGGCGCTGCAGCAATGGCGATCGACCTCGGCCAGCTTGTGATCGCCGCACAGCGCTGCCAGGATGTCGCCGATGGTGCCGCACTCGCCGCGGCCACGCAGTTGCCCTACGAGGCTTCAGCCAGAACGGCCGCTCTACGCGTAGCGAGCAGCAATAACAGCGACGCCACCGGCTGGCCGACGGAGTGCAGCAGCGCCGACGTCACCTTCCACCCCCCCGGCACTGTGCTTGGCGAAACCACACTCGGCCCCTATGCGCACGCCATGAACGTGACGGTGCATGCCCCGGTCGAGTTCAGCTTCGCGCGTTTGCTGGGTCTCAACGGCACGACCGCCCACCGGTCCGCTGCCGTCGTGCGGGCCCCGGTCGAGGGTATTCCGATCTGCACCATGTGGATTGCCCACAACACGCCTCTCAACTACGGGCAGCAGATCAACATGCTGATGGCCGATGGGCCCCACTACTCTGAGATCCCCGGCTCGTTCGGCTTCCTTCAGGAGCCGCCCGGCTGCACGGCGGACTGGTTCAAGCTCCTGCAGGCGTACGGGCTGACGGCCCAGGACCTCGAAACCTCATTCGTGATGGTCAACAGCACCGTCTTTGCAAAGACTGGTGTCAATGTAGGTAACTTCAAGAGAGCGCTGGTGGATGACCAGGGCAAATCGCGGATGGAGCGCGGGACAACGGGCAAGTGGGCGTCAGACACTTTCACCAACTACCACCCGGACAACCCGCGCATCATGCTCGTGCCGCTGGTGACCTACATCGGAGATACCGGCAGCAACGCGGCATTCAACATCGAGAATTTCGGGGCGTTCTGGCTCGAGGGAATCAACCAGGGACAGAAGGAGATCTGGGGCCGCTTCATCGAGTTCGACATGCCGGGTGGAGATCCAAACAGCCAGCTCCAGAGTAACACCGGGATCTTTACGACCTCGCTGATGCAATAGAAGGCCATCGCGGGGATTGTCCGATCTGACGGGGAGGGGGGAAACGTCATGTTGCGCCACAGCACGAGGGCGAGACGTGGTGGGGTCGTCGGGGCGTGGATGGTTGTGGCTCTGCTGGGGTTGCTCGGGATAGCCGCGCTCGTCGTAGACATAGGCAGTCTCATCGCGGCCGCCCAGCGTGTGCAGGATGTTGTAGATGCGGCCGCTCTTGCAGGAGCGGCACGTCTGCCTGAGACTGATGACGCCAGGTTCCGACTGCAGAGCCTGGTCATGGCCAATAACGCCGAAACGCCGGCGTTCGCCACAACAGTTACATATGAGGATGTGGTCTTTCAAAACCAGGGCGCGAATATCGAGGGCTACGGTACCCTGCAGGCGGGCGAGCATTCCTGCCAGGTTACCGGCCGCTGCCGCGTGGAGTATGCGTTTGCGCGCATCTTCGCGATAGAAGGGGCGACCGTGGTCCGGTCGGCCACGGCAGTCCTGACGGATTCTGAGGCAGGCGGCGGCTCTGGCGGCATCTTCTTCGCCGCGGAGAGTGCGCCGAACCTGTGGGGCGTCTCGATCAACGGCTCGTCGCTATTCGTAGACGGCACCGTCCACTCTAACACCGGCGTGGTGGTGAACGGTTCGCACCAGACGGTGACCGGAGTCATCTCCTACCGCAACCAGTGCGTCATCAATGGTGCGCACCAGGAGATCGAGGATACTGTCGAGGGCGAGATCGAGCCCTATCCGATCGACTACGACTGGAACGACTACTACAACAGCGGGCCCTACGACTATGTTGTTGGTCAGGCGAGCTACGTCGGGGCCGGTGGGACGCTGCCGACTGGTGACTGGTTGGTACAGCAGAGTCTGGTGGTCAGCGGTTCGTCGTTCACGGCCAGAGATTCCACCTTCATGGTGGGCGGGGATCTGGCGATCAACGGAGCTTTCTTTGAGGCGCACAACTGCATTTTCATGGTCGAGGGCAACATCTATGTTAACGGCGCGCAGATTGACCTCGACGAGTGCACGTTCATAACCCGGGAGGGGGCCTACTTCAACAGCGCGCTCAAGGAGTGCTCATTTAACCGCGACTGCGACGGTCTGTTCTGCATGGCCGAGGGTGCGGCCGGGATCACCTACAACGGCGCGCGCCAGCGGACCGAAGGAATTGTGTTCGCGCCCAACGGGCCCATCACGTATAATGGGGCGCATCAAGAGGTTTACAACGGAGGGCTCTGCGCCCGGACCATAACGGTAAACGGTTCATCATCGAGCTTCATTCCGCACGAGGAGTATGGCTGGGGCGGGGTGAGTGGGCGCAGGGTTATACTCGTGCGATAGGATGCCGAAGCTGCATAGCAGGGTAGACGCGGGGTTTGACTCCGCAAGTTAGTGGCAATGATAGGCGGGGCGCACGGAGGCGCGCCCGGTCATTGAGGCAGTTGCACCAGTAATCGCGGCAGACGTCACAGCAAGGGGTGCTGAAATTGAGGCTTACCAGAACGCAGGCATTTGCGGTGGCGGCGATCATCGCCCTGATCGTCGCAGGCCTCGTCTACTTCGTGCTCAGCCAGCAGGCGGGCACGCCGGAAGTGGCCGAACCTGAGAACATTACGGTCATCGTGGCGGCCCGAGATATCGCGGCCTACGAAACGATCACGGCCGATGCGCTGAGCACATCGGAGATGAACACGCAGGCCGCGCCGGCGGGCGTGATAACCGATCCGCAGTCGGCCATCGGGCTTGTCGCCCAGATGCCCATCAGCGCGGGGACTGCTATCACAAGCGCCCACGTCGGCCCGCGTACCGCGGCACAGGGCCTCACCTTCATCATCCCGCAGGGGATGCGAGCTGTGACCGTCGCCCTCGACCCGATCAGCGGCGTGGGCGGCTTCGTCTACCCCGGCGACCGGGTGGATGTGCTCACGACCTTCCAGCAGGGCGAGGTCGCGATCACCAAGACGATCCTCCAGAACGTCGAGGTGCTCGCGATGAACGAGCAGACCACCCGGCCCGCGGCACAGACCGGACAGCCCAGCGACCAGCCGTCGGGTCAGGCTACCGAGGCGCCCGCGGTCGAGCAGGTGAGGAGCGCGACGCTTGCGGTCTCACCCGATCAGGCGCAGAGTCTGCTGCTGTCGGCCTTCAAGGGCGCGGTCCATCTGGCGCTGCGGCCTCGGGAGGATGAGAGTATGATCTCCCTCACCGGCCAGAGCGACTGGGCGCTGATGGGGATGGAGCCGCCGTCGAATGGCGAGGACGAAGAAGCGGCCCCGGAGACGCCACCGATGATGTATCCCGGATGGGGCGCTCCCGGCATGCAGCAGCCGCCTGCCGCTCAGCCAGCACCGGCGCCGTCGGCACAACCGGCACCGGCGCCGCGTGAGGAGGAGCCGCGCACCATCGAGGTCATCCGCGGCACCGAGCGCGAACTGGTTCCGGCAGACTAGTCGCAAGGGGAGAGATCAGCGGCACGACACGCCGGCTCAGGACACCGTAAACTGAAGAGCAACGCCCGGGCATGACCGCCCGATCATCGCAATAGCAATCGCAGCACAACACGCAGCATTCTGGCACCCCAGGCCGCATATGGGGGTCAGGAGGTGCAGCAGATGAAGAGCAGACTTTTCAGCACGATCATGGCGCTGCTGGTAGTTGTTGCCACCACGACCCTCGTAGTTCCGGTGGCGGCACAGTACTTCGAGAACCCGCACAGGGACTTTGACAACACGCGGCCGGGGACATCGCAGACGCTCATCCTCGAGCACGGGCGCAGCATCATTCTGAAGTTCAATCAGATGCGGCGCGCGGCGGTGGTGCATCCGGATGTTGCCAACATCACCGTGATGTCGGCCAATGAGCTTATGGTTGTCGCCAGGCCTGAAGTGCCACGCGACCAGGAACACACGATGATCTACGTGTGGGACAAGGACGGCCTGCACAATTTCGCGGTGACCGTGGTCGGCGTCCAGTTGGCGGAGGCGATTGCGCGCGATCTGCGCAATTCCCTCAGCCCCAACCTCAACGTAGAGGTGGTGTCCGACTCGCTGGTGGTGGTCGAGGGCACCGTGCAGAATAATGAGGCGAAGGAGAACCTCGATACGCTGCTTGAGGCCGCCTCCACGGACGATGTCCGTGTGGTGGGGATGGTCGGGACCGCGGAGGCAGTGGAGGATGCACCGGCACGGCGGGCGGCGGAGGCTCTCAATGAGATACT
>JAAYJW010000047.1 GCA_012522765.1 candidate division WS1 bacterium | reverse complement strand
GACGGTGCGGGGGAGGAGTGGCTGGCGGAACGCGTCCAGGCGAGGGCGCCTGGACTCCTGGGAGGTGTGCGTGGGGGTGTCGTTGTCGTTCATGTGGCACGGGCGCCCTCGCCCGTGCGTCGTGCCGGGCGAAGCGGGGGAGGCGCCTTTGTCGGAGCGGATGAAGCCCCTCCGCTCCATACGACTGGGCAACGGCGGGCCTCACCCCCTCGGTCTTCCTCTCCCTGCACTCCGCTCCGCGAAGTGGGGCGGGACGAGGGGGGAGGAAAGGCAACGGCGGCGTTGGTCGTTGGGAGGGCACAGGCGATGGTACAGGGAAGTCGCACAGTGCGAACGTTAATGCACTACCAGACGGGCGAGGGTTGGTGACGGGCGTGAAAGTTGATCGAATTCTGAGCCTCGATCGGGCCGCCGCATATCCCGGCCGAAGCTTCGTTGACATGGTGATCTTCCTCCAGTGCTTCCGCGGGCAGACCATGCGGCTGTGGGTGCTCACGGAGGCGGAGGAGCCGATCGTGCGTGTTGACGAGCATGAGTTCCGGCCCACCGGCGAGGTGGGGGAGAGCGAGGACGGACTGCGGTGGCTCGATCTCGGCACCACCGACAGCCTCGACGCGCGCTTCGGCCAGCTTCGGATCGAGGGCATGACGATGCGCGAGGCGCAGCGGTCGAAGCTGCTCTTCACGCGCGAGATCGACTACCGCGCAGGCGGCTCACTCGCCGAGGTCGAGCAGGCGATCTTCGGCGTCAGCAGGCGCGACGCCGGGCGGACTGTGCTGACGCCCTCGCGGGCCGAGGTGGGGGAGAGCACGCGCTTCGAGGCCACCTACACGCCCGGTACGCAGGGGCTGCCGGAGGGCGCGCGAGTGCGGTTCGCGGTGCCGCGAGCGTTCTCCGTGCCGCAGGACCGAGATCCGCAGGCGCCGGGCTATGTCTCGGTGCAGGCGATGCAACAGGATGGCTGCACAGTGCCGGTGGCGATCGAGTCGCTCGACCTCTCCGAGGAGTCGCACGAGCAGGTGGACATCATCTGCCTGCTCGAGGGGCGACTGGAGGCGGAGGGGCGGCTGGTGGTGCGGTATCAGACCGACGAGATGTACATCTTCCCCTGGCAGCGGAATGCCGTCGAGCGGCCGCTGTGGTTCGCGCATCTCGCGCCGCTGGCCGCTGCGGTGGCGGTGGATGAGCGCCGGCGCTGGGTGGAGCTTCTGCCCGAGCACAGCCACAGCTTCGAGACGGTCGCCGGGCCCGCGGAGCGCCTGCACCTGATGCTTCCGGGCAGGGTTCATGCGGATGAGAAGGTCTTCCTGCGCGGTGTCTTCACCGACCGCTTCCGGAACGTGCCGGATGCGCGGGGAATCCCTGCACGCGTGCGGCTGACGATCGTGGATAAGGCGGGGGAGAGGGAGCTTGGCATTCCGCGCGGGTGGTTCGAGGCCCCGCATCGCTTCCGGATGGCGCTCGGGAAGGTCGAGCCGGGGCTCTATCGTGTGCGGGCGTGGGATACCGCGACGGGGGAGATGCTGGCGCAGAGCAATCCGATGGTGGTGCTGGAGAAGGATGACGAGCGGATGAACGTCTACTGGGGGGAGATCCACGGGCATACCGAGATGAGCGATGGCAGCGGCGGCTTTGCGGAGGCGTTCGTGCATGCGCGCGATGAGGGCGGGCAGGATTTCGCGGCGATCGCCGATCACGCCTGCTACTTCACAGATAACGAGTGGGAGTGGATGCAGGATGTCATCAACACCCACAACGAGCGCGGCGACTTCGTGACGCTGCTCGGCTACGAGTGGGCGGGCAAGCAGGGGCACCGCTGCATTTATGCGCGCGGAAAGCGGCTGCGGCTGTTCCGTGGGATGTGTGAGCCGGAGAGCACGCTCGACGTGGTCTACGATCACTTCCACGGCTCGGAGGAAGTAGTTGCCGGGCCGCATCACACGGGCGCCAACGGCCGCATGGAGCACCATGACGCGAGCATTGAGCGCTTCATTGAGATCTACTCGATGTGGGGTGCGAGCGACAGGCTGGGCTCGCCGAAGGCGCCGCTGTTTCCGGGCGCGAACCCGCTGCCGGCAGACGCGTGGCTCAACGCGGGCGCGAAACTCGGCTTCACCGGCGGGGGCGACTGCCATGAGGGCAAGAGCGGCTGGACACCGGATGACCCGCAGGGGCAGGGGAGCGCGCTGCACGGCTTCGCGCGGATATTGCGCTACCGCTGCGGGCTGACAGCGGCGCTGATGCCGGAGCTTCGGCGGCGGCATCTGATTGATGCGCTGCGCGAGCGGCGGACGTGGGCTACGACGGGCGCGCGGATCCTGCTGGAGTTTGAGGTGTCGGGGGTGCCGATGGGGGAGGAGGGTGAGGCGGATGAGGCGCAGGTGCGGGCGCGGGTGCATGGAGTGCGCGATCTGCTGCGGCTGGAGGTCATCCGCGACGGGGAGATCGTCTGGAGCGAGCCGGTCGAGGGGCTGGATGCGAAGCTTGAGTGGGATGACCCCGAGCCGGTGGGGGAGGGGACGTGGCTTTACCTGCACGTGATCCAGGAGGATGGCGAGGAGGCGTGGTCGTCGCCGGTGTGGCTGAAGGGGGAATAGGGCTGCAGCGGGACGCGGTACTTGTCCAGGCGAGGGCGCCTGGACTCCGGGGAGGTGTGCGGGGGGTGTCGTTGTAGGGCGGGGGCTTGTACCCCGCCGCGTTGTTGTGGCCCTCGCGCCCTCGCGAGGGGCGGCGCGAAGCGACGCGGTCGTTCGCGGG
>JAAYJW010000374.1 GCA_012522765.1 candidate division WS1 bacterium | reverse complement strand
GGCGCATACTACCTCCGTGTCGCGGCCCCCGAGGGCGACTCAAGCCACGTCTACCAGATCCGCGAGGACTTCGAGGTCGGGCAGTGGTACCGCATCTCGGCGCATATCCGTGGCGGCGCGGCCGGTATCTACATGTACGAGTACTACGACGGGCGGCAGATGTCCGCGCCGCTGGTGGCGCGAGCCACCGCCCCTTCCGAATGGACCGAGGTCTTCGGCTACTACCGCCCGGAGGCCGAGGATTTCGCGCATGCCGGTGTCGCGATTGCCGTCTCAGGAGGGCATGAGGTGGACATTGACGATCTGCGCGTCGAGCCACTTGATCTCCCCGCGGGACTCGACGCAGGCCCCGACGTGGTGCTGGAGAACCCGCTGGTGCGGCTGACGATCGGCGGCGATGGGCGGCTGATGTCGGTTGCCGACAAAGCCACCGGGGCCGAGTATGCGCTCGATGAGGTGCCGGTGCGGGTGCTGCAGGTTGTCCGATCAGGGCAGGAGGTCCCGCTTCATTCGCTCACCCGCGAGGGCGACATGCTCCGCGCGCAGTTCCTCGATCCAGAGGTGCAGGTGGCGCTGCGCATTGAGGAGCGTGACAGCCACATACTGCTCGAAGTCGCGCAGGTGCAGCCTGATGACGTGGAAGCGCTGGTGATAGACCTGCCACTGCGCAAGCTCGCCACGGTGGCCGCCGCATTCAATGCAGTCTATGACGACGACTTTGGCGTGGCGCTGCACGGGGTGACCATCAACACGCACAACGTCCCTGCCGCCCGCGGTGAGAGCGGCTGGAGCCTGCGCAGTCGCTGCACGGCTGCGCACGGGATGGAGGGCGCGCGCTTCGCGATCATCGCCTCCCCGCGCGATGGCTTCGAGGCGGCCGTGATGGACACTGAGCGCGCCAACGATCTGCCCAGTCCGATGTACGGCGACCAGTGGATGCGTTTCTCTGACTTCGCCCGTGAGTCATACCTCTTCGCCACCCGCACCACCGAGGCGGACATCCCCACGCTGATCGAGTACGCGAAGCTCGGCGGCTTCGGGACGATCATCCTGCTCAAGAACGACTGGCTGAAGACGCATGGTCACTATGAGATCAACACGGACAGCTATCCGGACGGGATGGAGAGCCTTCGGCGCAGCTTCGGCATGATCCGCGAGGCGGGGCTGCATGGCGGCGTCCATCTCTTCGGCCCCACAATCTCGGCCAACGATCCGTGGGTGACGCCGGTGCCGCACGAGGAGCTTGCGTACGTCGAACTGCCGGCGCTGGCTGAGGCGATAGATGCCGAGGCGACGACCATCACCCTCGCCGAGCAGCCCGCTAACTGGCCGCCGGAGCAATGGCGCAGCCGGGCCTTCCCCGGCAACACCCTCCGTATCGGCGATGAGCTGATTGACTATGCTGCGGAAGAGGTCGGCCCGCCCTTCCGCTTCACCGGCTGTGTGCGCGGTGCGGCCGGGACGGTAGCGGCGGCGCATGACGCGGGCGTCCCCGTGCGTGGAATGCTCAAGCAGTGGGGCTTCTTCGCGGCGCAGCCCGATGGCGAACTTGCCGATCAGCTCACCACCAACTTCGCGGAGATCGTCAATGATCTCGACCTCGACATGGTCTACTTCGACGCCAGCGAGGGCGCCAATGTGCCCTACTACGACCAGTGGTACTACCTGAACAAGATGCACCTCGACTACTATCGCAAGTTCGACCACGACGTGCTCTACCAGACCTCCAACGGGACCGGCACGAACCTTCTCTGGCACATCGTCCCGCGCAGTGCATCGGCGGACGGCCATGGCGACATCAAGGGCTACCTCGACGGCCGCTGGCCCGGAATCATGAACCAGGCGGCGAACTGGACGCGCTCGGACATCGGCTGGTACTACATGTTCCACGATGTGCGCCCCGATCAGATTGAGTACGTCCGTGCGAAGGCGCTGGGCCTCGGCGGCTCGATCTCCATCGAGACCGCTCGCGCCTCGCTCGAGTCGCTGCCGATGGCGCGGAAGACCTTCGATATGCTCGCGCGCTATGAACGGGCGCGGCTTGCCGGCTATCCCTCGCCGGAGGTCCGCCAGCAGATGCTCGAACCGGGGCAGGACTTCCGGCTCTTTGAGGACGATGGCGACTTCTCGCTCTACCGGGCAGTCTATGAGGAGCCGCGACGGGTGGACGTGCTCGATGGCGAGCGCAACCGGTGGAGCATCGCGAGTGACCGGCCGGCGGTGCTGGGGGTGGAGATCGTGCGCGGAAATGAAGCTGTTGCCGCAGGCGCCTACGAAGAGGAGGCCGCGCTGACGATCGAGGACTTCAGCGAGACCTCTCAGTGGTTACCATCGGATACCAATCAGTTCGAGCAGTATGTCCGAGGCGGAATGAAGATGCTCAGCGACACGGGCCCGGTGATGGCCGGTGTGACGCAGGAGATCGGCGCGGCAGATGAGGCGAAGCTCGGCGGTAATGCGCTGCTGTGGACGGCAGAGAATACGGCCCCGCAGAACGCCTGGAGCGGCATCGGCCGGCGCTTCGAGCCGCTGCTGGACCTGAGCGCGTATTCGGCCCTCGGCATGTGGGTGCATGGCGACGCCCTGCACGAGATCATCCGCGTGCAGCTGTGGGATGTGAATGGTCGCTACGCGGAGAAGCTCATCACGGTGGACTTCAGCGGCTGGAGCCTGCACACGTTCCCGCTGGTGCCGGGCTCGGGCTTCGATCCATCGCAGATTGAGTACATGGTCATGTGCCTGAACAACATCTCGCGCGGTGCAACGGTTCGGCTGATGATAGACGACGTTCGCGCCATCCCCGACACCGCCGAGACGATGAACCTGGTCAACCCCACGCTGGTGGTGAATGGGCGGCGGGTGGAGCTTCCGGTGACGCTGGAGCCGGGACAGGCGGTCAGCTTCGACGGCCCGAGCGGCGCAACGTTCTGGCCGGTGGGGATGGTGGCGGGGGAAGCGGTCTCCGTCGCTTCGGAGGCCTTCGATCTGATCGAGGGAGACAATACGGTCGTACTTGAGGCCGCGGGAGAGTTCCCCGGCGATGTCAGCGTCATCCTGCACCGAATGTGGCCCGCGGAATAGGTTGAGGTGAGGGGTATTGCTCCGGCCGTGGCTCGCAGCGCTCGCGCTGGTAGTGTGCGGCGTCGTGTGGATGATCGCCTTCGCATGGAGCGTTAGCTTCCGCCCGCCGGAGATCGTGCG
>JAAYJW010000373.1 GCA_012522765.1 candidate division WS1 bacterium | reverse complement strand
CCTGCGATCAGGTCGGGTATCTCGTACAGCCCGCCGAG
The DNA here is from genome assembly GCA_012522765.1 of candidate division WS1 bacterium. Taxonomy (GTDB): domain Bacteria; phylum Armatimonadota; class Zipacnadia; order Zipacnadales; family UBA5352; genus UBA5352. The sequence goes on along the minus strand of JAAYJW010000373.1, from coordinate 40,725 downwards.
GTGCATGCTGGAGTAAGATGGTGACTCCATGCAGAAGCCGTCGAAGTGGAAGCACTGCTCCAGCAGCGTGGTGAGGCCCTCAAGGCCCCTGCGCACCCGCTGGGGCTGCTCGAAGAGTTGCCCCACCGCCGCGCTGAGGGCGCGTCCGGGCCCGCACTTGTTGTCTATACGCGCGTAGTTCTCCAGATCGCTGCAGCCTGCCTCGATGAGATCACGCGTTATCCGCTCGTGCATCTCGGCCGTCAGCACCGGCGTCCCGTCTTCATACACAGCTTCGCGGATCAGGTCGTACGCAACGGTGCAATTGAGCAGGAAACTCCCCTCGCCACCGACGCCGGCGTGGAGTCGCCCCGCGCCCCAGAAGCCCTTGGCGTTCAGTGAGCCCGCATGCTCAGGAAAGGCTGTCCGCAGGACCTCCGGATCGAACTTGCCGGAGGGAGGGTTGGCGCCATACTCGGCGGCCACTTCAGCGGGCGGCAGGTCCACCACGGTGCCGTAGTAGGTGTGATACAGCCAGCGGGGGTAGCGCTGTGCCAGAGCGTCGAGCACCCATGCGCAGCGTTCCGCGTATTCTGCGTCACCTGTGAGAACCCATGCCTTGGCCAGTGGCAGCGCCTGGCCGGCTACCCATTGCGCGCGATTGAGGCGAATCAGGCCGCTGAAGCTCACGTGCACCGGCCAGCTTGCCCAGCGGTAGGCATGCGCTCCCGTGCGATCCTCCGGATGCGCGGCCTCGGCCGCGGGAATGTAGTAGGTGAAGCTCTGGCCCATCTTCGGAGCGGTGAGGGTGCCGGTTTCGGGGAACTCCGGGTCCGGGTAGACCGCGCCGCAGTACTTGCAAGTGAGTTGATCGGGATTGCTGACGCTCCAGCGCATAACGCCGCTTTCACCCATCGAACACTGCTCACCGACGCATCTGGGGCATACCTGCCCGTATGAAACCCCGGGCGTCAACTCCGGCAGCATATCTTCGATCCATGCCCGATCTTTGCCCATTATCAGCGACACACGGCTGGTGAAGCCGTCGGCGATCTTGCGGGCCCACTCGTAGCGCTCCACGTTCTCGCGCGCGATCTCGATATTGCGGACCTTGTAGAGCGTCCGGGGGCCGTCTGCTTCGGCAGGCAACTGCGCGTATGCAGTCAGCATCGACATGATCACCACCCCCGCGGTGACTAACGCGACCATGAGTTGTCGAAGCGGCTTCATCAGGATCCTGCCTCCGTGGCCGGCGGCTCGGGTTGCGGCTGCCTGTCCGCCAGTAGTTGCTCGATGCGCTCCATGCGCGCGTCCATCTGATCGATGCGCTCCAGCGTCACCACCTGGGCTCGCTCGATGCCGGCATTGTCATCGCCCAGAAGCACACTCGCCAGCCCCGCCGTCAGCGCGCCGGTGAGGATGATGCCGAATATCACCAGCAGCACCGTGATGATCTGACCGAGTCCGGTGACGGGGTTGTGAATGTCGCCGTAGCCGCCGACAACCACCGTCGTGAAGCTCCACCACAGCCCCTCCCAGAAGTTGCCCACACCCTCAGCATCGCCCTCTGCGCGTGATATGACCAGCCCGCCGACGAGGAGCAGGCCCGCAGTGAAAGCGAGTGGCCGGCTGAAGACCTGCAGGCGGAAGATCGCGGCGATCTTGTCGAAGCCGCGCGAGAAGAAGGCCAGCGCTCGCAGCGCACGCAGCACGCGTGCGGCACGTGCCAGGCGGGCGATACGCGCGGCGCGGGCCAATCGGGCAACGCGACCAAGTCGCAGGACGCCCGCGAGTGGCAGAGAGGCGACGAAATCGAGCCAGTAGCGCCGCCAGTACCAAGCCTTTGAATCGGCGAGGCGCATCCGCCAGAAGAACTCGCCAAGGAAGACGCCGCATATGAGTGTGTCGGCGATGACCAGTGCGTTGGCCTCGCCGGAGGTTAGCGGGTAGGCGCTCTCCACCCAGAGAATCGCCATCACCGCGACTATCAGCGCCACGATAGTGCCCTCAAGAATCCGCACTCGACGGACGCTGCCGAGGCGGGTCACGAGGCGCTCGCGCAGCAGCACCTCCTGCCGCGCGTTCTCGAGACGCCGCAGGCTCTCCTGCACCTCCTCGAGGTCCTCGTGGAGTCCGAGTATCTGTTCTCGGGTCCTGCGCATGTCGCCCCAGCGCCCCTCGGCGCGGGCATCTGCGAGGTCGGTGCCCATGCGCGCGATCCTCTCAGCGAGAGCCGCCCGTCCAGTCGCCGCCTCATCCCGCATCCGCGTGAGGACTGCTGATGGGAGATCGAGCAGCGCCTCATGGCGTGCCTGAGCGATGATATCGGTGGCCTGCCTGATAGCCGTGTCCGTCATGCTGTGAGCCCTCCTGGCTGAGTTGTCGGAGGCGCCGCGGGCGCTGCTCGTCACACCCGCGAGGGCCTCTTTCGCCGCGGGTGCCGCTGTTACATTCATCCGGCGCGGCCAATGTTTCGGCAGGGTGCGCTCGGGAGGAGGAGAGTGTTGCCTGGAGGCTGAAGGAAGCATCGGTGATTGAAGATGAACCGTGACACTGACGCAAACATGCAGCGCGCGACGGAACTGATAATTGACGAATGGCCGGAAGTGGAGCGGCCCACGCTGGTCATCGGCCTGAGCGGCTGGATGGACGGCGGGATGGTCTCCACCGCCACCCTCGGCTACCTGCGGGAACGTTTGGCAGCGACGAACATCGCTGAGATCGACCCGATGGATTTCTACATCTACCACTTCCCGGCGGCGGGCACACCCATCACGGTGCAGTTCGATGACGGGCACACAATCGTTCACCCGCTGAACCCCATGGATTACGCCGCGGCATTCCGTCCACATGTCACGATCGAGGATGGACTGATCACCAGCCTCGACTACCCGGCGAACTACTTCTGGGCGGCGCCCGAGGCCGGGTTGATTCTCTTCTCAGGTGAGGAGCCACATATCCGCTGGGGCGCATGGTGTGACTGCATCTTCGCACTGTGCGATGAGTTGGAGATCACCGACATCTACTTCGTCGGCAGTGTCGCCAGCCCGATCCCGCACACCAGGGAGCCGCGCGTGAGGGTCTCCGTGGCCGACGAGAAGCTGCTCGGTGAGATTGACGGTGTGGAGCTGCTGCCGACAACGTACGCGGGGCCCTCGAGCGTGATCACGGCGCTGTCGTATCATTCGGTCGAGTTGGGCATCGCGCTGCGCAGCCTGGTGGTGGAGATACCTCACTATCCGTTCCTCGAGATCGTCACCTACCCTCGGAGCATCAGGCGGATGGTGGCTACGCTTGATCGGATCCTGGGCATCGGCCTCGACCTCTCGGACCTCGATGCTTCGGTAGAACTGGCGGACATGAAGCTGAAAGAAGCTGTCGCGAGCAGTGAGGAGTTCGCTGCGCTCGTGCGCAAGCTTGAGGAGGCATATGACGTTGAGGAGGAGGCCGCCGCGGATGAGGACCTGCTGCGGCGCCTGATTGATACGGTGGACATCGAGGGGGAGAACGATTGAAGCTTCGGTCAGTGCCTGTATTGTTCGCCCTGCTATCGCTCTGCCTCATCTACGGCTGCACCAGGCCTGAAGACCAATCGCCAACTAACGAGCCTGCGATAGAAGCCGCACCAATATCCGTGTGCGTCAGCATCCCGCCGCAGGCGTTCTTCGTCGAGCGGATCGGCGGCGAGCGTGTCTCTGTGGTGGTGCTGGTCGGCCCGGGGCAGTCGCCCGCGACCTATGAGCCGACCCCGTCGCAGATCGCCCAGCTTGATAGCGCGGACGTGTACTTCCGCATCGGGGTGCCCTTCGAGGACGCGCTGCTCAGCCGCGTTCGAAGCTCCATGCCGGGCAAGAACATTGTTGACCTGCGCGAGGGGATACAGCTCAGGCAGATATCCGAACACGGTGGCCATGGTCATAGCCGTGGGCGTGAGGACCCGCATACGTGGCTTGATCCGAGACTTGCGGCAGAGCAGGCGCGTACGATCCAGCGCGAGCTTGCGCGGCTGGACCCGGAGGGGCAGCCGCAGTATAACGCGGCACTGGAGGTGCTGCTGGAGGAGCTTGAAGCGGTGCGGCGGCAGGCTGCCGAGATGCTCGCGCCGGTTCGCGGCCGAGCGATGGTCGTCTTCCACCCGGCCTTCGGCTACTTCGCGGATGCATACGGGCTGGAGCAGGTTGCGATCGAGCTGGAGGGGCGCGAGCCTGCGCCACGGGAGTTGGAGCGGGTAATTGACGACGCGAAGTGGCTTGAGGCGCGCGCCATCTTCGTGCAGCCTGAGTTCGCGACAGCTTCAGCGGAGGCCGTGGCGAAGGAAATTGGCGCCGAGATCGTGCGGATCGACCCGCTGGCACGCGATTACCTGGACAATCACCTCCGGATGGCGCGCGAAGTGGCGGAGGCGTTGGAGGCGGCAGAGGATGAGCGTGAAGATTGAGGCGCCGGCCGTTGAGATGCAGGATGTAAGCTTCTCTTACGACGGCAGGGCGGTGCTTGAGGACGTTGATGTGTACATACCTCGGGGGGATTTCACCGGGATCGTCGGCCCCAACGGCGGGGGCAAGACCACGCTACTGAAGCTGATGCTCGGACTACTTCGCCCCGACCGCGGACAGGTACGGGTGCTCGGGAGGCCGCCCCATGAGGTCTCTCGCCGAATCGGCTACGTGCCTCAGAGCTTCAGCTACAACCGCCGCCTGCCGATCACTGTGGGCGATGTCGTGATGATGGGGCGCCTCGCTGTGGACAGGAACCTCGGGCCACGGACGGCGCACCTGCGCGAGCGCGCACGCGAGGCGCTTGAACAGGTGTCCGTCAGCGAGCTGATCGACCGGCGCTTCGGCGATACTTCCGCCGGGCAGCAACAGCGGGTACTGATCGCCCGCGCGCTGGCCACTGATCCTGAGATACTGATGCTCGATGAGCCCACCGCGAGCCTCGATGCGGCGGCGGAGGGTGAGATCTACGACCTGCTGCGCGAGCTCAATGAGCGCATGACGGTTGTGCTGATCACCCACGACCTTGGCTTTGTGTCTGGCGTGGTGCAGAGTGTGCTGTGCGTGAATAGGCGGGTGCGGCGGCACCCCACGTCGGAGATGGGGCAGATCAGCGGAGAGCTTCTGGAGGAGCTCTACGGGCGGGAGTTGCGGCTGGTGCGACATGACCGAAATGGTGGTGGAGGCTGCTGTGAGTGACTTTTTGAGGGCTGTGGGGGAGCACGCGTTCCTGCAGTACGCGCTCGCTGCCGGGCTGCTCGCCAGCGTCGCATGCGGCGTTGTCGGCAGTTGGGTGTCGGCCCGGCGGATTACCTACATCGCGGGCGGTATCGCTCATAGCGTGCTCGGTGGGCTCGGCGCGGCGCGCTACCTGCAGACGGTGATGGAGTGGGAGTGGCTTCATCCGCTCTACGGCGCCGTCGTGGCGGCGCTGCTTGCCGCGCTGGTGATCGGCTTCGTCAGCCTCAGGTGGCGGGAGAGCGAGGATACAGCCATCAGCGCGATCTGGGCGATCGGCATGGCCGTCGGCGTGCTCTTCATCGCGCGCACACCCGGCTACGCCGAGGACCTCATGAGCTACCTCTTCGGCAACATCCTGATGGTCACGCCCGGGAGCCTGTGGCTCATTGCGGCGCTCGACCTCGTGGTCGTCGCCCTCGGGATCATCTTCTATCAGCAACTCCTCGCCATCTCGTTCGACGAGGAATTCGCGCGCATGCGCGGGATCAATGTCGAGGCCTTCTACCTGCTGCTGCTGTGCATGGTCGCGCTGACGGTTGTGTTGCTGGTGACGGTCGTCGGGCTGGTGATGGTCATTGCGCTATTGACGCTGCCGATCGCGATCGCAGGCCGGCTATCGCGGTCAATCGCCCAGACGATGGTGTTGGCGGCCATCATCATCGCGCTGCTGACCACCGTCGGCCTCGGCGTCAGTTACAGCGCGAACCTCCCCGCCGGCGCCACGATCATCCTGCTCACCGGCGCACTTTACCTCATCACACTGGTCGGCGCGTCCTTCTTCCGGCGCGTCGGCAGGAGCAGAGGCGGTCAGGCTTCTCAGCAGCAGCCGCCGCGATAGTCGCCCGCCTGGAAGGAATCGCCTCGCCAACCGGCGCACAGTCACTCATCACGACGCGGTGAAGGAGAGAGTGTGATGAGAGGCGCACTTCAAGCATCTGTCGCCGTGCTGCTGCTCATCCCCATGATGGCTGCCCCGGCAGTCGCATATCCCGTCGAGGGCCAGCTACTCACCAACCCCGGCTTTGACCTCGATGAGGATGGCGATGGCATTCCCGATGGGTGGAGCACCTCCGCCGAGCGGGCAACGTTGCAGGAGATTGTCTTCATGGGCGGCAACAATGCCCTCGTCTCCGTCGGTGACACCTACGTGCTCGCAACTCAGGACGTGACCCTCGAACCCGACGAGACCTACACAATCAGCTTCAGTGCCCGTGGCAGCGGTGGCGGCACTGCCGGCGTGCTGCTTTTGCACGGGGAGGATCGGCCTGTCCGCGAGATGCCGCTGATCTGGCGCAGCCCCGTTGATGAGGAGTACACTGAGGTCGGCCGCACGTTCAAGGCCCCGAACGCCGTGGCGCGGCTTTATATCTACAACACGGCGCGCAAGGGTGAAGTCGCCTTCGACTGGGTCTCGCTCACGAAGGGCGAAGCGACCCGCAGCTACGTCAATACCGTCACCTTCGGCGAGCGCGATATGCCCGACACTGACCCGGTGGTGCGCGAGGGCATGATGCCATGGGGCAACCCCCTCTCCGGCGGCCCGCTGCGCGCGATGATCTCTATCTACGTCTTCAACACCATGCGCGATACCGTCGAGCTTGGGCAGCGGTTGGAGATGGACGCCGACGTCATGCAGGGCGGCTACGTCGGCGACCTGCTCTACTCGCTCAACGGTGGGCGCATCATGCGCACGATGGACGAGGATGGCTACGAGGTCTACGTCATCGCCTCGCGACTCGACGAGCGCTTTGAGGGCGAGGTCCGCGAGAAGGTGGAAGCAGGTGCTGGGCTTGTCGTGGTTTCCGGCTTTGGGCGGCTTGGCAACTACTGCGCGAAGGAGGAACTTGAGGTCGTCGGCGCAGATCACCCGCTGATGCGCGATATGCCGTGGGAGTTCATGCCGGCGGAGATCCTGAGCGAGGTACGGGTGGGGCAGATCGGCGAGGGGCGCGTGGTGTGGCTGAGCTTCCCGAATGATGTCGCTCGCGTCTGGGGCCTGCTGCCGGTTCAACTCGGGCACAATGACTGGATGACGCGCGAGATGCGCTACTGGGAGCACTGGTACGGCTTCATGGCCCGCGCCGCGCGCTATGCCGCGCGAGGCGACAGCGGCATCTCGCTGGTGCGCGAAGGTGAGGCCATCCGCGTTATCGGCGCACCTGCGGCCGCGACGGTCGAGGTTACGCCGCGACATACGCGCGAATTGCGCTGGGGCGAGGCAGATCTCTCGTGGCCGACGCAGAGTTTTGCCGCCGGCGCGCCGATCACGCCAGTCGTGGCAGAGCAGCCCCCGGATGGTCCGATGATCTTCGATGTCGTGGTGCGCGATGCAGACGGAGGCGCGCTCTACTGGGGCAGCGTAACGGACGAGGCACAGCCCGGCCCGATCACCGAACTGGCGCTCGACCGTGAGTGGTATGAGCCCGGCGGCATGGTCCGCGTGACTGTCACTGCTGCCGAACAGCCGGCGGCGAGCGTGCTCCAGGCTGGGATGGTGGACGCATGGGGGCGCACCATCGCGGAGGCGACTGCTCCCGCGGCGACCGAGACCGTGCTGGAACTGGCGCCCGCCGCCGAGCAAGTGCTGACAGCCGGGCACAAGCTCTTCGTGAAGCTCCTGGCACAGGATGGGCACGAGGTGGATAGCGCGTGGACGGACGTCTACTTCCCGGCGGTCGCGAATGAAGCGCCTCAGCAGGACTGGCATGTCAGCACCTGGGGCGACGGGATGACCACGCCCTACACCTCCGAGCAATACTCCCGGATGCTGCTGGAGCTTGGCTTCAACGGCAAGTTCGGCAGCTTCCCCTACGGCACCACTGAGTACCCGCTCATCTCCGGCCTGCACTCACGGGCCGGTCGGGTCTTCACCGGCAGCGCGAAGATCGAGGATGGGGTGCGCACACCGTGTCTGAGCAACCCTGAGATTGTCGCACAGTACACCACCGAGGCGCCGGAGGAGATCACGCAATATCGGCAGCTTGGCCCCTTCGCGCTGAACCTGTGTGATGAGGCCACGCTGTCGAACCGCCACACCCGGCGGGAGGTCTGCTTCTCCGAGTGGTGTCAGTCGCGTTATCGGGACTGGCTGCGCGGGCAGTACGGCACCATCGCGGCGTTGAACGAGTCGTGGGGCACGAACCATGCGAGCTTCGACGGGATTGTCGGCGCTACCAGCGAAGATGTTCGCGGCAGTGCCAACTACGCGCCGTTCGTGGACTTCCGCACCTTCATGACGGACGTGTGGATTGATGGCATGGCTGGCATTACTGGGGCGTACGAACAGGCTTGGCCCGAGGGGCGGGTGGGGCATACGAACACCTTCGGCGCCATGCCCACGAACGGCAACGACTTCTGGAAGCTCTGCACGCAGACGGGCTTTGAGTGGGCGCAGGAGTATTCCGAGGCGATCAAGGGTAACGCGCAGAAGGCGGTATTCGAGATCTGGCGCTCGTTCTGCCCGGAGGACTTTCCGAACTACGGCTGGATTGGCTATGACCATCGCGAGGCGGCCGTGCGCTATGAGCCGTGGTGGCTGGCCTTCCACGACAGCGGCGGGGTGACTTACTACGCCACGAACTCCCTGTCGGCGGAACGCTCCAAGTCATGGTCACTGGTCTTCGCCACGCAGGCTTATACGCCCTACTCGCGGCAGGTGGCGGAGGAGATTCGCCCGCTGCGCGAGGGCATAGGCAAGGCGCTCATCGACGCCCGCCGCGCCGATCCCGATGTCGCGATCCTCTGGTCGCATCCGAGCATGCTGGTGGCGTGGTGTGAGAGCACCTGGGACCTGCCCGAGCCCCCCGAGACCGCGGTGGATGACGCCTACGGAAGCTGGTACAAGTCCGCGTTCTACTTCCGCCTGGCGCTGCAGGAACTGCAACTGATGTACAACTACGTAGCGCCGGAACAGATCCTGGCGGGGGAGCTTGACCGCTACCGGGTCCTCTTCCTGCCGATGACGTTCGCGATCTCAGATGAACTGGCGGAGGCGCTGGTGGAGTGGGTGGAGGATGGCGGCACCCTGATCGCGGACCTGCAGTTCGCGCGCACGGATGAGCGCGGATCGCCTCGGGATGGCGCGATGCTGGAGCGGCTCTTTGGCGTGCGGCGCGCGCAGCCCGAAGCGGTCTATGAACTCGCGACGCTGACCGGGCCCGGCGAGCAAACATTCGACACCTCCGCGCGCGAGATCGTCGAGATGCTCGGCGATGCAGAGAGCGACGCCTCGTACGCAGACGGCACCCCCGCCGTCATCTTCCGCGAAGTGGGCGCAGGGCGCACCGCTTACCTCAACGGATTGCTGCCGAAGTACGATCCGAGCGTCATAGGCATGTTCGACGAAGCCATGCGCGAGGGTGGCGTGGAACGCCGCGTCGTCGTGGACAGCGGCGATCCGGAGAATCCCGCCCGCGCCTGGGAGTGCGCTGAGTATGAACTGGGCACTGCGAGGATCGTGGGGCTGATCCGCGACCACCGTCTCAGCAGCGACAGCCAGACCTGCACCGTGGACTTCGGCCGCGTTGCGCACATCTACGACATGCGCGCGCAGGAATACCTGGGCGAGACGCAGACGGCGCAGCTTACGCTTTTGCCGGGTGAGGCCGCATGCCTCGCGCTGCTTCCTCACGAGGTGACGGGCGTGCAAGTAGTCGCCGATGGTCCGCGGCTGCGGGGGAACATCCTGAGCGGTGGCGAGGTGAGCGACCACGTGCTGCATGTGGAGGTCGCCGGTCCCGATGGCGAAGTGCGGCCGGCATACACGCGCAACATATCCGCGTCGGGAGGTGCTGCGGAGCTTGTCATCCCGCTGGCGCTGAGCGACCCGGCGGGCGAGTGGAGCGTGACGGTGCGGGATGTGCTCTCCGGCCGTGAGGGCAGCGCGCGCTTTGAATGGCAGCCCGGTGCCTGAGGCCGGTCTGTCGTACAGTCAGAAACGAAGCGGCCGCCCGGAAAGAGGGGCGGCCGCTTGAGCTTGCGCATGTCAACTGGGATCAGGGATACCACGAGCCGGTCTGATCCCCGGTGAGGTAGTCGCCGATGGGGCGGACCGGCCCCAGCGACGCGTCGGTTTCGCTTAGCCACTTCGCGTGTCCATCAATGTAGCCGTAGTTCCCGCCACCGTTATGTATGTCGCTCCACCACGAGATCTGAGCCCAGCGGCCATCATTGGAGCTTGATATGAACCAGTTCTCCACGTAACCGTTCGGGGTCCGGGTGTTATCGCGGATGCCCACGTCGCCGATCGCGATCTTGTTCGCGACGCTGCGGTAGGACGAGAGCAGCGTGCGGTGCAGGACGCCGTTGTAGGCGTAGTTGAGATACATCCTGCCGCCGGAGGTGACGCCCATCCGCTGCGGGTTACTTGGACAGAAGTAGACCTGCATGTTATTGACATACGGATAGATGCACTCCGCCCAGAAGTGTCTGTCATACTTGCTGCTGTCATCTCTGTCGATCCAGACGGCAGTGGGAGGAGTTTGCGTCCATCGGTATGGGGGGAACGTCTCGTCGTAGTCCTGGACGTAGGCGAGGATGCCGAGCATCAGTTGCTTGACGTTGCTCAAGCAACTCGACTGCCGGGCCTTCTCGCGCGCCCTTGCGAAGACCGGAAAGAGGATCGCCGCCAGGATGGCGATGATCGCGATGACCACGAGCAACTCGATGAGGGTGAAGCCTCGGTGCCGCATCATGATCTCCACATCCCTTCCACGATATGCGCTTCGCTGCGATACTATCATGACCGACTAGCTGTCCTACACGAGTCAAGAATTGATGGTCCACTCGATCACGGATGGCCGGTACTCAAGTGGGCACCAGGCACAGCAGGCGCCAGCACCAGAAGACGGTGGGCCCGTGCCGTCAGATCAACCTCTCTCTGCCTCGCCTAGTCCGGGAACCACGATCCGGTCTGATCGCCGATCAGCTTCGCATCGCTGGTGCCGATGACCGGCCCCAGTGCGCGGTCGGTCTCGCTCAGCCACTTGGCGTGACCGTCCACGAAAGCATAGTTGCCGCCGCCGTTGTGCAGCTTGGCCCACCAGAAGTACTGGCTCCAGGTGTTGCCGCTGTCATTGCTGGTCCAGATGAACCAGTTCTCAAGGTACCCTTTCGGCGTCTTGCTCGTGTCAGTGTAGCCGACGTCGCCGATGGCGATCTTGCTGGCGACATCCTTCCAGAGCGCCAGCTTCGTGCAGTGCAGCTTGCCGTTGTATGCGTAGTTGAGGTAGCGCTTACCGCCGCTCATCGTGCCGATGTCCCACTGTGCGCTCGGGCAGAACATGATCTGCAGATTCTTCAAGTAGGGCTCGATGGACTGAGCCCAGAAGTGGCGATTGCTGACCGCACCGTTGTCGCGGTCATACCACACGCTCGACGGTGGCTCCTGGGTCCACCTGTACGGAGGGAAGCGTTCATCATAGTCCTGGACGTAGGCGAGAATTGCCAGCATGATCTGCTTCTGGTTGCTCAGACATGACGACTGCCGGGCCTTTTCTCGGGCCCTGGCAAAAACGGGGAAGAGGATCGCCGCCAGGATGGCGATGATCGCTATTACGACGAGCAACTCTATCAGTGTGAAACCACGCCGCTTCTTCATGTCTTCACTCCCCATCTTCTCTAAGATGTGAGAATCATGAAGATATTCCGCGCCGCTTGCAGATGACCTTCAATAGGTTGCTGCACTGTATCCAGTAACCGTCTCCTCACGCACAGAGGAAGGAATCGCCTGAACATCCGGGCAATAGCATCCCGGGCGCAATCAACATGTTCGCGACGGGAGTGGGTCGTCCTCATGCGCATCGTTCTGCTGCTGCTGGCGGTCTTTGGGCTCTCTGGAGCATCGAGCGCTCAGGAGGCGGAAGTCGCGCCGTCTGCCACCGACGTGGTGGCATGGAGTTTTGAGGATGGGGATCTCAGTGGATGGCAGCACAAGGATAATGCCACGCTGCAGATCGTGGATGCTGGCGATGAGCGCGGCAAGGCGCTTGAGCTATCCACCGACTATGGCGAGTTCGGATTTGCATGGGCGACAGTCTTTCCCGGGACAATGGACTTCAGCCGCGTCTGGGCGCTCGACTTCATGATCCGTGGTGACGGCTCGGGCGCCGAGGTCCGTCCGACCCTGGGTGTGCTGCGCAAGGGCCAGGGTAGCCTCTACTACACCACCCCGGCGGATGCCATCGTGCTTGACTTCGAGGGCTGGCAGCGTCGGCAGTTGCGGATCATCAACCTCGACATCCGCGCCGACAGCAACATTATCGAAGACCTCGCGCGGATCGGCTTCGTGCAGTTCATGGTGAACGCCAGCGGGGCGGCTCGAACGACCGTCGCATTCGACAACATCCGGGCAGTGGCTCCCGAAGGTGAGCAGGTTGCGCAGCTTGACGCGTGGCGCGAGCAGATGGCGCGGCTCTATGCGCCCTTTGCACAGGACGGTTCGAACGTGCTGCCGAACGCGAACTTCGAGATGAGCGTGGACGGCGCGAACCCGCTCTTCTGGCAGCCCGGCCTCTGGGGCACCACCAGCGAGCCCTTCTGGTCCGCCGATGGCGGCCGCGAGGGTTCAGCCTGCGCGGCCATCAGATGCGCAAGTGCCGACGAGCGCGGCAGCTATCTCTTCCGCGGCGTGCCTCAACCCGGACCATGGATCTTCTCCGGCTGGTATCGCGCTGAAACACCCGCCGCCGACGAGGGGCGAGGCCCGATCGCCAGGCTGACCACGCTCGTGGATGGTGGCGGGAACTCGCAACAGGTCTACGGTGATCCGGCGGCCGATGGGTGGCAGCGGCTTGAGTGCTCGCTGGAGATCGCAACGGAGGTGCAGAGCCTGCAGGTGCATCTCTTCAACGCCTTCGCCGCCGGCACAGTATACTGGGACGACGTCTCGCTGGTGTGGAATGCAGAGGAGGCCCAGCGGCGCGAGCAGGCGGCTCGACAGAATGCTGCGGACCTTGCGGAGGTGCGCCCGATGATCATTCAGGCGACACAGGAGCTTGCGGCGCTGAAGGAGCGCATAGGGGAGCCGGACGCGTATCAGACGCTGGCGCTGGCGATGCTCGATTGGGCGCTGCAGGACGCTGAGCTTGCCATCGAAGCTGAGCTTGGCACGAACGCGAAGGCTACGGTGGAGAGCGCGCGCGATTACATGACGCGCTTCGACGCGATCATAGCCGAGGCGCGGGCGAAGCCGCTAGAGGCACAGCCGCCTGATGCCGACGCGAACCCCTACGTGGCCGCGCTCAATGAGGCCGGTGGCAAGCAGGCGCGCGAGCCGGTCATCTACCGCAAAGGCGCAGAGGGCTACGCACAGATTGACAACGCGTGGACCTTCCGGACGCTCGGCAGCAACACGAGTGTGATGGCGTGGGGGCTGACGCATCCCCGCAGCGCCCACCACAGCGATCCGCTGCTGCTGAGGAACCTGCTGGCGACGATGCAGGCGGTGCTGCAGAACCACCGCGATGGCGACTGGAATCCCGGCCGGCAGGCGATCTACGGCGCGGATCCGAACATACCGCGCTTCACCCTCGGGCCGACCTTCGACGCATACTGGCAGCTCAAACAGCACCTCTCGTGGCTGATCCTGCCGGCGAAGGAGCAGGAGTGGCTGGACGAACTGCGCGTCTGCGTCGAGCATCAGTATGAGAACTACGGCCTGCGCAACTTTACGACGGGCACCTACGGCGCGGGCAACTACCCCAACCAGGACGTCTACTACCTGCTGATCTGCGAGCTTGCGCACCGCGTCTGGGGTGACCAGAAGTTCGCCGACCACGTGCAGCTTTTCCTCGACTTCCTCGAGGCGACGGTCTATCCGATGGGCGGGATGATCTACCACGGGACGCAGAACGAGACATTTGGCTATCACAATCTGAACATCAGTTGGCTGGCGCGTTTCCTCGAGTACACCGGCAATGAGCAGGCGCGTCGGATCATCGAGAAGACGGTTGACTTCTATCCGATCATGGTGGAGCCGTCCGGGCTGGTGGAGAATTACACCGACGCGTCGTGGAAGCACAGTCCCGCGTGGGCTCATTCGCATGCCGCGGATATCGTTGCGAGCATCACCGGCGATCGGCAGAACAAGCGCGCGGCGAACATCGCCATCGAACGAACGGGCGGGGCGGACGGGAGCGTTCATTCGGTCTTTGCAGTGCCGTGGTGGCGGGATATGCCGGAGGAGCCGCTGCCGGACAACTACATCATCTTTGACGAGAACGTGCTGGCGCCACGCGCGCGATTCGGGCCGTTCTCCTTCGCGATGAACGGGCGCGACTTCGGCCCCCGGCAGATCGGCAAGGACACCTTCATCGGCTGCATGCACGCCGCATTCGACCGCACCGAGGGTGAGATCGGGGCGCTGATGGTCGCCACCAGCGAGTTTCGCCTGCAGCCAGAGGGTATCCACTGGAAGAACGCGCGCTTCGTCTCCGGCGAGGAGCAGTTCAGCCACGTGATCGGCGGAGACGATTTTGCGTCGCTGGCGGTACGCTACCGCCTCACCCGCCCAGGCTTCGGAGGTAGTTCCTCGTTTGAGCCGTGGGAGGGCACTCAGCAGTGGTTCGCCTCCAAGGGCCGGCTCGTGGGCCTGCTGCACATCACCGCGCTGGAGGAGCACACCAACGCGGGCATCTGGGGCCGACTGCGCTTCGGACGTGCGGACACTGAGATTGAGGCATCGCCGGAGATGGCGGACACCTTCAAGTACGGGCCGCTGCTGGCGCGCATCCACGCGCATAACTACGCGACCATCGAGACCGCGCCGAGCGAGGTCTTCTATCTTGACGTCCCCGAGAAGTTCCGTGGGCAGGAGCTTCTGCTCAAGGACGCCGGGAGCGCAACCGCAGACGACCCGGAGAAGCGCACGACTTACCCCGCCGGCACCGATCACTGGTTCCTGTGTGAGGTGCTGCCCTACGATTCGGCATTCGCTGATGAGGTTGACGCCATCGAGGCAGACGGCATCCGGGGCCTGCGCTTTGGCGATGCGGCTGGCACGTGGATCGTGCTGCACAACCTCTCCGGCGAGGCGAAGCGCTGGTCGGGCGAGGTGCCCGATGGGGCGACCTGCACCCTCTATGTGTCCGGCGAGGAGGACCGCGGGCAGGGACTTGGCCCACAGGCAGGCACGGTGACGGTGCAGCTTGAGCCGGACGAGCACGTGGTGCTGAGGGCGGTGGCGCCATGAGGATCGCGCTTGCACTGTTGCTTGCGGCCTCGGCCGCGTGGGCTGACCTGCCGCAGATCATGATGGAGGCTGAGGATTACACGGAAGTGAGCGGCGGCAGCGTGCGTGTGCTGACCCGCGAGGGCGCCTCCGGTGGCAAGTGTGTCAGCTACTGGGAGGAGCCGGGCGTCGCGGTGACGTGCGCGTTCGAGGTCGCCGAGGCGGGGGAGTATTGCCTGACGCTCGGCTATTCGCT
Organism: candidate division WS1 bacterium; assembly: GCA_012522765.1. Classification (GTDB taxonomy): domain Bacteria; phylum Armatimonadota; class Zipacnadia; order Zipacnadales; family UBA5352; genus UBA5352. Next base: position 25,085 of record JAAYJW010000373.1, on the reverse strand, counting down.
GCAGTGGCCGGACACGCGCCGCGAGGTGCGTGTCGATGGCGAGACTGTGCCGGGACTGGAGGATGTGCTGCTGCCCGGCACCGGCACGTGGAACGACTTCAGCGCGGTCACTCTTGCCGCGCCGAACGCGGGGCGGGTCCGAATCGCACTGCAGCCGGGCGCGCACACCCTGACGCTGACGAACGTGGACTCTCGTGGACTTGCGTGGGACTTTGCGATCCTGCACGATCCGGAGGACCTGCTCGCGGACGTGCCGCTGAGCGAGGAGGAACTGCGCGGCTTCGCGGATGCGCTTCCCGCCACCGCGCGGCGACTTCTGCTGGATGGACCGGCAGAGGGGGACCTTGCGTTAGGCAACGTGGCGGTCGCTTTCTCCGGCGGCGTGATGCAGGGGCTGCGGATCGGCGACGTGTTCTTCGCGCAACCCGCTGAGGTAGACGCGCCGCTGGCTTGGGAGCATGACACGGTCGGGCCCGTCTCGGTGGCGACGATCGGCGGCACTCCGGAGCCCGGCCATGCTCTGCGGGGGCTGGTAGCCACTGATGGCGACAACCTGCTGGTGGTGATGGCGGGGACCGGTGAGAACACGATGTCCGGGGGGCAGGCAGGCGGCCTGCCGGGACCGCTCATCGTATGGCGAGACGGGCGGCCGTGGCGGCTGGCGGTTGACGCGACCGAGCGGCAACTGGCCTCCGCAGAGCTTCCGCAGACGCTCGCGCTGGAGGACCTGGTGGTCTCGGCAAGTGGCACATTGAGCGCTGAGATCGTGCCGGGTGACGTGCCGTGCCTGAGTCTCGGATGGGCGCCGGTGCAGGCGGGCAGCCTGAAGGTCGCGGCGCTGAGGATCGGGCCCGCGCGCAGCCCCGGCGACTGGACGGTGAGTGTGATGCCTGATGAGGATGGCGTGGTGGTGCGCCCGCTGGCTGATGTGACACCGGCGCTCGCGCGATTCTACGGCATCCCGCAGTTCATCGTGCGTGTGCGGCCGGACGTGAGTATGTCGCTGGTGACTGAAACGGGGGACACGCTGGAGCTACCGGCGCCGTGAGTGGTTGTCGTTTGGAGCGACGCATGTGCCGTTTACATGCGTCGGGCGTTCGCCATACCGACAGGAGGTCTCACCATGCGCAACATGCTGATCGTACTGATTCTCGTCTCACTCATTGTCGCGCCCGCACTCACGCAGGAAGAGGAACCGGTGGGGCGGCCATTCGTGCTTGATGACAATGAGACCAACCTCGCGCTCGGGCGGCCGTATCTCTACTCATCGGTGCCCGGCTATCGTCTGACTACGAACGAAACCGACCTGCAGGACCTCACTGATGGCGAACTGGGCTACCGCGCCGATGAGAAGATCTGGTGGGATGCCAACGCGGTGGCATGGCACGGGGAGCCGAGCGTGTGCATCCAGCTTGACCTCGGAGAGACGCAACCGATCGGGGAGATCGGCATTCGCCTCCTCGGTGGGGCCGAGCAGAGCGGCCTGAAGTTCCCCGACCTCGTCATCGCGCTGGTGAGCGACGACGCCGAGAACTGGCGTGAGACCGGGCGCTTCAACCGCCTTGATGAGCAGGACATCGAGCGCTTCGGCGTCCCTGCCGAGGAGGGCGTGGCATGGACATACCCGCTGCGTTTCCGCGATCTGCAGGCGGCGGGGCGCTATGTCGGGCTGGTTATCTACGGCCAGACCTCATTCATCGCCAGCGACGAGATGTGGGTCTTCGAGGGCGAGCATGAAATTGCCGACGCGACCACCTACCCGGACTACGACGGCAGCTTCATCGTGCACAACTTCCAGCCCGGCGGCGTGACGGCCTACTTCGCAAAGCCCGACACCTACGCCGGGGCCAACTTCCAGTCATTCCAGACGCTCAATGGCTACGACAATCGACCTGAGGAGACGAACGGCAATGCCTGCGAACTGATCGTGGATCTGCCCGAGGGCGTCACGCTGCGCCGCTGGCTGCTCAACCCGCGCTTCGGCGGTTCGGTCACGGAGGAGTTCGAGGCGAGCCCGGTCGAGGACGAAGATGGCAGCTTCACGCGCTACATCGTGCCCACGCGCGGCGTCTGGATCACCGAGTGGGGCACGCTGTTTTTTGCCACGGATCGCGCAGACGGCTGGACGGGAACCGCGCGCATCGGCTGTCGCTGGGATGGGGGCATGCAGGAGCCGGAGAACTACACCATCGAGGCGGTGCATGTTGAGCCGGTGGAGCGATTCGAGCAAATCCACCTGTCGATGGCGTGGATGGCCCAGAGTTTCTGGCAGAAATGGCCGGACTTTCTGGAGAGCTACGCGGCGTGTGGCTTTAACGCGGTGCCGATCTTTCCGCGCTACGCGAAACCTGATGACGCTGCGCTCTTTGCGGAGATCGATCGGGCGCGAGAGCAGCTTGGACTGGACATCGTGAACAACTCCAGCCCGCTCCACGCGGTGAAGGGGCAGGCGAAGGATCACCCGGAGGTCATGTGCCAGGTTGATGAAGAGCCCGCCAACTGGCTCTGCCCGTCGTATCGCGGGGACGTCTGGCAGGAGGAGGTCGAACTGGTCGCGCAGCGCTACTCGTGGACGGAGGCGGAGTGGTTCTTCTACGACTGCGAGGTCTTCACCGGCTGGTATGGCGGCGGTCGGGAGGGCAATGACGAGGCGCAGAAATGCTCGCGCTGCTCGGCCGCCTACGAGGGCTTCGACGGCACCTGGGACGAGTTCATTGCGCACCAGGGCGCCGAGTTCTACCGCGCGGTGCATGCGCGGATCAAGGAACTGGCGCCGACCGCGCTCTTCCAGGCGGGCCCGTATGACGTGGTGCCGGAGAAGGTCTATCACGACATCTGGGATTTCAGCGTGCTCTACCCGGAGGTGCATCAGTTCGCCATGCCGTCGCTGTATGGCTTCCGCCCGGCGCCCATCGGCGATGAGATCCGCCGCAACCGCGAGATGATGCCCTACAGCGACATCATCCCATGGCTGCAACCCGGCGACCTCGGCGAGATGCCCGCGGAGACATTGCGCTGTATCCTGCTGGAGGTGCTGCTCAATGGCGGCCGCGGCGCGGGATACTACACCTCGGCGGGATTCGACGCAGCCGACATGCGGGCGGTGTCGCAGGTCGTGGCGATGCTGCGGCCGTACGAGGAGATCATCATTGGCGGACAGTTACTGAGCGGCGCGACGTGCGATGCCGAGACGGTGCGGCTGAACGCCATCCGCTCCGGCGACCGCGGGCTGCTGCTGGTCGGCGAGTATCAGACGCCCGGACCGGTCACATGTAAGGTGACGCCGCCGGAGGGCTTCCGCATCGCGGCGGAGCTTACGCCAACGGGGCAGGTTGCATGCGCGGCTGACAGCGTGGCGGTGACCCTGGACGATCTGCGCGGCCGCGTCTATCTGCTGGAGGCGCGGTAACGGCCGGCCTCACTGCCCGCTGTAGAGGCTCATGCCCGCAAGAAAGTCGGCGGTCTCGGCCAGCTTCCACGTGAGTCCGCCGTCGCGCGAGACGATGACGGCTCGGTGGTTGTAAAGGTCGCGGAAGAGGTCCTGGTAGCTCCTGTCGGAGGTGTAGTAGCTGTAGGAAAGCCAGAGGCCGCCGACACGATCAACCGTGAGCTTGTGGTACCAGACGGAGTAGCCCGGTAGCGCGCCGACAACCAGCGGAGTGGCGCGTTCGCTCCATTGGCCGTCCTTCGGACGGCTCTGGAAGGACAGAGCGGCATATAGCGAGCCGCCATGGTATTCGGGGTCGTTGCGCCACTGGCGGAATGCGGCGTGCAGGGTGTCGCGGTCGTCGCATACCAGCGAGATGTAAGTCTGCCGCCCCTCTTCGCCCTCGGCGGTACGCGCGCCGGTCAGCAGGATCGGCTCCGCCTCAGTCCACGCAGACGCATCGTTGGGCTGCAGCGACCGCACGTAATGGAATGGCGCCCCGTGCGCGCCAATCAGCACGTGCAGATAGCCCTCGCTGTCCATCGTTATGGCCGGTACATTGTGCACGTCATTCAGCGGTGGCCCGTAGCCGAGCAGCACCTTCTCGCTGATTGCGCCGGAGGCGTGATCGAAGGTAGCCACGTATGTCGGCACGCCTGGTGCGTCGGACGCAGTCACTTCACCCCAGACGATGTGCGTGCGGCCGTCGCGCGTTACGGTGGATGCCGGGCCGCCGGAGTGCTGGCATGATCCGATGACGTTCTCGGCCACCTTCAACGGTTCGCCGACCTCCAGCAGGTTGCCCGTGCGGCGGGGCATGTAGAGCCACAGATCGTGGTATGAGCAGAAGCGGGCCTCGTGGTCGGCGGTCTTCTCGTAGGTCAGCACCGGCGGGGGGATCTCCAGCGCGTTGTGCCCGGTGAACTGCTCGAGGTCGAAGGTCTCGCCGCGCAGCGGATAGACCTGCCAGCTTTCGCCTCGATTGGGCGAGAAGAGCAGCACGGATGGCCCCTGCTGGCCCTCGCGCACAAGCCACAGCAGCGTATAGATGCCGCCCTGCGCGTCGAAGCCGATCTTCGCGCCGCGGAAGCCGCCCGCACCGTAGCTGGTGATGTAGTCGGGATATGCCTCCCGGATCGCGTCCAGGAAGCCGTGCTCGACCCATGTGCCGCCATCCTCGAGCGTGAAGATTCCCGTCGTGCCCTTGTGGCTCTCGGTGCGCTGGCGGATCCACGGGCGGTTCTGCACATCGAAGTAGACCTCGTTGCGCATGTAGTCGGGGTCATAGCCGAACTGCACGTTCTCGTGCTCGTGCGGGCGCAGAACGATGGGCAGGTTGAGTGGCCGCGATACGAGGCTCTCGCCGATGTGAACCGTGACCGCGCTGGATGCCCTCGCGTCAGGCTCACTCGCGGCGCTGGCCTGCAGGAGCACGCTGTACTGCTCGCCCTCGCGGGCATCCGCGTGCGCCTTCACCCGCAGGATGACCGTTGCGGCTTGTTCGCTCGCCAGCGTCACTGGCATCGGCGGGCTGACTATCTCCGCTGAGATGCCCTCATCCGGCGCGATGGCCACCCGGAGCGCATCGGGTCGTCCTGTGCTGTTGCGCAGCGAGAACTCGATCTCTGAGGCCTCGCCGGGCTGCAGGTACCGGGCGGCGCGATACGGCATGAGCATCCAGCGCGATTTCCCCGCCTCGAACCACGCCTCGCGGTCGGCGCTCCACTGCGTGACGCCGGCGATCTCAAGTCGCACGTCGAGCGCCTCGAAGTCGAGCCGCCACAGCCCCTCGCGCGCCTCCTCCGGGAACTCCATCACGTGCTGCTCGCCGGTCGCGGAGAGGTCGAACTCGCCGATCCTGTCGCCGGCATCATCGTACAGTGGCACTACCTGCCGACCGGGGTCATGCAGCGCGCTGAGCGTGATCTTGAAGTTACGCGACGGCGGCGGGAAGAAGACACTGCCGGGAACGCCGCCGATGCTGAAGAGCATCCCGCCCTCGACCACGGCATGTCGCGCGGAGGTCTCCAGGCCCCAGACGAGGTCGCTGGAACCGCGGAGGACGAGGCGGTATATCCCCCCGTCGGCCGCCTCGATCATCTCCGTGTGCTGCTGGGGCTCGCCGTAGCCGGGGGTCTTACTGGTCTCGCCGTCGTCCGGGACGGTGATGGTCAGGATCTCCCGGCCGAAGGGATCGTGGAGGGTAGCGGTCAGTTCATCCCCGCCCTCGTAGATGTTGAGGTCGCGCTTGAGGACCGTTATCGTCAGCGGGCCCGGTTCGACGCGCAGGTGCACCGTGCGCGCACCACGCACAGCGGGCGGGATCGTAGCGGCGGTAACGCCGGTCACGATGAACAGGAGGCAGAGTGCGGATAGCGACACAAAGTGGCGCATGGCGGACCTCCCGGGCAATGAAGCATCAGGCGACCGAACGCCTATTCGGTGGGCGTGGCGGCTATCCCTGCCCCGCTGCAGCGTTGCTGTGCAACCTGCGGCGGATTCGGCGGTTAAGAGCAACTGGAGAGCGCCGGCCAGGGTGAGTGAGGGGAGCATGAGTTTGATGAATGGGTCGATCTGGATCAGTGCAGGTCTGCTCGCGGGCATACTGCTCGCCATCCCCGGGAGGTGCCAGGCAGTGGACAAAGTGTCGCAGTGGCATGTGTATGAGATCGAGCTTATCGGCGATGTCGAGCATGATCGCCTGCCTCTTGAGGTCGAGGCGGAAGTACTGCTGACAGCACCGAGCGGCAGGGAAAGGAGTGTGCCGGCGTTCTGGGACGGCGGACGGAGTTGGCGAGCGCGAGTCGCCCCCGGGGAGACAGGGCGATGGCACTGGGCCAGCAGGTGCGCTGCAGAACCGGGGCTTGATGGCGCGAGCGGGCAGTTCGACTGCGCCGCCGCAGATGCCGATGATCTCGTCACCCGCGGTCCTCTGCGGGTCGCGGAAGATGGGCGCCACTTCGAGCATCCCGACGGCACCCCGTTCTTCTGGCTCGCGGATACGGCATGGAACGGCGCGCTCAGAGCCGCCGAGGCCGACTGGGCCGAATACCTCGACCTGCGGCGCGAGCAGGGCTTCAGCGCGATCCAGTTTGTGACCACGCAATGGCGCGGCTGGCCGGAGGCGCAGGTGTACGATGACGCCGATGGGCAACTCGATGTGAACGTAGAGCAGTTCCGGCGGCTTGATCGGATGCTTGCCGCGGTCAACGAGCATGGACTGGTCGCCGCGCCGGTGATGCTCTGGACACTGACGGAGCGCGATCCGGGGCAGACGCTCTCGGAGGAGAATGCCATCGCGCTGTGCCGCTACATGGTGGCGCGCTGGGGCGCATACAACGTCGCGTGGCTGCTTGGCGGCGATGGGCGCTATCAGGACACGGTCGAGCGCTGGCAGCGACTCGGGCGGGCAGTCTTCGGCGAGGATCACGACCGCCCGGTGACGATGCATCCGTGCGGCTCAAGCTGGGTGGGGGAGTGGTTCGGCGGGGAGCCGTGGTTCGACTTCCTCGGCTATCAGAGCGGCCACGGCCTGCCGGAGAAGACCTCGCGCTGGATCGCTCAGGGCCCACCGGCGAAGGGGTGGCGAGACCTGCCAGTGCCGATCATCAACCTCGAGCCGAACTACGAAGGACATCCAGCCTACAGCTCGGAGCACGTCATCAGCGCCCTCGATGTGCGGCGCGCGGCATGGTTGAGCCTGCTGAGCACACCGACAGCCGGCGTGACCTACGGCACGAACCCGATCTGGGTCTGGGCCGAAGAGGTAGGAACCGCCCCGGGGCATGGGAACCTGAAGGACATCCCCCCGTGGCGCGAGGGGCTGGAAACAGAGGGAATCGGCGGCATGACGGCCCTGCGGCAGATAGTTGATGGACTGCAGTGGTGGCGCCTGCGTCCGGCACAGGAGTTGCTCGCGGCTCAGCCGGGCAGCGAGGATGCGCGAAACATCATCGCGGTTGCGATCACTGATGAGCGTGATCTGCTGGTGGCATACGCCCCCGGCGGGGGAGAGATCGTCCTGAAGGCGGAGGACCTGCCCACAGGCGCGGTCTGGCGCGATCCGCGCGATGCATCGGCCATCCCGGCCACCGGTGATGGTGGTCGCTTCACCGCGCCGGATGAGCGTGACTGGCTGCTTGTGCTGACGCGATAGCCGCTCTACCCGCCGAACCAGCGCCGGTCAATGATCAGCAGGCCCTGGAGCAGTACCAGGATCACGAAGGCGATGGCGCCGGCGAGGACCGTAGGCGGACCGCGGCGCTCTGTCGGCGCGATCGCAGTGTCGAGCACGGTGAAGGGGGCGCCGACCTCTGTGCGGGCCTGGTCGTAGCGGGCCAGCCAGAGTGCCTGCTGAATGGCCGATAGCTGCTCGGCGGCGACAGTCTGCACGCGCTGGATCTCAACGTATTCCCGGGCCACCGCAGGCATTTCGGCCATCTCGCTCTCCGCTGAGCTGAGCAGTGACGAGATCTCGGACCGGCGGGCGCGGGCGCCCGCAAGCTGCACCCGCAGCTCGACAACGCGCTGGATCGTGGCATCGTGCAGCGGATTCGGCTGCTCGGTGACGTCGCGAACCAGGGTCTCCTGCAGTTCACCAAGCTGCGCCTCGAGGCTGTCGATCCTGCTTTGAATCTGCATCACATCGCGATGCTCGCGGGTCTTTCCGGAGGCCAGCTCACGGGCAATGTCTGCATTGAGCCCTGCCAGTTGCTCCTGCAGGCTGCTGATGATCGGATTTCGGCTCTCGACGGCGGAGGCGATGCGGCGGGCCTCGATGGCGCTCAACTGACCTTCGGCGACGCCCAGCGAACTCGCGGCGGCGTCGGCCTCGGCGGCTGCGTCCGCCCGCGCCTGCTCGAGCACGCGCATCTGGTCGCCCACTCGCGCGGCCTTCGAGTCGGGGTCGATCAACTCATACTGCGCCCGCAGACTCTCCAGCCGGTCCTCTGTGTTGTCAAGCTCCGCCTGCAGCTCGCTCTCGCGCTGCTGGAGGAACTCGCGCGTTTCGGTTGTCGTGCCGAGATTGACCTCGCGGAGGTAGGCGTCGAGTTCGCTGATGTAGCTGTTGGCAATCTCTGCCGACAGGGTTCGGGCTTCAGAAAGATGCACCGGGTAGCCCCAGAACGGGATGCGCGGGGCGAAGTAGCCGCCGGCAGTGACGGTGACGCTGACGCCATCTGCGCCGATCGCACGGATTGACGTCATCTCCAGCAGTGCGTCGAGGGCCTCCCCAAGGTTCACCTGCAGCTTCTGTTCGAGCGAGTGCTTCTCGATGATCCGTTCGCGCAGCGCCCGGCTGACGAGGATCGCCTGGAGCCGCTCAAGCGACGGACCCGCGGCTGCCGCTTCGGCAGTGGGGGCCACCGTCGCGAGAATGTCCGGGCGGTCGTTGAGCAGCAGAGAACTGCTCGCCGTGAAGTAGCCGGGCAGCAGGAAATGCGCGGCCGCACCGATCAGTACGCCGCCGAGCAGGCTGACGATCAGGACGTGAAACCAGTTGTAGCGTTCGATCAGTCTCATTGTGCGTCAGACCCTCGATCGGAAGGAGAGCGGAATGCGTCAGAATATCAGGGCGGCGGTAATGATCGGGACGATGGCGCGCAGCCACGTCTGTAGATCACTTTCAGTGCGGACCGTGCGGACGATGTGACGCGTCGGCACCACGACAACATCGCCGGGGCCGAGGACGGTGCTCTCCTTGATGGGTTCCACGGCGCCGTTGGCGTGGACCACGATCATGCGGTCCTCAGCGGCATCCTCACGATAGCCGCCGGACCTGTGCACGTAGTAGGCGGTCGTTTCGCCCTCGACGTAGGGGACTGCGCCCGAACGCGGGACCGCGCCAAGCACCATCAGCGTGTTCGCGCGCCTGGGCACCATCACGGTGTCGCCGGCCTCGAGGGTGAGGTTCTCCTCCTGACCGGCGGACGCAATCAGTGCATGGCCGTCGATCGGGATTGCCGACACCCAGTCATCCTCCTGCACCGGGTGAGGCGGCAGGATGATGCTGACGCCGCTTGGCGTCGCCAGCACCTGGCGCATTTGCTGATTGACGCTCGTCTGCAGCGCCTCCTGCTGCTCCTCCTGCGACACCTGCACGGTCCGTTGCTCGCGCGCTTCACGATTGACCGACTGCAGCACGCGCGTCAGGTCGTCCTCCTGCGCGTCGCCCATCGCTGCGGCGCGCCTGCGGTAGACGACCATGCCACCGAGACTGGCATCATCAAGCAGGCCTCCGCCCTCAGTCACGAGGTCCCAGACGGTATACGGCTCACCGCCTGGCCCCTCTACGACAGGGTAAGCGCCGGGTTGCTCAACGCGGCCGCGGAGAAAGACTACCTCTGCCTGCCGGCGGAAATCACCCCGCCCGGTGACGGTGACGCTGTCATCATCGGAGAGCAGCATATCGGGTTCAACGGTGAAGTTGCGCGGCTCACCTGTCAGCACCAGGCTGACGGGCTGTGGGCGCCCCTCGTAATGCCCCCGCGTCAACTGCAACTGGGGTCCGGCGCCGGGCGCAATACCACCGGCCGCAAAGATGAGATCGCTCACGCGCATGCCCGCTCGGAGCGGGTAGCTGCCCTCGGCATTCACGAAGCCTGCGATGTGTACCTCGTCGGTTCTGCCAAGCGCGGTGCGATCGCGCACCACGAGGCGGTCACCGCGGCGCAGGACTACGTCTTCATCCGGATCGCCATCGAGCGCGGCGGCGAGGTTGACTGGTATGACTTCGTAGGTCCGCTGAGGCGTCAGGCGGAGCAGATCGGCGCGCTCGGTCCATGCTCCGGGCGCGAGGCCGCCCGCACGCAGCAGAAGCTGGCTGATGCGCAGGTTCTCCGCCCAGCGGTAGGCGCCGGGCCTTGTAACCGAGCCCTCGACCTCGACCACGAACGCCGGCTCAACCTCATCCTGCTCGTAGACCGTGACATAATCGTTTGCCTGCAACGGCAGGTCGTGCTGCGGATCGTTCCGCAGGGCCGCCGCGACCTCAAATGGCACGATCTCGAAGTGCCGGTCGTCGTTGAGGCGGCTGATGACAGCGCGGCCGACGTGCGCGTTGACCTCGAGGCCCTCAGCCGCGCGGATGAGAGCGCTCACGGTCGGATAGCGGTCCACGGGATAGTAGCCGGGGCGCTTGACCGCGCCGAGGATGCGCGCGGTGTTGCCAACTGTGTCGCGTATCCCGCGCGCGAAGAGCAGATCGCCCTCCTCCACTGGAAGCGCCATCCCCTCAACTGAGGCATCGGTTACGGCCACAGCGATCATGCGCCACTCCTGGCGGGCGTCGGTGCGCCACAGGTGCAGCACCTCGTGAGCCTGCGGAGTGAGGCCGCCGGCCATCTCCAGCAGGTCGCCGACTGTCGCGAGAGCGTTGATCTCGTAGCGAGCGGGTCGGCGCACTTCTCCGGCCAGCCCAACCTCCGGGCCCGCGGGCGGGACAAAGATGGTGTCGCCCGGCTCGAGCAGGCGGTCGCCCTCGCGGCTGCCGGTCAGCAGGTAGTCGTAGAGATCAATCTGCAGCGGCTCCGCGCCGATGCGCGTCAGGCGGATGTCCCGGTATGAGCCGATCTCCGACGGCCCCCCCGCGGCATAGAGCGCGTCGAGGACAGTGGACATGCCGTGCTGCAGATAGCGCCCCGGATTTCGCACCTCGCCGGTCACATAGACCTCGATTGTACGCTGCGAGGAGATCGTCAGCGTGACGGTAGGCTGCGTGAATATGCGTGAGTAGCGCTCAGTGAGCGCTCCCCTCAGGGCCTCGATAGTCTGACCGGCTGCGGTGATGCGACCCAGTTGGTCGGGGAAGATGAAGCCCTCGGGTGTAACGGACATCTCCTGCGCGACCTGCTCCCAACCGGCTGCGTAGACCTGCAGCGAGAGCGCGTCGCCGGGGCCGATGACGTAGTTCGCCGGGAGCGGCATGGACGCCGGCAAGGGCGCTTCAGCATCCTCGGCCCTCTCTGCAGGCGTGGCTGCGGGCATGCCGCGGAACAGCTCGGAGCCGAAGCGTGGCAGCGTGCGGTATACTTCGCCCGGCGAGATTCCCTCATCGCCCGGAACCGCGGGCAGAATCGTGTCTGTCAGCGGCTGCGGCGCAGGAGCCTGTTCCTGCGCGGATGCGAAAGGAGCAGCCACGATTGCCGCCACGAGCATCGCAACGAGGGGCGGCGCAAGTCGGAAGCACGGCTGCGACATGAGCTTGTGAGTAAGCATCGTTATCATCGCCAGCCCGTCTTTACGGGCAGAGTTGACCGCTGCGGCCGGGATTGCGTTCCCACCGCCCGGTCTTGCATTCTGGTGCTGAATTCCACGTGCCGAAGAGGAGACCTCCTGCTCCGACACCGCGGGAGTCTAACGTACCCCCGGACGCGATGCAAGCAACCGCTGGATCTGATCTCATCGCCCCGACAGCAGGCGCTCCTCGGGGTGGAGCCGCAGGGTCTTCACCGCACCGCCATCTACTGAGGCAGTGCGGATGGCGTGGTTGTTCGTATCGGCGACGAAGAGCCGCCCGCCGGCCGCCGACATCCCGGATGGGTGGTTGAAAGCAGCGGCCTCACCGTCACGGTCGCCCCGCTCACCGGTGCCCAGCAGCGTCTCGATGCGGGCTGAGCGCGGGTTCAGACGCTTGACCCTGTTGTTGCAGGTGTCGCTGACGAAGAGATCGCCTGCGTAGTACGCGATGCCCGTCGGGTGCTGAAGCAGCGCACTTCTCGCCGCCCCGTCTCGATCGCCGAACTCGTAAAGACCGGCCCCGACATAGGTGTCCACTGCATTGCCGGGGGGCAGATTCGCCCATCGCACGGCGCTGGCATCGCTATCCACGAAGACCAGCCTGATACCGTCGGTGGTCAGGCCCGTGGGCTGCGCGAGGGCCGCTGTTGCGCGGGTGCCATCACGCAACGCCCCGTGGCCGCTGCCGATGTAGGCCTCGATGTAGCCCGAGCGCACGTCCATCCGCCAGATCTGGTGGCTGCCCGACATGGTGATATACAGGTAGTTGCGCAGGACAACAATATCCCAGGGGGAGTTCAGCGCGACCCGGGTGCCGCTGCCACCAGCCACCCACGCGGATGGCTGCTCCCCAGTGCCGGCGATTCTCTCCACCACGCGCCTGCGCAGATCGAGGCGCCGGAGCGCATGATTGTCCGTGTCGGCGACGTACACGACAGTGCCTTCAATCGTCAGACCCCGCGGAGAGGCGAAGCAGGCGGCGTCGAAGGAGCCATCCTGCAGCGCCGCCTCTCCGGTTCCAGCGACATCAACGACCTCTCCCTCGGCGTTTGCGATGACGATGCGATTGTGCCCGGCATCAGCAATCGCCAGCAGCCCCGAAGCTTCATCGGCATGGACTTTCGCCGGAAACAGCAGAGGACCATCGGTTGGAGCGTCAGGCTCCGGAGGCGGCGCAGGCAGCGGCTCGGTGCGCAGCATGTCGGCCTGCTCGGCATCCCGCAGTACAGCGGTGACAGCATCCGCCAGGGGACGGTAGGCGGCCTCGCCGGGTCGCTCCAGCACGATGCGTCCGTTGGGGCCCACGAGTACCAGCGTCGGCCATGCGCCGATGCGGTACTTCTGCCACAGTTCCATGTCCGGATCGTTGACGACCGGGTAGCTGATGCCGAGTCTGGCCACGGCGGCCCGAACGTTCTCAAGGTCGCGTTCGGCGTCAAACTTCCCGGAGTGGACGCCGATGATGACCAGCGCGTCCCCGAACTGCTCATTGAGACGCCGAAGGTCGGGTAGGATGTGCCGGCAGTTGATGCACGAGGATGTGAAGAAGCTCAGGAGCACCAGTCGTCCGCGCAGATCAGATAGCCTGAGAGGGGCGTCGGTATTGAGCCACTGAAACCCGGGAGGAAATTCCGAACCGCGGACCGCTTTGAGTGGGGGGCGCATCTATCCGGTACCTCCGAGGCAACATGAGGCTGGCTGCGTGATCTGCGGCCTGTAGTGTATACAGTCCCCCACGGATGATCAACAGGTAGATGCGTTGTCATGCCCTGACTATGCAGCGCCGAATGCCTGTATCGATGCAACCTGCAGCCGGAAGGGCCCCTCCCGCCCGTCGCTGATAACGAAGCCCACCGATTGAAGGCGGCTGAGGTTGAGCGGCGGAGCATCCTCAATGATCTCACCGTGCCACGTGGGCTCGAAATCGGCGAAGAGCGCATGAACTGTCACCCACTGCTGGGGGTGGGTGGGGAGAGGGTGCTGATAGACGACGACATCCCTGCCCGGCTCGTTGCGGAGGGAGAGTATGTAGGCTCGATCGTCGGTCATGATGTGCACCGCGATGCCTTCACGGTGCGACAGGTTGAGCTCCGGTCCCGCAGAGCGGATTGAGCAGAAGCCGCCACCGCCCTCCAGCGACAGGTTGCCGGAGAATATGAGGGCGCCATCCTCGGCCTTCGCTGAACTGCGCGAATGGCCGCCCATCACGGTATCATCAATGTTCTGCCAGTTGCGCACTGCCCTCGGGTCGCTTAGGTCAAACAGTTCCACTTCGTCCTGATGAAAGCTCATGATCCACTCATTCCGCAGCATCAGTCACAGCATTGAATACAACTGCCTCCGAGTCCTTTCGACACCGGGGGGCTTGTCACCCTCCTGGCAGGATACCGAGGGAATGATGGGGAAGAGGCACCCGCGTTCACGTCAATCGGCCTGGTGGTATACGATGGAACTGTGGGACTGTAACTGCTGGTACGGTGTGCCGAAGTCGCCTCCCGTGGCGCCCGCCGAGACGGTGGGCCTGCTGCTGCAGGAGATCGGGCGCGCGGGCATCACTCGGGCGCTGGTTCGTAACGCCGCTGTATGGGAATGCAGCCCCGAGGTGGGCAATGTTCTCACCTCGGAGGGCGCCGCCGCAGATGAGCGCCTGATGCCGGCATGGGGAATGCTGCCGCCTCAGACCGGCGAACTCGGAACGGTCGAGGAGTTCCTGGCGGCCATGCGTGCAGCAGACGTGCGGGCGCTGTGGGCTTATCCGGACAAGCACCGCTACGTGCTGAACCGGACCACGATGGGCGGGCTGCTGGAGGAGATGCAGGACCGGGCTATCCCGCTCTTCCTACACCGGCGGGAGTCCGTCGGGGGCCAGCACGGCGCCTACGAACTGGCCGACCGGCTGTTGATGGACTTCCCACGGCTGCGAGTGGTCGTCGTCGCTCATGGAAGTTGGGGCGAAGACCGCCTCTTTCGGCCGCTGATGGAGCGCTACGAGGGCTTCGCGGTGGATACCTCACGCTATGAGCTTGACGGGGGCATCGAGGAAGTCTGCGGCCTCTACGGCCCGACGCACCTGCTCTTTGGGACGAACTTCCCCGAGGCGCCGATGGGTGGGGCGATACTGACGCTGCTGCACGCGGCAATCAGCGACGAGGACCGTGAGTTGATCGCCGGCGGCAACCTGCGCAGGATGCTCGAGGAGGTGCGGCTATGATCGGTGAGGGCCGACTGACACGGGAGTTCGTCGCATACGGTCGAGTGGATGACTGCCCGGTGATTGACACCCACGCGCACTACGGCCCCTATCAGGCGATTCACTTCCCGCGGCACAGGCCCGAGCGAGTGATGGACACGCTCGACCGCTGCGGTGTGCGCTGGATGCTCACCTCCGGTCACGTGGCGCTGGTGGACCCGCGGCGCGGGAACGCTGAGATCGCCGAACTCGTGGCGCAGTATCCCGACCGTCTGCGCGGCTGGTGGGTCATCAACCCCAACTATCCCGAACGCACTGAGGAAGAACTGGATGCCTTCGAGGCGCAGAGCGGCTTTGTCGGCTTCAAGTTCCACCCCAATGGCCACGGGACGCCTCTCACTGATGACCGCTACGGCCCCGTGCTGGAGTACGCTAACGCACACGCTCTGCCAGTCCTCTCGCACACGTGGAAGGGCGCGGGGATGGCAAGCTACCGAGAAGTTGCCATCGTCGCGGACAAGTACCCGGAGGTGCGCCTGCTGATGGGCCACGCGGGCTACGGTGACTGGGTAGAGTCGTCGAAGGTCGCGCGCGATCACGAGCATGTCTACCTGGAGTTGACTGCCGCCTACTCGGTGCGCGGTGCGCTGGAGATCATGATCGAGCACGCGGGCAGTCGCAAGATCACCTTCGGCACCGACCACCCGTGGTTCGACCCGCACTACGGCATCGGCTGCATCCTGTCGGCCTACATGACCGACCAGGACCGCCGCAACATTCTCTACCGCAACGCGCAGGCGCTGTTCGGGCTGCCGCTTGAGGGCGCGGGGGCCGAGGGAGAAGCGACGTGATGGAGCGCGGTCCGCTGTCGGCGGATGCTAGGGCGGAAGTTGGCGACACATTCGGACGGGAAGCAGGGTAGCGGTCATGAGATTTGCTCAATGCGCCCCACTGCTGCTGGTTGCGCTGCTGGTACAGCCAGCGGCGGCACAGATGATCGAACTGCAGAACGCAGGCTTTGAGACCGGCGCGCTGGATGGCTGGGAGCGCGCGGTGCCGGAGGAGCAGTTCGCGGTCACCGATGAGGCGGCACATACCGGTGGCTTCGCCCTGCGCGCGCATGGGAACCCGGAGCATGAGTACAATTCCTTCGCGCACCTGGTGCAGTCAGTTGACGTGACGCCGATCCCCGGCGCGCGCTATGAGATCGCGGGCTGGGTGCGCGGGCAGATACTCCCGGGGGAGGGGAAGAGCGCCCGCCTGTCTGTGCGGCAGGTCAGCGCCGATGATACCACGATCAGGTACGATGATATGCCACTGAAGCCCTCTCCCGATCGCTGGGATGAGGTGCGGCATCGCTTCGCAGCCGTTGACGGCGCCGCGCATTTTCAGGTCTACGTGATCCTGTCGAACCTGACGGCCGATGACGTGGTGCTGCTGGACGACATCGAGTTCACGGCGATTGACGCGCTGGGGGAGCCCGTCACAGCCGAGCCCGCAGCCTTCTCAGGTGGCGACGAGGTAGCCCCCGCGCAACTCCGGGAGATCAGTGGCGGCTCTCTGCTCGGGCAGGTCGATGCTGTGACCGGCCTGCTGGCCTCGCTCGACGTCCTGCAGCCTGAGCGCGTGACACTGCACCCCTACGCGGCCGATGGCACCATCATCTTCGCGCAGATCGCCGACCGCGAGGTGCGCTTCACGCAGATGCTCGGGGAGGCGGAGGGTTGGGTGACGCTGGGGCCCGATGATGGCGAACTGCCACTGCGGGCGCGGGTGCGCTACTCCAGCGACGACGCGGGAATCACCGAGGAGGTCGTCATCGAGGCGACCGGGGAGGTGCCGAGCATTGCGCGCCTCGGGGTGAGGCACGGCTTCATGCCGGATGACTGGGAGCGCATCATCTGCGGCATGCGCCCGGTCAGGGCGATCCCCGCGGCCGAGGAAACAGTCTTCACGTACGGCGTTCGCGAGGGCGATGTCGGCCCGAGCCGCCTCGATGCCTGGCAGTCGGTCATGTACCCTATGACGGTCCTCGAAGGAGCCAACGCCTGGGTGCTGGTGGGGAGCGAATGCCTCGACGACTACGTGACGATCGCGCCGAACCGGACGCCTGGCTACTTCCCCTCGTTGGAGAACAACCCGCTCGGCATCGAAGAGGGCGACAGCTTCCCCTTCCGCATCACCTGGCGCTCCTTCCCGAAGTCGGAGGCGCTGCTGCGGGATGTCTGGCGTAGCTATGCCGAGGGCCTCTTCAGCGCCAACCCGCTCCTGAGCGACCTGCTGCCCTACGAACACCCCGGCATTCCGCGAGCGCTGCCGCCTGGCATCGAGGTCAGCGCCGGCGGCTTCACGGCACATGATGGCGCGCTGATCGACGCCTCGCGGGTGCCGCAGGGCGCGAACGTGTGGTACTTTGGCTGGCATGACTGGGTCAATGAGCGCTATCCGACCGAGGGCAGTTGGTGGTGCCGCGTAGGTGGCTGGGGCAAGGAGAACGCTGAGCGCTTGCGCGATTACCTCGCCTCATACCGCGCGCAGGGCCTCAAGTGCTATCTGTACTTCCGGCAGATCGCCAACCTCGCGCAGCGGGGGACGGTGCTTCCCGAGGACTGGTTCCTGACCGGAGCAGGCGGCGCGCTCGACCTCTACGGCGGCGGCTACACGCTGGAGGCCTCTCCGGAGATGGCTGAGGAGATCGGCTACACGCAGATCCCGTGGGGGATGTACGACTTCAGCAACGATGATTTCCGCGCGCATTACCTCCAGCAGGTGCGCGACTGCATGGACTTCTATCCGGCCGCCGGGATCGGCTGGGACATGGGCTGGCGGCCGGGAAACCCGGGCATCGTCACCGTGCAGGCCGAGACCTTCGCCTGGATGCGCGAGCATCACCCTGAGCGCCGGATCATCTCCAACGAGGCCACCGGATCCCCGACGCAGTGGTTCGCCGACTGCGTGCTGGTGGAGAACGGGATGCTCTACGGGAAGACGGTGCTCGACTACGAGGTGTCGAAGGGCTTCGGGACGCAGATCGCCAGCATAGAGCGCGGCCATCAGTTCCGACAGGTGGCTGAGCGGATCCTCGCGGGGAAGAGCAACTGGCCGTTCGCGGCCGGCTTCGAGGACGCCCGTCGCTTCGCCGCGTGGTCGATGGAGACGCTCGCGCTGCCTGAGGACGAAGCTGCGCGACTGAATGAGCTTGCTTTCCGGATGAACGTGCGCTCGGGGCTGCGATCGCTGGGCCTCGGGGCGCAGTGGGCATACATTCCCGACGCGAGCTACGGTCCGCGCCCGGTGCCGGAGAGGCTGATCGGCCTGCTGACGGAACTGATGGCCGTCCCGCCGCTGCAGGAGAGCTTCGCGGTGCGGCTGGATGGCGGCACGGACATGGAAGGCGGCCTTTACGCCTCGGCGTGGGCCGCGGAGGATCGGCTCGTCGCGTGCGTTTTCAATGATACCGATCAGTCGCGGCCGTTCACGCTGGAGATCGACCGCGCGGCACTGCAGCGGCACGGCTGCGTTGAGACGCTCGGGGCACTGCAGGCCTTCAGCGTGGATTGGCTGGCTGAGGTGGGCGAGGTGCAGCCGCAGCCGATCACGAACAACCGCGCGATCGGTGCGACCGGCGAGATCGCGCCATTCACGCTGCTGATCTACTGGGCCGATGCGGTGCAGTAGGTCGCGAGCGAGCGGAGAGGCACCTCGTATGGATCGCCTGCGGATCGCGCGAGAGACATCACGCATTGCGGACGCACCGGGTTCAGTTCGACAACTCAAGGAGTGACATACGATGGCCCGAAACGATCTGAGACCCGCCACCACCGATGCCGCGAAGCGTTTCCCGTGTATCATCCCCGAGCCGCAGCACGTTGAGCTTTACGCCGGCAACGTCGCCCGGCCCGCTCAGCGCGAGACGCCGCTCGGCAGCGATCCGTCAGTCGAAGCTTTCGCGGATTGGATTGCGGAGGCCCTGCGGGGGATGGACTACGAGGTGAAGGTTGCGATCAAAGCGGAATTCGCGCCCGCCGAGGTGCCTGAGGAGGCGCTCGATGAGGCGTATGAACTGAGCATCGGGAGCGCTGGCGCTGAGCTGACCGCGCGGGCTGAAGACGGCGTGCGCTGGGGCCTGAGGACGCTCGGAGAGGTGCTCTCGCGCATCCCTGACGGTGGCGCGATCCCACCTGCGAAGATCGTGGACTGGCCGATGCTGCGGACGCGCGGCGTCTTCGTGGAGGATAAGTGGGGGCCGGACCTGATGGAGCTTGACGACTGGAAGGATGTCGTTGACTACCTCGCCGAGCGGAAGCTCAACAACCTCGGCATCGGCCTCTACGGCTGCTGGTGCGTACAGTATGACGGCACCATCACGGAGTGGATCAATGTGCCGGTGCCGGGTCATCCGGAACTCAAGCGCGAGTGGACCATCCGCTGGTATTCGCCGACCGAGCATGCGGAGAAGGAGATCACCTACCTGCCGCCGATCTTCGCGCAGGATTTCTTCGGCGAGATCGTCGCCTACGGCCGGCAGCGTGGCGTCGAGGTCATTCCCTACGTGAACAGCCTCGGACACAACACGCTCATCCCGCGGCTGATCCCGGAGTTTGCCGCGAAAACGGAGACGGGAGAGCCGGAGGAGTTCGGCTACTGTCTCAGCAACCCCGACGTGGTGGAGTTCGTGAAGAGTTGGTACGGGCACATGTACGAGACCTATCTCAAGCCCAACGGGGTGCATACCTTTCACATCCAGCTTGATGAGGTCGGGACGAAGTTCTGCCGCTGTGCAAAATGCAGCGAGATTCCGAAGGAGAAGCAGTTCCAGGACTGGGCGATGACGCTTGCGAAGCACCTCGTCTCGCTGGGCGTGCAGAACGTGGTCATCTACAACGACCAGTTCACCCGGCACATGGCGGCCTGGGATGAGGCGTTCGTCGAACGCCTGCGCGCGGAAGGTCTCATCGACCACGTCATCATCGACTGGTGGTGGTACTCCAACGAGAGCATCAATCCGCAGGCGGACCCGAAGATGGGCTACGGCGTGCGAAGCTGGGTCAAGCCGATGAGTTGCTACTACAACTGGTCGCGCTGGGATCCTCGGCAGCGGAACACGGAGAAGATGCTCCAGCGCGCGCACACAGAACGCGCTGAGGGCGCGGCGTCATACTCGGTCTTCGACCCTGCGTGGGGGCTGGAGTTCGATGCGCTTGCGGAGTATGCCTGGAACAACCGCGGCGCGGGGCCGGTACACCTGTTTGAGGAGAAGTGGGCGGCAGTGCGCGGCGATGGCGACCTGCTGGAGGCGCGGCGACTGCTTGATCGCGCCGCTCAGACCGCCGGTTTCGGCCCGATCTGGTACTACGCGTACACCTACCAGCGCCCCGGCAAGCCCTGGCCGCGCGAGTATCCGCTCGAGGCGCTCGAGGCCGTCTGTAACCTGCAGGAGGACCTGCTGATGCTGCAGGAGGTCGGGCGCAGGGCCCGCATGCTGCTGGAGGGCCGCGGTGATGACCTGTCGCGCAACATGGCCTGTGAGGCAGCGCGCATCGAGTGCCACGGCCACGCCTTCTACGCGATGTCGCAGGTCTTCAATGTTGCGAATGGCCGCGCGGCGGAGCAGTACGACGCGCGCGGACTGGCGCGGGAGGTCGATTGCGCTCGCGCGTCGGTGGTGGATGCCATGGCGCTGATGGAGCGCAACAAGCCGCACTACCTCGTGCCCTCGTATCTGCGCGACATGTCGGTGCTCTGGGAGTTCCTCGGCTTCCTGAGCGAGCAGCTTGCGGACGTGGCCGGCGGAAGCCGCGACTGGTCGCAGATCGAGTGGTTCATCGAGAACGAGATCGCGCAGCGCGGGCGGAAGTGAACGGAGGCGCTTGCGAATGAGTCCTGAGGTCCGCTGGACAATGATGACGCCGAATGAGCTTGACGCGGCCATCAAGCGACTCCCGCTGGCGATTGTCCCGGCAGGTTCGCTGGAGTGGCACGGGCCGCACATGACCTGCGGCTCGGACTACCTGCGCGGCGATGCCATCTGCACGGAGGTCGCAACGCGCCTCGGTGGGGGAGTTGTGCTGCCCGCCACGTGGGTAGCCGCACCCGGCTTCTGCAACTGGCGTGGGACGATCAGCTTCACGCCGCAACTTGTGCGGCAGGTGGCGCTCGAGCTTTACCGGGAGCTTGAGAAGTGCGGCTTCCGGTACATCTTCGTCCACCTGTCGCACGCGGGGCGGATGCAGGTCGACTCGTGGCAGGGCGCGGCGGAGCGCTATGCCAGCGACGCCGGCGTGAAGATACTCGTGAAGCCCGCTCCGCAGGGGCCGTTCGAGGCATCCATGGGCGGCGGCCACGCGGGGCCGGATGAGGCGGCGGAACTGCTGGCCGCCGATCCGAACGCGGTGCATCTCGACCGTTTCGATCCGGAGGACACGCTGCTGCCGAAGTACGAGGGCTGCGATCCGTGGCTCTACTCCCGTGGCCTGAGCCACGAGGCGCGGCGCGCGGTGACAGACTTCATGGCGCGTGAGCACTACAGATGGAACCCGGAACTCGCCAGCGTGGTCAATAAAGACAGCGCAGAGGCCCTGTTTGACGAGATCTGCGGCAAGCTTGCGGACGAACTGCGCGAGTGGATGAACTGACGCATCCGTAGACTGAGCAGTGACAACTCACCACGAGGTGAGCGGGATGAGGCTTCGGGCGGCGATCATCGTAATGATTGTATGCGTCGGCGCTGGTTTGCTCGCGCCCGCATGGGCCGACGACTACCGGCAGCTTCGCAACCAGGCGCGCGACCGGCAGCGGGTCATTGACGCTGAACTGCGTGTGCTGCAGGGGCAACTGCGCGCCGCGGAGTTCGGCGGACAGCTTTACTGGCAGTTGCGCAACAGCATCTCCGCGCTGGAGAGCGAGCGCTCCTCGCTCCGCAGCCTCGACAGCGCGATCAGCTTCGGGCGCGAGACAGAGATCAGCCGCAGGCAGGGTGACTACGAGCGCGCCCGGCAGGAGAGCCTGCGAACCGGTCAGCGGCTGATGGACACCCGGCGGCGCGAGCAGCAGTTCGGCTCCTCCTCATGGTACGACTACGGCCGCGTGTCGTCCGCCTGGCAGCAGCAGCAACGCGCGGGACAATCCTTCGGCCCCGAGTACAGGCGCTCCATGGAGGCACAGATTCGGCTTCTGGAGGGACAGCGCTCGCGGCTTCAGTTCGGCTCCTCGCAGTGGCACGCGGTCAACCGGCAGATCTCAGCCCTGCGCAGCGCACTTAGCGGCGTGCGGTGAGGTAATCTCTCCCCTCGATTCTCGTGAAGATGTTTACCGGCGCGGTCCCGCGGGTATTTACTACAGTGCATAGTAATAAGCGCGCGGGAAGTGACGGTCGCAGTTGGAGTGGCATCCGCGGCAAGGGAGCGAGGGAATGCAGATGAGAAGCCTCATACAGATCGGAGCACTGGTGGCAGTTGCGGCGGTGATGGTATTCGCCGTGCCTCAGGCGGCAGATGCGGACCCATGGAAGTGCGAGGCGCATCAGTACGAACGCTACGCGCAGAGGGATTGTCAACGCTGCCAGCAGCAGTGGCTACCACCCGGCCAGGCGATGCATCGCGGACAGTGGATCCCGCCCGGGCAGCGCAAGAAGATGAACCGCGACCGTGATCGCTACCGCGATGGGCGCTACATGGACACTCGCGACTGGCGATACGAGTCCGAGAAGACCCGAAAGTACGATCGAGATGGTGGCCTCATCATTCGCATGGATCCCAATGGCAAGATAGACGTAGACTATCGCAAGTACGATCGCTGACAGGGAACGCACTTCATGAGGCCATTTCGGGCCCCGGCCAACTCGGTCGGGGCCCGCGTATTGCCCCCTACCTGTGCATGGCCACCCGCTTGCCTCGCGCGTATACCTCCTGCAGCCCGGGCATGACCGCCGAAGACTTCAGCTTTGGCGGTCGACTGACTGGAAGAGCCGCTCCGCCACACTCTGCAGATCCTCCCCGCGCTCGACCTTTACTCGCCAGTCCTCGGGGATCGCATTGATGCCGTTGTATGCTCCGGAGATCGCTCCCGCGATGCAGGCCAGCGAATCGCTGTCGCCATCGGTGTTTGCTGCGCTGAGCACCGTCGCGCGGTAGTCGTCCGGGCTGCGCAGGAAGCAGTATAGCGCGCCCGCAACCGCCTCCTCGGCCACCCATGCCTCCCCCAGCAGCCGCCACGCGTCCTGCGGGTCGCTTTGCAGCGCCTCCGGCACTCGATGCAGGCGCTCCACGAACTCGTGGCTGATCTCCCCTGTCATTGCGAGCGTCTGCTCCAGCATCTGATCAGGCTCTTCGTGCTCAAGCGCCATGCTCACGAGCGCGGCGACCGCGACCGATCCCGCGAGCGCGCATGGATGCCCGTGCGTGGCGAGGCTTTGCGCAATGCCGACCTGCCGGATGCGCTCGTAGTCTCCGGGCCAGGCGAGACCGATCGGTGCCGCGCGCATAGCCGTGCCGCAGCCCTTGCTGTGCGCCACTCCTGCCTCGCGCCACGGAACACCTGCCGCGAGATTTCGGCAGCCGTTCATGCACGCATTGCCCGGAGCGCGACGGCCACCGATGGGATCCTCCGCCCATGAGACGAACTCTCCTGCAACCTCCGCCATGATGGCGTCAACAGGCGCATCGAGGCCAGCCGCAAGAAGGCCCTCGGCGAGCGCGAGCGTCATCTGCGTGTCATCGGTGAAATGACCGGCGGGCCAGCTTCCGGCCTCGAGGTTAGTGACTCCGTCGGGGCCGAAGCGCGCCCGGATAGCGTCGAGGCTCAGGAACTCCGTCGGCATCCCGAGGGCGTCGCCGATCGCGAGGCCGAAGAGGCAGCCCGTGTAGCGGTCCACGCTCAACTCGACCACTCCGGGTTCGGCGTCGGCAGGTCGGCGCCGATCTCCGCCCGCCACGAGCGCAGCATTTCGTGAAGCTCCTGCGCGATCTCCGGGCGCTCATGGGCGAGGTTCTGCGTCTCGCTCGGGTCGCTGCTGAGGTTGTAAAGCTCAAGCCGGCTGTCCTCATAGAACTCGATCAGCTTCCAGTCGCCGGAGCGTACGGACGATCCCGGCGTGCCGCCCTGGTTGCCGTAGTGCGGGTAGTGCCAGTAGATCGCCTCGCGGCCGAGCGAATCGGCTCCGCGCAGCAGCGGCGCGATGCTCACTCCGTCCATGTGCTGCTCCGGGATCAGGTCCGCGCCCGCCATCTCGAGCATCGTCGGGTAGAAGTCGGGGGTGGTCACCGGTACCGAGCACTGGCTGCCGGGCTGCGTGACGCCCGGCCAGTGGACGATCAGCGGCTCACGCGTGCCGCCCTCGTACATCCAGCCCTTGCCCTCGTGGAGCGGGAAGTTGCAGGTGGGCGCGCCCTCGGCGGTCGCGAGGCCGCCGTTGTCTGAGGTGAAGAAGACGATCGTGTTGTCGCTCTGCCCGGCATCCTCCACCGCCTGCAGCAGCCGCCCGATGTTCTCATCCATCGACCAGACCATCGCGGCATAGGCCGGGTCCGACTGCAGCATCCGGCGCTGGAGGCGCTGCTCGCGCTTGTGCTCGCAAGGGAACTGCTCGCCCTCCACGAACGGGTCGATCTGATCGAGCTTGAGCGACGCCGCCTTCTCACGGAAGCGCTCCACATGCTCGGGCTTGCCCTGGATCGGCACATGCACCGTGTAGTAGGCCATGTGCAGGAAGAACGGGCGGTCGCCGGAGGTCTCCACGAGCTTGATCGCCTCATCCGTCAGGCGGTCGGTGAGATACTCGCCCTCGGGGCCATCCTCCAGCATCGGGATCTCCCATGGGCTGAAGTAGCCCTTGCTGGGCATACCGCGGGCGCAGCCGGCGACATTGACGTCATAGCCGCGATTTTGCGGCCAATACTGCTCGTCCGCGCCGAGGTGCCACTTGCCGACATGCCACGTCTGATAGCCCGCGTCGCCAAGGGCCTGCGCGATCGTGTAGTCCTCCAGCGGCATGTGATCGGCATACTCGGGCTCGACGAGCTTTCCGCGCGCCCGGCCCTTGAGGAAGTTCGTGACGCCATGGCGCGCGGGATAGCGCCCGGTCTGCAGGCTGGCGCGTGTCGGCGAGCAGACCGGGCAGGAGGCGTAGGCGTCGGTGAAGAGCATCCCCTGCCGCGCGAGCCGGTCGAGGTTCGGGGTCTCGTAGAATGTGCTGCCGTAGCAGGTGAGATCGCGCCACCCGAGGTCATCGAT
>JAAYJW010000372.1 GCA_012522765.1 candidate division WS1 bacterium | reverse complement strand
GCTTCATGGAGGACGGATCGCTCGTCATCCGCCACGCAGATGCGCGCGAGGGGCACGAGTACTCCGAGGAGACCGTGGACGTAAATGTGAGCGCCGACGGGCATGGTGGCGGCGACATGCGACTGGTGGAGGACTTCGTGCATGCCGTGCGTGGCGAAGAGCGCTCGATCAGCTCAACCGAGATCCTCGATTCGGTCTACGGCCACCTGATCGCCTACGCGGCCGATGACGCGATGATGCAGCACCGGGTCGTGGAGATCGAGGACCTGGGGTAGGCACCGTCCGTCTCGTGCTACTCCCCCGGCACAATCCGCAGGTCGCCGATGAACGCGGTGACCACAGCGGCATTGAAGCTGTGGATCCACAGGTCCATGCTTGCGGTGCCCGCGGGCGTCTCGAAGGCGAACTCGAAGGGCGCCCACTCCCCCACCGGGCCCTCAAGCGTCCCCACCGGCGGAATGTTGCCACGCCGGTCGGCCTCGTTGAGACGCGCACCGTTCTCGTCGTAGTAGCGCATGTACATCCCGATGCCCGAGCCGCTCTCGATCCGCGCCTGCCCGCGCAGCAGCCACTTTCCCGCGCCCTCAACCCTGATGCGCGATGAGGTGACGTTCGCCCCGGCAGTGTCGCTCTCGTCGGTGATCTTCAGCGAACGCTCCCCCACCGCCACCTGCTCGTCGCTGATCTCGCCCAGCGAGTTCGCCGAGATCGACCAGCCGTCCGCTCCGAGCGCGAAGTCGCCGTTGAAGAGCACGCTCTCGCCCGTGAGCCCGAAGTCGCGGATCGGCATGATCATCACCGTCACCGTCGCCTCCGAGACGGGCTCGCTCAGCCGGATGCCGAGGCGTGCAGGCTGCGCCTTCGCGTCCTCCTCGATCTCATCCACCACAAGCTCCCACGCCAAGCCACCGGTGTCCACGCGCACGTTCACGGCGCGGTTGCCATCGCGCACCAGCAGCGTCTGCCCATCCACGCGCTCCCACGAGCCGTCGGTGATCAGCGCGGTCTCGAAGCTCCTCGGTTCGGCGAAGGCTACAGCGTCGCTCACTGTGAGCGAGCCATCACCGGTGCGATCGTATACGAAGCTACGCTCCAGGCGCGTCAGTTCGGGCACTTCGTAGGCCGAACCGATGTCCAGCGTGAGCGTGTCGCGCTCATCGCTGAAGTCACTGGCGAGGACCACGCCGTGGGCATCGCTCCCCGTGCGCTGAAGCTGCCCCGCAACGACCGGCACCGGATGTCCCCACGAATTCAGCACGTTGCTCTCGTAGCGGCGGTTGCTGAAGGTACGCGCCGTGTAGACCTCGCTGCCGGGATCAAGCAGCACCGGGCGATCCTGCACTACGCAGACGTATGAGCCAACATCGTTGTGGTTGTGATGCTCGGCGTTGTTGCCGCCCTTAAGCGCGACCCCGAGCAGGCAATCGCTATCGGGAATAGGACGGCTGACGAGGATGCCCGCGTCATTGAACCACGCCCGCAGCGGCGAGCCGAGGTCGGCGCCATCGAGCAGCGGGCCTTCGCTGGCGGAGTTGGGGAAGCCGAAGATCGTCGCGCCCTGGAGGTCACTGCTGAACGCCCGCGCCGGCTCAAAAGAATCGTGTGCATCGAGGCGGAGGCCGTAGCGTCCGTTGATGTAGTGCATCCAGCGGCTGTCGGGGCGGGCGTTGATCGCGCAGTCGGCGAAGGCGGGCGCCACACCGCCCATGATCTGAATGCGGGCGCCGAAGGTGGCCGGCGCGGCGACGCCGGGGCGCGCCATGAAGTCAACGCCGCCTCCGGTCGCCTGATATACCGCCTCCGCCAGCAGGATGTAGTGCCCGAAGCCGTAGTTCCAGTAGCCGAGGCCTTCGGTGCAGTAGCCGTCCGCCGGGAAGCCCCTCAGGAAGCCCTCTGACGACTTCTCCGCACCAACGATGTAATCCGCGCGCAGGTTGCGGTCCTCGACCTGCGCCAGCGCCGCCCCGGTCACTCCCGCGAGGCAGACCGCGTTCCAGTTGCTGGTGGTGCGCATCCACCAGTTGGGCTCGCGGTCGCCCCGGTACATGGCGAGCGCCGGCTCCAGCACGCGTTCGGCGACGTTGGTGCGGATCACGTCGCGTGTCTCGTCGCTGAGGCGGTCGCCAAGCAGGTAGTTCGTAAGCGCCAGTTGCCACCCCAGCGCGGATGAGGCGAGGTCGATGTCAATCTGCTCGCGGTTGAAGTTCGCGAGGCTCCGGTCATGCGCGGGCATGACCCACGTGCGTTCGGCACAGAGCGCCGCCACAAGCTCCTCGATGGCCGCGATGAAACGCCCCTGGTCCTCCGCACATTCGGCCAGCACCAGCGGCGCGAGCCTGCCGCGGCGCTGACCGGAGACGCTCTGCCAGCGTGTGCGGTTGCCAGTGCGGGAGAAGTCGAGGAAGAGCTCGTCGGGCAGGTCCGGGAGCGGCGTGGCGAGATGCTTCTCCGCGGTCGCGATCGCGCCGCTGCAGGCGCCAGCAGCGACTAGCGCCTCCCATGCCTCGCGATCGCTGATCGGGCGCCCCGGCCCTCCCGGGTTAGCAGGCAGCATAGACGCTATCTCCGCCGCGCGATCCGGATCACCGAATTCATCCGGACGCGCGACACCTGTCGCGGCGAACAGCAGGCCAAAGACCAGTGCAGCAACGATCGAGAACTCGCCCAACATTGTCATTCCCCTCTCACGGCTCGGGCTACAGCTCCTCCACCCCCACCGGCCTGCACAGAGACTTCTTGTCCGAGGCGGTCCGCCCGCACTTGCTGCAGATGAAGTCACCGCTTCGCGCCGCCGCAGCAATCTCCTTCAACTCGAGCTTCTTTGCCAGCTTACACAGCTTCTTCGCCATCTCCCTGCGCCTCCAGTGCCGTCAGTATCGCTTCCATGGTCTCAGAAGCCAACTCCGCTGAAAACTGCCGCGCAACCTGCGCCGCCCCACTCTCCCCCATCGCATCCGCGCGTACCGGATCATCCATCAGCTCAGCCAGCCGCTCTGCGAGGGCGTCAACATCCCCCGACTCGAACATCACCCCACCACCGGTGAGCCCGAGCATCCCCGGGAAGACACCTTCATCAGGCGCGACTACCGGCACGCCCGCCGCCTGTGCCTCCAGCGCGGCCGTCCCAAGCACCTCCGGCTTGATTGACGGCTGGCAGAATGCGCTCAACGAGTGCAAAAGCGTCACTTTATCCGCCACGCTGACTTCCCCCAGGTATTCCACGCGATCACTCAGGCGCTCCCGGCGGATGGTGGCGCGAATCTCCCGCCAGTAGCGCCGATCCAGCACCTGCCCCGCAGCGCGCAACCTCACATCGCGGCCCTCACGAACCAGGATCGCCAGTGCATCAACCAGCACGTGCAGACCCTTGCGCGGTGTGATCACGGAGAGATAGCCGACGGTGAACGGCCGGCGAAGGCGTGGCCCGGCACGATGCAATGCCTCCGCGTCAATGATGGTGCTCACCACCGCGATCCGTTCACGCTCCACCTCCAGCCACTGGGCCATGTGATCGGCGTAGGCTGCGGTGGGCGAGATGAAGCGATCCACCGAGGCTGCATTACGCCTCAGCAGCGTTAGCGCCTCAGATCGATGCGGCTCGGGGATGGCGTCAATGAAGCCATCCTCGCCCTTCACCTCGCAGAGCACCGGCACACGCAGCCGCCGCTTCATCTCCGGCGCCACGCCGGAGAGCATCGAGTTGGTGATCGTCACCGCATCCGGCCGCGCCTCGCACGCGAGGAAGTCCACGAGGCGACTCAGTTCCGCGCGCTGCCTGCCATCGCTACCTGCGATCACCGAGACCGTCATCGGCCCAAGCTGCGAGGGCTTCGTGCTGACCGCGAAACGCGAAACGAAGCGCAACAGCCGCTCATTGTCGAGCACACGCGCGATAGGTCGCGGGACTCTCGCGAAGATGCCGGACAGTTGCTGGAGGTACGCGTTGAGCGCGCCGAGATGCACCTCCGTCACCGGAAGATCCGCATCAATTCGCAGCGGCGTGTAGAGCGGGACGATCTGCACGTCATGCCCCCGTGCGATGAGGGCGCGCGCCATCGCGGCATCGCGAACGCATCCGCCGCAATACATACTGCCCGCTCCGGCGGCGAGGTGCACGATGCGCATCAGCAGTCCGCCTCCACCAGCGAGCGCAGCAGACCGAGAGTGGCGATCCCGTAGTAGGTGTACTCGACGTCCGCTCCGGGATCGTGCTGTGAGGCCCCGAAGCCTCCACGGGGCCTGACTGCGCCCTTCACAAACCGACCCAGCGCCGGGAGCTCCAGCGCCGCCGGCGCCCCCAGCAGACACAGCGTCAGCAACGCGGTGAAGCTCGACAGAAGGTCACCTCCGCGTGCCTCGGCATGTGCGCGCAGACCACCGTCCTCTGCCTGCATAGAGGCGACGAAACGCGTAACCCCCTCGGCGTCGTCAGATTGCAGCGCGGAGCCCATCAGCAGTACCGCCGCGGCAGCAGCGGTGGCATTCGTCTGCGCCACATCGCCAGCCTCGCGTTCTGCGAATCCGCCGCTTTCACGCTGCAGCCTGCGAATTGCGTCACAGTCGGCAGCCACCGGGGCCTCATCTCCGAGCAGTTGGCGGCAGAGCGTGCCGAGGAAGGTCTGATAGGCGCTGGTCTCGCTGGACTTGTTGACACCGAAACCGCCCTCCGGCAGCGTCTGCCGCGCAAGCAGCTTGCGAATGTGACGCTGATCCGCGCTGATGGCGTGGCCGTGGCGGGAGAGCGTGCGGGCGCAACTGAGGATGCTGAACGCAGAAACAACGTCGAGTGGCGCGGGCAGATTGTGACGCATCCGCTCTGCCGTTGTCGCGAACAGAGGTGACTGCGGCCCAATGAGGTCCACTGCGCGCAATGCAAAGTCCGTGTAGTAGAGATCATCGCCGCCGCTGCGCCCGCGGAAACCGCCACCGGCCAACTCCTGGCGCTCAATCCAGCCACATTCGAGCGCCGCGAATCCCTCTCCAAGCAGGTGCACCCCCGGGCGAAGGATGCCGTCCAGCACGTCGAGGTAGCCCACGCTCAGACCTCCCGCGTCCGCGGTTCGCCTCGCTCGCGCAGGACTGTCCGCGTCAGGAAGCGCAGTAACTCGCCAAGTGCCTCCGGCCTCATACCCTCGGCAAGCGTCAGGCACCGGTTACGCAGCCCCCCCAGCAGCGCCCTCGTCTTCTCAAACGCCCCGGTCTCATCGTACAGTCGCCGCACAGACGCCACGATGGCCTGCGGATCGGACTCCTCACGCAAACGAGCCAGTTGCTCCCACCCACCCGCCTCAGTGGCGAAGGCGCGCAGCATCGTGGGCCGCCCGCTGAGCACATCAAGCCCCACCGACACCTTGTTGCCGACATCGTCGCGCCAGTCCTCAAGATCGTTGAGCACCTGATAGGCCTCACCGAGGTAGGTGGCGAAGCGCGCGACTACGTCACGCTCGTAGTGCGCTCCAGACGCGATGAGACCCGCATGCAGCGCAACTTCGAACGCCGGAGCGGTCTTCAGCGCGCCGATCGCAAGCGCGTCGGCTGCCCGCAGCGCCCTGCTCTCGCTGCCGATCCACGCAAGCTCCGCGCCCTGTCCCTTGCAGAGCGCAAGCTGTGCCTTCGCCAGTCGCGTCGCGATCTCGGCCGCCCGATCGCCTCCGAAAGCCTCCGCCTGGTCCCCGGCAAGCCGATATCCAAGCCCCACCAGCCAGTCGCCCACGTTGATTGCGATCCCGGTGCCGTGGCTTGCGTGCAGTGTGCGGCGGCCGTAGCGGAACTCGTCACCATCAGCGATGTCGTCATGGATCAGCGACGCCTTGTGCAGCGCCTCGATCGCCACCGCCAGCGCCTGCACCGGCTCATCGAGCATCTCGCCTGCATTCGCGCGCGGCTCCAGCGACCTCACACCATGGCGGCCGAGTGCGTAAGCCGCGACGGTCACGAACGGCCGCAGGCGCTTGCCGCCACACACCAGCCAGTCAAGACCCAGCGCCTCGGTCTGCAGAAGCGGCTCATCGGCCGCCCCTGAGGCAAACGCACCGTCCGAGACGTGCAGTCCCAGCAGCGTGGCAAGAGACGAGGCGGCGAATATCTCACGGGTGGCCCGTAGCAGAGGAACCGACGTGCGCGTGGTCTGGATCGCTGACGATTGCATGACGGTCATCAACTGCGCAATCAGCGCGGGCTCTGTCTCCGTACGTTCGCAGCCGTCCCTCAGGAGGGGGATCGCCTGATTCGGCACTCCGAGGTCAGCGATCGGCTCGAAGGACTCATCGAGCGAATCAAGGCAGGCGACACCGAGGATGGCATCGGCCTCTCCTTCGAGCACCTTCATGATGACCGACGAGGTGCCCTCGGCCACGATCACCGAATATCCGAGCGTCTGTGCCTTCGCCACGAGGTCGCCGATTACGCACGCACCGCAGCCGGCGCAGTTGAGGCCGACCGAGTCGAACGTCCCCCTGCAGGCGACGGGGTCCCGCAGGCACTTGGGCAGCAGCAGCAAGCGCCGATGCAGCGGCACCGCCTCGTATTGCTCACGCCAGAATGCGTTGCTCAGCGCCACCATCGTGAAGCCGAGGCAAGTCGGCGGCAGCTCGAGGCGCTGCAGCAACTCGGCGCCAAGCTCGGCGAGTAGGTCTCGTCCGGGGGCACTTGCACGGGGTCTGCCATGCATGATGTCGGCGGCAGCGGTCCGGATCTTCTCCCGGACCGCCGCCTCCTGCGGCACCTGCTTGATCTCACCTGGTGCGTGCGCCTCAGGCACGAGTTGGCCGTGGGACATCGATCATGTCCTCCGCTATCCGGCAGCGTTACCTATGCAGAACAGATGCTCATAGCCGCGCACGTACATCAGGTCGCCATCAAACACCGGTGTACTGCGGACCATCTCGCCGAGGTCGTTGCGCGCCACCTCAACGTAGCTGCGCCCGGGCTGGAAGATGACCGTAGTTCCGCTCTCCTGGGAAGCCATGAGCAGGTCGCCCGCGAGGACGATACTCGCAAAGAAGACCGGCTTACCCGTCTGCAGGTTCTGCTCGTAGACGATCTCCCCCGTGGCGGCATCAATGCACGAGAGCACACCCGCCTGGGTGATCGCGTAGATTAGCCCGTCAAGTATGACCGGGGAGGCGTAGTAACGATCTTTCTTCGGCGTGATCTGCCAGAGCATTTGCGGCTGGAATGGCTCGGCGAGCGTCGTCGGCAACTGCCAGGCGCGGCTGATGTACTCGCCGTCCTGGTTGTCAATGTAGTAAAGCACACCATCGTCCACCATCGGCCCCGAGCCCCAGCGGAGCCTGCCCAGCCCGCTGGCCATGATCGTACCGTCGTCGGCACGGACGGTATCACCGTTGGAGGTGATGATCAGCGGCACGCCCTCAATCTCATGCACCCACGAAGTACCCCAGTTCCAGCCTGCCTTGGGCTGGGCCCAGACCTCGACGCCGGTGAGCGGTTCAAGTGCCCGCATCTGTCCGAGGTGCAGGATCAGCTTGCCATCCACGAGCACCGGTGTGTTCGACGTTCCCCAGTCGTTTGGCGGCCTCTCGATGAAACGCGCCCAGATGCGATTGCCGTCCATGTCGTAGCAGGCGGCGATGCCATTGCCGAAGACCGCCCAGACGTGCTGCCCGTCGCTGATCGGCGTCGGAGAGGAGTAGCCGTTGTAATCATGAGTAACCGGGCGCACATACCACGTCTCGCGAAGCGGCTTGATCTGCTCGTTGAGCGCCGCAATCTGCGCCTGCAGTTCGTCATGGCGCGCCTTCAACTCGGCAGTCGGCGCGTCCTGAATCTGCTTGCGCACATTACGTAGTTCGCGAGACGCCTTGCCGATCTCGCCCCGCAGACGGTTAAACTCAGCCGTCTTGGCCTCGAGATCGGCGACCCCCTCGGCAGGCGCGATGTCCGCCGGGTTGTTTGACGCCTCCCAGAGGATCGCGCCGGTCGTCTTGTCAACGCACAGCAGCGTAGCAGGCTCGGAACAGACGAAGAGGCGATTGCCGACGATCGTCGGCAGCGAGTTGCTCTTTGCGGACATCGGCGTCTTCCAGATGACGTTCATCTCCGCCGACCACGTGGTAACCGGCGTGGCGTCCGGATACTCCCCGGTCCCGTCAGTTCGCCAGCCCACGTAATCATCGGCGCCGCACACACCGGCGCCGACCAGCGCGATCAGGGCTATTGTCGCGATGATCGTGCGAGCAGTTACTGCTGACATTGGCATCGTCCTCCACGGGCAATATAAGCGCCCTCTCCTGCCACCCCGCATCCGGGCTTGAAGGGCGTTGCAGCAAACAGATCCGGTCAACCGACGAGCTTCCGCACTCTTCCAAGCGCCTCCAGCGTCCATGTGATCGGGTAGAGATCTTCAGTATACCACAGGCTCGCAAAGTAAAGGCCGATGGGAGACGGCTCAACCCAGCTTCCATCTTCAACGTGTGCAAGCAGGTAGTCCACACCATCCGAAATGGCCTCATCAACCTGCTCAGTGCCGGCAAAGCGAGAAAGCGCGCTCACCGCCAGTGCCGTCTCTTCGACGCTGCTGGTGATGCCCTTGCCGCCGCCCCATCCCCCGCCGCCATTCTGCGCGCCCAGCAGATAGTCAAGCCCCTGCCGCGCATGAGGATCGTCCCCGTGCCCGCAGTCCGCCCACGCTGCCAGCACCCGGGCGGTCCCAAGGACCGGGTTCGCCTCACCACGAACCCTCTGATTGCCAAACCACAGCGGCGCCCAGGAGCCATCTTCATGTTGTGTCGCGGCCAGATAGCCGAAACCGCGCTTCATCGTGGCGCCCATGTTGAGCGCGAGCAGGCGTGCCAGATAGCCGCCACCATCATCATCCATCTTCAGCGTCGCGTCTATCGCGCGCAACGCATGAGCGGTGATATCCGGCGAACTGCTGTCAAACGGCAGGCGCCCCCATCCCTGGCAGAAGGTCGGCCATCCGGCGTCGGTGTTCTGCAGCCCGCTCAGCCACACCACGCCCGCCCTGGCCGCCGCCCCCTCCCCCGTGCCGGCCATCTCTATCACCGCGCCCGCGGTGTCGTCCGCGTCCGGGACGCCTCCCGGCAGGTGCGTCCACGGCCATCCTCCCGGCCCCGCGCCGGTGAAGGGATGCGTGTGCGCAAGCTGCTGCTTGAGCAGCCACTCATGCGCCCCCTCGGCGATGTCCCCGGGGATGCCTCCCGACTGGCGCAACGCCATCAGCGCGTTGGTAGTGACCCAGACGGAAAGGTTGCTGTCGATGGGCCAACTGCCATCCCCACGCACGCCCTCCCGCAGAAACTCCAGGCAGCCCTCGACCACCACATGGTCGCGGCCGAGCAGCGGCACTAGACTCATCGCCACGAATGCCGTCAGCGGCGCGGCTTCGAGGAAGCCGCCGCTGCTCGGTTGCAGGTCCGGCAGGAGCGACAGCGCTCGCCCCAGCGACACCGAGCGCAGTATGCGCGCGGCCGGATTGCCCCTGCGCCGCGTGTGTATCAGCGCGCCCACCGCAATCAGCGCGGGAAGCGCGTAGCTGACCACCTGCAGCCGAAGCATCGCATGAAGCCCGCGGGGCAGCACCGATAGCTCGAAGGGCAGCGGCGGCACTTCCTCCCACTCCACCAGCCCCGCCAGCGCACATGCCGCAAGGATCGGCGCCTGGAAGGTGCGGTCGTCTCCGTAGCGCCGGCGGATTGCAGTCGCCACATCACCGCCTGGCGCCTCGCTCTCGATCCATCCACCGGCGCCTCCAAGCGCCGTGAGATGATCTCCCGGCGCCATCGTCAGGGCCGCACAGGTCAGAGCCGTTGCCGCGATGTTGCTCTGGCTGTTAGGAGTATCACCCCAGCCGCCATCGGCATTCTGCGTGCCGACCAGCCATTCCGTTGCCCGCTCAACGAGCGAGCCATCCTCGTCGAAACCCGCTGACTGCAGGGCGATCACTGCCGTGGCCGTCGAGACCGCGGAGGATGACAGATGCCCCTCCCACCACGGCCCGGCGCTGCGCCTCCCGAGCAACTCCGCCCGGGCCGCATCAATCGCGTGGTCAAGGCGGACGCGGTCAATATTCATTGTGCGGCGCGCCATCCGTGCCAGGCAAAAAGCGCGCTCCAGAGCCCGACCTGTCCGTAGCCGAGCAGCTGCAGCGCCATCCTTCGCGCCCACGGCACGCCGACCGCAGCCTGACCGTCACGGAACATCCGCGGCACCTCACGGAAATTGATGTCGTAGCAAGCCCCGATCAGCCGCCAGTGCTCCCGCGTCAGATCGGCGCGCGTCGGTGGCGAGCTGCCGTCAATGGGCGCGTAGAGCACCGGGAAGATCGTCAGCGGCTCCCGCGATAGCCCCTTCACCCACTCAAGCGTCGCCCGCACATGCTCGGGCGTCTCCCCCGGCAGGCACATTATCAGGCTCGCCATCGGCATGAACCCCGCTCGCACCAGTCGTCGAAGCTGCTCAGCCGCGAACTCACCCCACTCCGCCGGAGCAGTGCCCCCAAGTTTCGCCGAACCGCTCTGTGCCAACAACTGCCCGCAGGCCGACTCCACGCCCAGATTCATCCACGGATGCCGGCAGCCGGTCTCGCCAACCATCAGTTCCCTCACCTGTGCAAGCTCAGCGTCAGAGTAGGCCGCGACCGAGATGATGTTCGCGTGGTCGGTCTGAATGAGCCCGGCCCCGGGGATTTCCCGCATCTGCCGCAGCAGAGCAATCAGCCGCTCGGGATGAGGCTTCGAGCCGGTGCAGCCGTAACGAAGCAGATCCTCGCTGATGGCAGCAATCCCGCGCATCCCCGCCGCGATGTTCGTCCTCACGTCGGCGAGAATCGTCTCCTCCGGCAGATGCCGCATTGCCTCCCGCCCCATCACGCAATAGGTGCAGCCCAGCCCGCAGCCGCGCGAAAGCTCCACCGCCCCCATCGCTGATGCGCCACGAATCGCCGGGATGGACGCGGCATCAACCGCACCCCCCTCCAGCAGCACCGGCAGGTCGTCTTCGGCGGCCATGGCGTGCATCAGTCCCGC
Organism: candidate division WS1 bacterium; assembly: GCA_012522765.1. Classification (GTDB taxonomy): domain Bacteria; phylum Armatimonadota; class Zipacnadia; order Zipacnadales; family UBA5352; genus UBA5352. The sequence continues at coordinate 43,018 of JAAYJW010000372.1, read as the reverse complement.
GACATTCCCCTCCACTGGCCCGTGCACCACGTGGTCCACACCAAGCTCCACTCGCAGCGCATCGTTGGCCACCAGTTGCCATGCGCCCGGACCACCAAGGACCACGCGCGCATCCGGAGCGCGCTCGCGCAGGCGACCGATTTCGCGCATAAGCTCCAGCACCAACGCCCTCGGATAGATCTCGCCTCCGGCGATGGCGGTCATCGTGGTGGAGTTCATCCCGAGACCGCATGCCTCACCGGCGCTCACGCCGATGACCCGCGTCTCGGGCCCGATGACCTCAGCCAGCCGCTCAGGTTCCACCACCGCCACGTCTCCGTCGGAGAAGCCGTCGCAAAGCAGCGCCGCCTCCACTCGCCTCAGTCCCAGGGGAGCCACAGAGAGCCGCGAGCGCGGCGCGAGAAGGTGGTCCATCAGCGGGCGTGGGGTCGTGGTCGTCTGGCTGGCCGCAATCATACCGCCGAAGAGCGTGCGGTGGTCGGCCATGAGGGTGCGATCGGCGGTAAGCACGACCGGCTTTCCCGATACAGCAGTCACTCGCCTTCACCGCCGGCCATGCGGTCGAGCGAATCGATCAGCGCATCTATTTCTGCATGAACGGGTGAATCGGCAGCGATGCCGGGGCCCAGAGGCCGTCCGCACTCCTCGCAGACCGGAGCATCACGCGAGGAGAGATCGCCCGCCTCGCTCACTTCACCACAAACGGGGCAGTTGAGGCCTGTGCGGACGTAGTACATCCGCCGGGCGGCGGCATCGGGCTGCATGAGCGTGCCCGGCGCACCGGCGATGGCGGGTTCGTCACTGAGCGGAAAGATGATCGCGCCCTGCGGGCAAACGCGGCTGCAGGCCGGGCACCCGGGCTTGCAGTTGTCGGGCTTCACCGGAATCACTCGCCCCTGTTCATCCCGCTCGTAGACGCCAAAGAGGCAGAACTGCAGGCAGTGTCCGCAAAAGGTGCAGCGCGAGCAATCCAGCACCGGATACCACCGCTCGGCAGTCGGCTCGGTGAGTTCGCGCAGTTCGCCCTCACCGCCGCCCTGCGGCAGAAAGCCCGCCAGCGTTTCGAGCGCGTCATCAACTGAAGCGAGCGCTCCGAGGTCTAAGCAAAAGGTGGCTTCGCGGCCCACATGCTGCTCCACGAGACACCGGATAGGCCGTGGATTGAGCCACCCGCAGATGGCGATCTCGCCGGGAAGAGAGGCGACTCCCTGCCACAGTTCGCTACCGTGGCGGAGGTGATAGAGGTGAGGAAGCATGAGCACGCCAACGCCGCGCCCGACCAGTCGCTCAGCCAGCTCGTCTTCGAGTGCGCGAGCGCGATCGTCCGAATGAAGACTCCTGCTCAAGACAACGCTGCAGCTTCCGACCACCGGCTTCACCCCGCGTGTCGGCGAGCTTCCATTGTGATGGGCCGGCAAAGCGCCGCCCCGGGGAAAGATACCGTCTGCTCGGCTATTTGTCTACCCCCACCACGCGGCCACCTCTCCGTTGTCATGGTACCCGGACGCAGCATGAACAGTCTATGTTCAACCGAGCCACAAACGTTACCACGCCTGTTCACGCATGCGCGACCAAATGCGTTAGCAGGAGGCCATTCATCACCGGAGAGGAATGCTGCCCCGACGCTAGCGCGGCAGTGGGAGGTACCCCGATGAACGCAGGCTTCTTTGAGGCGGATGTCACGCCACCGGTCGGTTCGTTTCTTGCTGGCTATCCCAGCCGCTCTGAGGGTAGCCAGGGAGTGGACGACCCGCTCTACCTCCGAGTCATCGCCCTCGAGGACGATGCCGGAACGCGACTTGTCCTCCTCACCGCCGATCTGCTCAAGTGGTCGCGCGATCTCTCCTGGCGCACAAAGCTCTGGGCGGAGGCGGAGCTTGGCCTGCCGAGCGCGTCACTTGTCCTGAACCTCTCGCATACCCACTCAGCGCCGGCGCTCTTCCTCCAGCGCTGCTACCCGCACTGGCCCGTGGACCGTGAGTATCTCTGCAGACTTGAGCAGACGATCCGCGAGGGCATCGCGGCGGCGCTGGATGACCTGCAGCCGGTGCGCGTGAAGCACGGGACCACGGAGGCGCACTTCGGCGTCAACCGCCGCAGGCGCAACCCGGAGACCGGGATCATGGGCCTCGGGATCAACGAGGATGGCTACTACGATCCCGAGTTGCCGCTCTTCGCGTTCTACCGCGACAACAAGTTGCTCGGCGTCCTCTACTCCTACGCCTGCCACTCGACCTCAAAGAGCAAGCTGCTCATCAGCGCCGACTGGCCGGGGCAGATCGCGCAGGGGCTCAAGCAGGAGCTTGGCGAGAACGTCATCACCTCGTTCGCGCAGGGTGCCGCGGGGAGCGTGATGACCCGCATCAGCGAGCGTGGTGACGAGGAGGCGTATCGCGAGTACTGGCGCGAAGTAGCGCGTGGCATCGCCGACTTCGTGCGCTCCGACAACATGAAGCCGATCGAACTAAGCCTCAGCAGCGCCGAGCGCGAGTTCGCGATACCCTACGACGCCTCGCGGCTCCCCACGCGCGACGAACTGATGAGCATGAGCAGCCCCTTCGACACGGAGATACCGGACGGCTACCGGCCCGCGAACCGCTCGATCATGCGCCTGTGGGCGAGCGATCTGCTCGAGCAGATGCGCGCCGGCACGGTGCCGGAGGCCTTCCGCATGCACCTGACGCACTGGCGACTCAATGACGCGCTTCAGCTCATCGCTATGTCGGGCGAGGTGACGGCCGAAGTCGGGCGCGCGGTGAAGGACCTCTTCCCGGAGCAGCAGACGATCTTCCTCGGCTACTGCACCTACACCGACGCGTATATCCCGACGGCGCAGATGCTGCCGGAGGGCGGGCATGAGGCGCTGGGCTCGATCTGCTTTCACGAGCGCCCCGCGCCCTTCGTGCCGGAGATAGACGACATCATCGCCCGCGAAGTCAGGGCGCTAATATCATGACCACCGTTCACAGTGGCTCCTCACTCGATCAGCCGCCCCAGCAGCTCCGTCACGCCCTGCTCATCCACCGGGCGCGGGTTGTGCTTCGATGAGCCCGACGCCACCGTGTAAGGCACGATGCGGTCGAAGTCATCTCGCTTCAGTCCACGCGCCGTAAAGTCCACGCCGGCGCCAAGATCCTCCACCAGGCCATCCACCCACTCCAGCAAGTCCTCGGCGCTCTCCCCCACTCCCGCCATCTGCGCGAGGCGCGCATATTTGCCCTCAGCAGCAGGCAGGTTGAACTCAATCACCCAGGGCAACAGCGCCCCACAGACCATCCCGTGCGGGAGGTGGTAGAGCGATCCGAGCGGGTGCGCGAGGCCATGCACCAGCCCAAGCCGGGCGCTCGCGAGCGCCAGCCCCGCCAGCAGGCTCCCCAGCGCCATGTCCTCACGCGCCTGCAGATTGCGACCATCCTGCACCGCCTGCCGCAGGCTCCCTGCAATGCGCCGCACAGCCTCCTCCGACATCGGCGCGCTAACGGGGTTTGCACCGGTCGAGACATACGCCTCAATCGCCTGCGTCAGCGCATCGAGACCGGAGAAGGCCGTCTGATCGGGCGGCAGCGACAGCGTCAGTTCCGGGTCCACCAGCGCAATCTCCGGCAGTAGCGCATGGCCGCGGATACTCGCCTTGGTGCCGGTAGCGGTGTCGGTCAGCACGGAGTTGGGCGTCACCTCCGCCCCGGTGCCTGAGGTGGTCGGCAGGGCGATGCACGGCCTTCCCTGCCCGGGAATCATCGCGCCTGCGAAGAAGTCGCTCAACGGCTCAGGCAACGGCGCGAGGGCGGCAATCGCCTTCCCGACATCAAGCGCGCTACCGCCGCCCGCCGCCACCACCATGTCGCAACCGCCCGCGGAGAAGGCCTCCCGCCCACGCTCCACCGTGTCCAGCGATGGCTCCGCCTCGACTTCAGCGAAGACTGTGACGGTGACGCCCGCCTCCTCAAGGTGCGCCCGAAGTTCATCCAGCGCCCCGGAGGCCTGCAGTGAGCCTTGCCCGCAAACGATCAGCGCGTGGTTGCCCAGCAGCGCCGCCTGAGCGCCGACTTCCACCCGGGATCCAGAGCCGAAGATGATCTCTTTCGCGCTGCGCAGCGTGATCTCAGCCATGTTACTCCTCCATTCCCCCGCCTGTCAGGCACGGTCGAACTGCCCGGAGCGTATCATAGCCCCGATCAAGTTGATGATCAGTCGCCCGGCGCTATGTCCGCCGAGGCCGTGGAGATCGTGCTCGGGCACCATCTCCACGAGGTCCACGCCGACGACACGCCCTCTCTGCGCCAGTCCCCGCAGCAGGTCATCGCCCTCATGGAAGTTCAGCCCGCCGGGTTCGGGGTGGCTCACGCACGGGAAGACGGTGGCGTCGAAGCCGTCGAGATCAATTGTGACGAAGTAGTCGCAGTCGGCGGGGATCTGCTCCAGCAGCCACTCAACGCCGCGCTCATGCACCTCGCGCTCGGTGATCAGCACGTTCTCCGCCGCCAGCGCATCCTCACGATCGCTCGTCAGCGCGCTCCCCTGCCCGTGCAGCGCCACCTGGTAGCTGCGCTCCACCCAGGGCATCTCGGAGATCCGGCGCATGGGGCTGGAGAAGCCTTCGCCATGCCCGAGCACCACGTCCTTGAAGTCGAGGTGCTCATCTATCTGCACCACGTGGATCGGCCCGGACTCCTCGTATGCCCTCACCACCGGGATCGGCACGGCGTCGTCGCCGCCGAAGACGATCGGCACCGCTCCGGCCTGCAGGATCATGCGCACTGCTTCGGTAGCGCGCTCAACCGTTCCGGGGTAGTCCAGCGGATCGCTCCGCACATCACCGCAGTCCACCACCCGCACGTCTCGGCCATCAAGCAATTCCCCGCCGAGGTCAAAGCTCCAGCGATTGAGCAGGCTGCTCCCGAACCGCATGGACTTCTCCCGGATGTATGCAGGCGCGATCGTGCTGCGCGCCTGCCCGATCGTGTAGGGCATCCCGCACGGCACGCCGAGGATCGCGATGTCGGCCTCCAGCGTCGCAAGGTCGCTGTGCACGGGAGCATTGATGAAGCCGCGTGCGGGTGCGATGGTCATTGCTTCGGGCATTGCCCTCACTCCTCCGGGAAGAGCACGTCGTCGTACTGCTCGAGCGCGCTCTCAATCCTCGTCGCGCAGTCGTCGCTAAGCTCATAGCCGAGCAGGTTCGCATGTGTGCTGAAGATGCCCATCCGCACCAGCAGGTGCTTGAGGCCCGCGAGCCAGCAGGAAATCGTCTCGCCGCCGTAGACATCATACATCAGCGCGTTCATGCGATCCTGCATCTGCTGCGCGCGCTCCATCTCGCCCGCGGCGATAGCGTCCATGATCTGCCGCGCGAGGGCACCGTTGAAGATCGCCCCTCCCAGCACCAGTCCGTCATAGCCCGCGCCAAGGTACTTCGGCAGGTCGAACTCATCGCCGCTCATCACGCGAAGCTCCGGGCGGTCGGCCCGCACTGTCAGCGCCGCCGCCTGCCGCTCAGGTTCCGCGGAGCTATCCTTGAGCGCGACGACCTTCGGGTGCCGCAGCGCCTCATAGACGACCTCCAGCGGCACCAGCGTCTTGTCCCGCGTGCCAAGGTCGTAGATCCCCACCGGCAGTGGGCTGCCCTCGATTGCGTCGAGGTAAAGGTCGAGCAGCTTGCTCGATGCCAGCGGCCCCATCAGCTTGAAGGGCGCCGCCATGATCGCAACGTCCGCCCCCTCGTCGGCCGCCATTTGCGCGTTCTCTATGATCCGCGGCGCCGAATTGTCCGTCACCTGCGCGCCGATGGTCATACGGCCGTCGTTGCGCCGGCACACCTCGCGGATGAAGATGCGCTGCTGCTCGCGCGGCAGCCACGGCCCCTCCCCGCAGGAGCCGATGATGAACAGGCCATCAACGCCAAGTCTGAGATGATGCTCGACAAGGCGTGCCGTGGAGTCGACATCGATCTTGAACTCCTCAGTGAGGGGCGTGGGGGTGGCCGACCACAGTGGATTAGTCGCGATCTGCACGTTCTCGCCGGTCATCAGTGGGCCTCCGTCCGGTAGTGTGGCTATTGTGCCGCAGCAGGCGGCTTCGCCGTCGAGTGCATCGGCTCCTGCAGACGATGCGGTTGATACCGCGTCAACTCTGACCTGTCTGCTCCCCGCAAGCGATCACGCAACCTTAACACGCACAACTGCAGGTGACCGGCGGTACAAGAAGAAGCGTGCACCCGAATGAACGAATACACAGGAGGCGATTCAAGTGCGCAGAACCGGCTTTACGCTCATCGAATTGCTGGTTGTGATTGCGATCATTGCGATCCTCGCGGCGATTCTCTTTCCTGTCTTCGCCCGCGCGCGGGAAAAGGCGCGTCAGAGTTCTTGCCTCTCCAACCTCAAGCAGATCGGCACTGCAGAAATGATGTACGTTCAGGACTACGATGAGATGATGCACAGTTGGTCCGAGGCGACCGGCACGGGTGAGTTGATCTACGCAGCCTGGCTGCTTCAGCCCTACGTCATGAACACGCAGCTTTTTGACTGTCCCACAGATAACCGCACCATCCTTCCGGATCTGCCGGCTCCCGCCGATAACAGCCAGCGCGGTAGAGCTGAGTACGGCTACATTTCCAGTCAGCTTGCGCATCAGCCTATCGCGAAGCTTGAGAAGCCGGCGGAGACCGTCATGTGGGTGGACGCGTCTGCCGCCTACGTCTTCATCCCAAGCAGTTGCGCACCCGAGGCCGGCGGGCAGGCGTGGCGACGCAACGAGTATCAGGCCCGTCACAACGATGGCCTCAACGTCGTCTGGTGCGATGGTCACGCCAAGTGGATGAAGGTCAGTAGCCTCGGCGTCCCGCCACTGGGTCAGGACAGCGGCGACTACAACAACTACTACTTCTACCTCACAAAGACCGGTGGGGCCCACTACGACCACCCGTGGTAGAAGTACCCTGCGCCACACGATGATCGTAGCGGGGCCGGAGGTCATCCTCCGGCCTCGCACTTTCTGAAGATGGCTCCCCGCGCAGGTCACACCGAGCTGTGCGGCGAAGAGCACACTCAGCGCTCACGCATTGACGGGAGAGGGAGCGACATGAAGAAGGCACTGATCGTCTGGGGCGGCTGGGATGGCCACGAGCCGAAGCAGGTGGCCGACATCCTCGGTGCCGCTCTTAGTGATGAAGGCTTTGAGGTGGAGATCTCCGACACGCTGGACGCTTTTCTCGACGCGGAGAAGCTCAAGGGCCTCGACCTGATCGTGCCGCAGTGGACGATGGGCGAGATCACCACCGAGCAACTCAAGCCCCTGCTCGGTGCCGTAGCATCGGGCGTGGGCATCGCGGGCCTCCATGGCGGGATGGGCGATGCATTCCGGCAGCAGACCGAGTTCCAGTTCATGGTGGGCGGCCAGTGGGTCGCGCATCCGGGCGGCGCGGGCATCACTTATGCCGTCGAGATCGTGAAGCCCGAAGACCCGATCGTCGCCGGCATCGAAGACTTCGAGGTCACCAGCGAGCAGTACTACATGCACGTTGATCCGAACAATGAGGTGCTGGCGGTTACATACTTCCGCGACTACGGCGACGCGCCGGTGCCGGTCGTGTGGAAGAAGATGTGGGGCGAGGGCCGCGTCTTCTACTCCTCACTGGGGCACAACGCCGAAGTTGCGGCACAGGAAGAGCCGTTGACGATCATCACCCGCGGCATGCTCTGGGCCGCACGGGCGCTGTAGTTGTTGCTCATCGACGCTACGAACCAGCAATGACACAAGGAGAAGAGAACCTATGGCAATGCGACCCGCAGTTATGTGGATGGGCAAGCTCTACCCCCCGGTCTGGCGCGGCGAGGAGCAGGAGCCGGCCGAGCAATTCGCCATGCTCAGGGAGATGGGCATTGAGGGCATAGACATCTTCGCCCGCGCGGTGGATCAGTATGGCGTGGATACACTCGCCAGCGCGCTCGAAAGTTCCGGCCTCGAGTGTTCGTGCTACTACATCTCCGCCGACCTCGTGAGCGATGGGCCTGAGAAGGTCGAGGCCGCCGACGCCGCCTTCCCGCGCGGGATCGAGAACGCCCAGACACTCGGCGCGACCATCTGCTTCACCCATGGCTCGCAGCACGCGCATAAGGGCGAGGATAACTTCCAGCGCTACCTCGACCGCCTGCGGGAGAAGCTCCAGCTATTCAAGGATGTCGAGCAGAAGCTGGTCATCGAGAACGCAGGCTTCCTGCTGCACACCGGGGAGGACATGGCACGCGCATGCGAGGTGCTCGCCGATGAGGGCCTCGGCCTTTGCCCCGACACCGGCAACTTCACCCTCTGGGGCCAGGACGCCTTCGACGCGGTGATGAAGTGCATGCCATGGGCGTGGCACTTCCACATCAAGGACTACGCGGAGCGCTGGGAAGAGAACGGCGCCCCCCGCGGCAAGGAAGCCGTCCTCGGCCAGGGCGTTACGCCGGTCGCAAAGGTCTTCGACATGCTGCACGAGCGACGCTGGAGCGGCTGGGTCGCGTGGGAGCCGGGGCCGCAGGATGAGGACGGCATCGAGGCGAGCGTGAAGGAACTCCTGCGGCTGATCGGATGACGGCAGCGAGTGAGCGGTTAGTGATCAGGACGGGGGCGCAGACTGATGATGGTAGGCGCCCCCTGCCCTCATAGCGCAGGAACTGAGAGAGATCGCGCGGAGATAGCCACGCACCTGTCTCTCGCTGTCGACTCTACCTCTCAGCATCATGTAGTGCGGGCGCCCACGCCCGCACACTGAAGACATCACGCGCTCGTCGGTCCGCCCGGAAATGTCGCGATAACGATGATGCCGTCAACAGCACTCCCGCGACGGATTGAACTGTGATAGTGTTGCGCTCCGTGAGCGGGCGAGGGCACCCGCTCTACTTGCGACTCTGTCGCTTGGTGCGGTAAGTGCGATTGCTTGTTGGTCCGACAGGCGCGCGAGGAGGCAGATGAAGCGATGGCCGACATCCTGGTGGCATACTTCTCGAAGACCGGCCACACCGCGGAGATGGCGGAGCATATCGCGAAGGCCGCTGCGGAGACCGAGGGGGCGCAGGTGCAGCTTCGCGAGGTCGGCGATCTCAACGCCGACGACCTGCTCGAGTTCGATGCCATCATCATCGGTTCCCCCGTCTACTACGGCACCATGGCGGCACAGGTGAAACAGCTTATTGATGAGTCGGTGAAGCATCACGGGGAACTGGACGGCAAAATCGGGGGTGCGTTTTCGACATCCGGGGTCATCGGCGGTGGCAATGAGACGACGCTGATGGATATCATCACCTGCCTGCTGGTGCACGGGATGATCGTCAAGGGCGTTGTGAAGGGCCCTCACTACGGCCCCACCTGCCAGGGAGCCCCGGATGAGACCGCCCGGCGACGCTGCGCGGAGTACGGGCGTGAGATCGCGGAACTCGCCGTGAGGCTATTCGGATAGCCTGCCAGACGCGCTGATCCAGCGGCCCACGCCCAGGCTATCGCCCCGCGAGGCTATGCAGCTTCACTACCTGCGAAAGCTCGATGCCCGACAGGCGCATCATTCGCCGCGTGAAGTGGTTATTCCCCACCTCACCGGCGCAGCGCGCTCCGGTGCCTGCCACGAACTTCACGTCCTCCACCGCAAATACCGCCAAGACCGATGACCAGTCACGGATGAACTCCTCGATCGACAGCGACGGGTGCCACCACCACGCCCGCGCGGAAAGCTCCAGCGCCACGTCATGCTTCACCATCAGGCGCGCGAGATCGCGCACGTAAGCTCGTGGCAGGTCAGAAGGCCCAAGCGGCGCCGGGAACCGCCCGAGGTTGAACGGGTCCGCTATCACATCAACCCTCTCGCTCCGCACCACTTCGCTGAGCGCGCCGAAAACACTGTCAATGAGCTTTGACCTGCTCGCCGGGACATCGCGCCCGATCTGGTTCGTCTGCGCTGACATAGCCGCCAGCACCAGCGGGATGCGCTTCTCAGCGCCCGATGGAAGGCTCAGCCGCCCTCCGGGGTCAAGGATCGTGCATCTCGCCCCGGGAATGACGGCGATCGTGCTGCGTGAGGCCAGGCGATTGATCGCGTCAACTCTCTCGTCGAGACCCCCGCTATCGAGTGATACCGGATCAGTGATGGCGATCGCCTCAAGTCCCGCGGCCTCGGCAGCGCGTACCATGTCGGCGGCGCTGTCGCGGCCACCACCGGCAGTAGTGCATGTGTGTGCGTCATGCGGGGGAATTGGTCGCGGCAGGTCCACCATCGCTCCCGTGCTCCCTCAGACGAGCATTAGCGGGCGACCAACCGGCGCATCTCTTCCAGCGACGCGGTGGCCGCCTCATCCGGTGCGTCCGCAATATCGAACAGATCAACGGTAAGCCAACCCTCAAAGCCGATCTCCGCCAGCACATCGAGCACCGCGGGCAGATCAAGGTCACCCTCGCCTGGCACGAGGTGGCGGTGCTCACCTGCGGGCATCCCCTCAACATGCACGCCCGCGATGTGCTCGCTCAGGCGCACGATCGAACCGGGGAAATCGCTCTCGGTCAGATAGGCGTGACCGACGTCAAGGTTGACCGCGAGGACATCGCTCCGAGTACGCTCCAGCAACGCCAGCATATCGTCGGAGCCGTGGATCAGCAGCCCCGGCTCAGGCTCCAGCGCCAGCGTGACACCCAGCCTCTCGGCCCGCTCGATCTGGCGCCCAAGCTGCTCGTGGAAGATCGCCTCAAGCTCGGGGGGCGCATCAGGCCCCGGGCGCGGGGAGTTGATGATCAGCACCCCCGTCCCCATCGCCTGCGTAAGCTCGATGGCACGCAGAGCGCGCTCCCAGCGCAGTGGCAGCGGATCGCGGTCACCGTGGTAGCTGACCGTGGCGATCTCGATCCGCTCAGAAGCGGCGACCTGAGCCAGCCTGGCCGCGTCAATGACATCAATCCGCTCAGGCTCAAGGCCGGGATGTTCGAGGCAGACCTCCACCCCGTCGAAGCCGACGGCAGCGATGCGGCGGATTGCTTCCTCGGGTGAATACCGGCGGTAGCCGATGCTGCGAAAGCCAATCTTCGTTGTCACATCGTCCTCCTTGATGCAGGTGCGTCTAAAGCCCCGGTGACCAACCATACAGCCCGATCAGCGGCACAAAAGCGCAGGACATGCTCTCGCAGCGATGTATCCGACCACTCTCGCGGCGGCAGATGACAAGGCGCTGCCCCACCCGGCCGCCGATGGGAATCACCAGGCGGCCGCCCTCCGCAAGCTGCTCGAGCAGCGGCTCGGGCACAGATGGTGCGCCCGCCGCCACGATGATCCGATCATACGGGGCATGTTCGGGCAGCCCCTGTGTGCCATCGCCTACAACGACCTTCGCGGTGGAGTACCCAAGGGCCCGGAGTGTCGCCGCAGCCTGCGCCGCGAGTTGCTCAACGATCTCGACCGTCCACACCTGCGCGCACAGCTCCGCAAGGAGCGCCGCCTGATAGCCCGAGCCCGCGCCTACCTCCAGCGCGCGATGCTGCGGCTCGCACGCCAGCGCCTCAAGCATCGCCGCCACCATGTATGGCTGCGAGATGGTCTGGCCAAAGCCGATAGGCAGCGGCGAGTCGTCATAGGCACTGTGCCCGAGCGCCTCAGCGACGAAACGCTCCCGTGGGACACGTGCCATCGCGGCGAGCACCCGCTCATCAGTGATTGCGCGCGACCGAAGCTGGGTATCGATCATCCACTCGCGCTTGCGTCGGGCCTCGGATTCTGGCATTGGCCCGCTCAACCTGTCTCTCCTTCGTGGCGCCGGATCTGAGCTGCGGTTCGTGCCGCTCAGCAGGTATTCCGCGGCCCGCCGGAGAAAACCTTGTGCGTCACCTGCGATCTGTCTTCCCGGGAGGTGTGGCCAATTGGCGGACAATCAGACCAACGCTGACAGGCGATCTGACCGCGAGGACGAGTCGGACATCATCGTGGCGCTGGTGCGCAGTGCAATCATCATTGCGATTATCATGTCCCCCTTCCTCGGCCTCGCCCGTCAGACACCCGTCGGGGTGCAGATCGCTTCGGTCGTCGCCGCCATCTACACCCTCGCGCTCTTCGTATCACGGCTCGCGGGCCGCTGGTTACCGCTGCAGCGCCCCCTCGCGATCGCGGTGGACCTCTACCTCATCACCACCGCGGTGATGGCGTGGGGCGATCAGACCGTCGCGCTCTTTCAGCTCTACTACATCGTCGTCATCGTCGCCGCCATGTGGTTCGGCAGGCCCGGCGCCATCATCAGCGCGCTGTTCGCCCTCATTGGCTTCATAATTTCACAGGAGATACTCACCCAGGGACAGCTCGGGATGATGCCTATGCTCATCCTGCTGTGGAGCAATGGCGCGCCGGTACTGCTCATTCTCGCGCTTGTGAGTTCCTACGTGCTGCGCGCTCGGGAGATGGAACGCGCGCGCGCTCTTCGCCTCAGCCACGAACTGCTTCTGGCCCGCAGCATGCAGCAGCAGATGCTGCCCGAAGATCTCCCCGAACTCGAAGGCTACGAACTGGCCGTCCGGCTTGAGGTAGCCCGTGTCGTCAGTGGCGACCTCTACGACCTGATGCTCGTCGGCGATGACCGTCTACTGCTGTGGGTCGCCGACGTGGCCGGCAAGGGCGTGTACGGCATGATGCACGTCTCGATGATGCACTCACATCTGCGCGCCGCCGGACGGGAGGGGCTGGCGCCCGCCGAGATCGCCGATCGTGTGAATCGTGGCGTCTACGATGCGATGCAGCCCTCCAGCTTCGCCTCCGCCGTGGTCATCCAGCTTCACCTGCCGACCGGGAGGCTGACCTACACCAACTGCGGCCACCCCTACCCGCTGCTCCTGCGTGAGGGCCGCACCGATGACGTGCTACGGCTGGACACCGGCACACCGCTCGTGGGAGTGACGCTCCAGCCCCACTACTCGCAGCTTTCCACGCGCATGGGCACCGGCGATGTGCTGGTGATGACGACCGATGGGGTGCATGAGGCGCGCCTGCGCGGCGGCGAGATGTTCGGCGAGGAGCGCCTGATTGAGGTGCTGGCGGCGAATGAGGGCGCCTCCGCAAACGAGATAGCAACCGCCGTCATGCGAACCGTACGCGATTACAGCGGCGGCGAGTTCCGCGATGATGCCGTGGTCGCCGTGCTGCGCCGCGTGAACTAGCGCAGCGCTCGGATCACGCCCCTGACGCGGCCGATGATCTGCACGTCATCCACGAAGATCGGCTCGAGAGCGGCGTTGGCGGGCCTCAGTTCTATCCGGTCCGGGTGGCGGTGGAGATACTTGACCGTCGCCTCGTCGCCAAGCAGAGCGACCACTATCTCCCCATCTTCGGCTGTAGGCTGCTGGCTCACGACCACCAGGTCGCCATTGAGAATGCCTGCCTCTATCATGCTGTCGCCGGCGACCTCGAGGAGGAACAACTCGCCCCCACCGAAAAGATCCGCGGAGGTGGGCACAAGCTGCTCGATGTTCTCCGTCGCGAGGATCGGCTGACCTGCCGCTACAGTCCCGATCAGTGGCACATAGCGCGTCGCCGCTCTGCCGGCCCCGTGCTCAGGTCCCGACACACGGATCGCGCGGGTGAGCGAACCCTCGGCAGTGCGACCCTGCTCGATGTAGCCGCCCTTCTCCAGCACCCGCAGGTGGTAATGAACGCTGGAGCTTGACTTCAGCCCCACCTCGGCCCCGATCTCCCGGACGGTCGGAGGGTAGCCCTGCTCCTCCACCGTCCGTGCGATGAAATCGAGTATCCGGCGCCTGATCGGTGTGAGTGCTTCACCGCTCATGATAGAACATACCTCCCGTTGGTCCGACCCGATCTCGCGGGCCATGGATGTGCCTCGGGCATCTGCCCTCGCGCGCCATCATAGCACAACTGTTCGTCTGCCGCAAACGGTTGTTCGACAATTTTTCGACTGCTGCGGCATCGCTCAACCGTCCGCTCCGGGGTAGCTGCAGATTATTCTGACATCCGCGCCGCAAGGTGAAGGGGCACGTGGGGAGGGCGGGGAATACGCATGCGTCGGTTGCATGGCACAGGGACCCGCATGTCTTCTTCCAGGCGATAGGCCGCGGCCGGATTGCGCCGGAGCGGCGTGTGACGTTGCGAAGGGGCGCTGGGGCCGTGAAGGTCGGGCTTTCTATCGGCGGCGGCGTAGCGACCATGGAGCAGCTCGAACCACGAGAGCTGCGCAATGACGGTTTCACCAGCGTCTTCATCGCCTGCTACGAGGATGAGATGCGCTGGCATGCCCAGACCGCTGCCGACTTCTCTCGTGCCTGCCAGGGCGCCGGACTCGAGGTCTACGTGGTCCCTCTCGGCTATGGCCGCGTAACGGATCCGGACGCCTCCACCGAGAGCCTTTACGTCAGCGAGCATCCGCATCACTGCCAGGTGGACAGCCGCGGGAGAAAGGTGCCGAAGGCCTGTCCGAACAATCCCGCATTCCTCGAGTGGTTCTCGTCCAACATGCGGACGCTGGCGTGGTTGCTGGAGTGCCGCGGTTTCCTGTGGGATGAACCGACGATGTACGGGGCCCGCGGCGTCTGGGCCTGCCGCTGTGAGTGGTGTCAGCGCCTGTTCTACGGCGAGCAGCAGCGCCAGATGCCGCTGGAACTCGATAGCGACGTGGCGAGGTTCCGCCGCAATTCGCTTCTGATGTTCCTCCTGGCGGCTGCGGCGGCTGTGCAGGCGGTGGATCGAAGGCTGGCATCGGTGGTAATGCCGACCAGCCTGCAGAGCGGTCGCGATGCCGGCCTCGGTTCGGATACACTCAAGCCGCTGGCGCAGAGTGCGGCGGTTGACATGCTTTCTGTGTATGTGCCGTGGCAGAGTGCGGGCCGTGACATGGAGGTGGCTCTGCGCTCTACGGTCGAGGAGGCCAACGCGGCGGTGCGGGCTGAGCGAAAGCCATTGCTGATCTGGATCGGCGGCTCCCCGCACCCCCGAGACAAGCTGCTTGAGGCACTGAAGGTCGCGCGGAATGCCGGCGTGGAACAAATGGTAATCGCGGGGCACCAGACGCTGACGGCCTCGTCCGCCTACGAGCGGTTCCGGCCGGAGCTCGCGAGGACTATTGCACAGGTTCGCTGAAATATAGCCCGGCACGGGAGGGCCTGCAGAGATGGCTCGTAGAGAAGACAACCAGCCTTCTGTGATGATCCTGCTCGTGGCTGTGACCGGCGGCACGATCGCCGTGCTGGTCTCGCTGGTTGGCTTCGACCTGCTGGTGGGCCCGGAGGCGACACGACCGGCCGTCCTCGGGCGCGTGGCCTCCTTCATGTACTGGACGCAGCCGTTCATCTACATCATGGCCGGCCTGCTGGCAGGGGTGGGCGACAGTCGCCGGGGCCCGGTGCGTGCCCCCGTGATTGGCCTCTTTCTCGCCAGCCTCTGCTGGCTGCTGCTCCGCAAGCAGGAATTGCTACCCTCGGAGCCTGATATCATTGCCTACCTGCTGCCGGCAGGCGCGCTTTTTGCGCTCGTGGGAGCCATGGTCGCGCCGCTTATTCGGGATCACGTGGGCAGGGCCGTCGCCGGCATCGTCATCTTCGGCCTGGCGGCCTTCATCTGGACCTACCTCAATCTCGGATCTGTTTCCGGAGTCGTCCAGCGCGAGGTCATTCAGCGCGCCGAGGGGATGACGATGGCCATGCAGACGGTCCCCGTGCCCAACGCGCGGGTGGCCCTGCTCAATCCGCAGGCCGACACGGTGCTTTACGTCACTCAGAGCGGCAATCAGGGGCACTATCGCATGGGCAAGGTCCCGCTGGGGCAGTACGCGTTAAGAGTGTGGGATCCCGCCGGCATCGCGGTGATCACGAGCATGGTAGAGATTGAGCGCACCATCACCGGGGGGACGCGTTGGCAGGCCGTCGCCCTTCCGACGCAAACGCAGGATGCAGGGAGCCTGTTCCGCTAACTCGATCGCAGCAGCATCCGCAGCAGTTCTTCACCGCACAGGTCGCGGCCGAGATCCCAAGGTTCGCACAGATGCCTTCCTGTGAAGAGCAGATTGACAGGAAGCATTTCAGTGGGTATACTCACATATAATTCATGTAAATATGATTGATCGTACGGGGACTATGATTCCGAGGGAGCAGCGGATGTTTGACGAAAGCGCTATTGAGGAGCAGTTCGTAGGCGCGGTAACGGTGGGCGAGCGCGGGCAGGTCGTCATCCCGGCGGAAGCTCGAGAGACGATGGGGCTTTCGCCCGGGGACAAGCTGCTGGTCTTCAACCATCCCACGGGCGAGATGGTATGCCTGTGTAAGCTATCGATGCTCGAGCGCGTGGCAGCGTTCCTGAATCGTCTGCAGCAGGAAGAGGGGAGCACGGCGAGCGATGATGCGTGACATCGGGGTATGTGAGGGGATCCGCCGCCTGGTCCGGGCGGCGGGATTGTTGGCAGTGGTCTTTGTGCCGCCTGCGTACGCGCAGGAGGTGGAGTGTCCGGAACTCCCGGCCTACGTGACGCTCGGCAGCGACGGATCAGTGGTCCTGACGCCTGACAGCGCCGCCCGTTGGGCCCGAGAGCGGAACACGCAGATCCTGATCCAGCAACAATCCATCCCGGAGGCGGAGGGGCAGCTTCGGCAGGCGGAGGCCGCCGACAACCTCTCCGTCGATCTCTCGGCGACAGCCATACGGATGGGGCCGGTGAGCACGATACAGCTACCCGGCGCCGAGGGCGAGGAGCCGATGGAGGTGCAGGTCGGGCAGGAGGAGGCCTATCAGGCAACCATCTCCGCGAACCTGCCTATCTACACCGGCGGACGCGTCGGGATTGGCGAGGATATCGCTCGGGAGGGCATCGAGGCGGCGCGACAGGGGGTGGAAACCGCGCAACTGCAGGTGGCGCAGGGGGCGCGTCAGATAAGCTACGGCGTGCTGCGGTCAGTTCAGCTTGCAGGAGTGGCGGCCGCGCAGGTCACCGCGATAGCCGAACACGTCCGAAACGCTGAGTTGTTGGAGGAGGCCGGAGTCGTCGCGCATTTCGATGTGGTGCAGGCGCGGACGGAACTGGCGCGGGCGAACGAACAGCTTATCGTCGTGCAGACCGCGGTGGAGCAGGCGAAGGCGCAACTGAGAGATATCCTCGCACTGCCGCAAGGGCTTGCCATCACCGTTGCCGACGCGCCTTCACCGCCTATGCCGGATGATGACGTAGCGTCATTGATCGAGACCGCCCGCATCTGCCGACCCGAGATCCGCTCCGC
Organism: candidate division WS1 bacterium; assembly: GCA_012522765.1. Classification (GTDB taxonomy): domain Bacteria; phylum Armatimonadota; class Zipacnadia; order Zipacnadales; family UBA5352; genus UBA5352. Next base: position 25,801 of record JAAYJW010000372.1, on the reverse strand, counting down.
GGAGACGTCACTTCGGATGGCCCGACTGAGCCTGCGGCTGGCGGAGAAGGAGTTGGCGCCGACGGTCGCGCTGACCGGCCAGTATGCGCGACAGAGCGCCGGCGGGCTCGGCGGAACGGACTGGTCGTGGCAGGTCGGGATCGTCGCGCAGAAGCCGATCTTCGACGGCGGAGCACGCGATGGGCGAGTGGAATCGACGCAGGCTCGCGTTGCAGCGGCGGAGCTTTCCGTTGAGCGTGCTACCGAACAGGTGTCGCTGGATGTAATGCTGGCGTGGCTGCGAGTACAGGAGGCTCAGGAGCGGATACTGTCCGCAGAACAGGGCCTGGTGGAAGCGCGTGAGTGGAGGAGAATGGCGCAACTTAGATACCGTGAGGGCCTGGCGGCGGGCATCGAGGTAATTGACGCCGACACCGCACTCGCCGCCGCGGAGGCATCACTTGTGAATGCTGAGTATGACAGGCAGCTTGCGGTAACGCAACTGCGGACGGCCATGGGTTTGTCGGACCAGATGCAGCAGGAGGTCGAGACACAATGAAGCACCAGTCGCCAACGGGGCGGAGCCCACGGAGCCGTAGCCCGTTGACAATCATCTTCATAGGCGCATTGCTTGTCGCAGCAGTGACTGCGGGAATGAACGGCTGTGGCCGCGGCGAGGGCGGAGATCAGCCGGGAGACGCTACGGCCGCGGAGGCCTCTGCCGTCCCGGTCCAGGTGACAACTGCCGTCCGCGGTTCTATCGAGGAGACGCTGGAGATCTCCGGCACCGTGCAGACGACCGATCAGGTTGATGTGGTCGCCGAGACCTCCGGCAAAGTCACGGCTGTGCTCGCCGATGTAGGCGACTATGTCAGGCGCGGCAGCACGCTGGTGCGCGTTGACATGCAGATCGCTGCCGCTCAGCGCGATCAGGCGGCGGCGGGCGTGCAGAGCGCGCAGGCTGCTCTCAACCAGGCCCGGGAGATGCTCGAACTGACCGGCGACACCACTGCCAGCACCGTTCGGCAGGCCGAGGTAGGTGTGACTGCGGCCCAGGAGCGGCTGGAGCAGGCGCGGGCCGCCGCGCGGCTGGTGGAGTCGCAGGTGAACAATGCGATCGAGCAGGCTCGCACCGCGGTGAGCAGCGCCGAGACGCGGCTCGCGGAGGTGCGGGCAGGCGCACGTGACCAGGAGCGGCGCCAGGCCGAGGCACAGGTGGCGCAGGCGCGCGCATCCCTCGATCTCGCCGAGCAAACCTTCAACCGCTACCGGCGCCTGCTGGAGGGCGGCGTGATCTCCCAGCAGCAGTTCGACCAGACGCAGACGGAGTACCGGCTGGCGCAGCAGCGCCATCAGCAAGCGGTGGACCAGCTCAGCCTCGTTGAGGAGGGCGCGCGGTCCGAACAGGTTCGGCTGGCGGAGCTTAACGTCGAGCAGGCACGACAGGCGCTGGGGCAGGCGCAGGCGAATCGCACACAGATGGAGGTGGCCCAGCAGGACGTTCGGGCCGCCGAGGAGGGCGTCAGGCAGGCCCGCGAACAACTCAACGCTGCTGTCGCCGGTCGCGGCCAGGTGGATGTGCAGCGGCGACAGGTCGCTGCTGCCCAGGCGGGCGTGAGGCAGGCGCAGGCGGGCGAGCGCCTGACGGCTGTGCAGCTCTCGAAGTATGTCGTGACATCACCCATCAACGGAACGGTCTCCGCCCGCCACGTCGAGCCGGGCGAGGGGGCATCACCGGGACTTCCGCTGCTCACCATCGTCAGCAGCGATGTGCTCTACGTCGAGGCGCGGGTGGGCGAGCGTGAGATGGAGAGCGTCCGGGTTGGGCAGGCGGCAGAGGTCAGGGTAGATGGCGTCTCCGACGAAGTCTTCGTCGGAGAGATCATCGCCATCTCGCCTTCAGTGGAGCCCGGCAGCCGCACGGGCATGGTACGCGTAAGGTTGGTAAACGGCGGGGATCGCGTGCGGGTCGGCATGTTCGCCCGCGCAACAGTGGTCGCCGAGCGACTGGACGACGCCCTCATCATCGCGCGGGATGCCGTGCAGACCGAGGGCGAAATGCAATACGTCTTCGTTGTCGAGGGCGACACGGCCACTCGGCGCGAAGTTGAAACCGGGCTTCAGACAGCGACGCGAATGGAGGTTGTTTCCGGCCTGCGCGTAGGCGAGCAGATCGTCATCGAGGGCCAGGATCAGCTTGCGGATGGCACTCGGGTGCGTATCGCTGACACGCCCGTGCAGGGGAGCGTCACGGAGTGAACCCAGCTCGATTCTCCATCAACAGGCCAGTTCTTATCGCGATGTGTGTGCTGGGCGTCGTAGTGCTTGGGGCGGTGGCGCTCACGCAGTTGCCGATCGACCTGATGCCGGACATCACCTTCCCCGTGGTCGCGGTGGTGACCGCCTATCCCGGCGCATCACCCGCGCAGGTGGAGGAATTCGTCACTAAGCCTATTGAGGAAGCGGCTGCGGTCGTAGAGGACCTCGAGAGCATCAGTTCGATCTCGCAACAGGACCTCTCGGTGGTAATCATCGAGTTCGACTGGGGCAAGGACATGAACTGGGCGGCATTCGACGCGCGGGAGAAGGTTGACCCCGTGATCGAGGCCCTGCCGGGTGATGTCCATCGCCCCCTCATCATGAAGATCGACCCGTCCATCATCATGCCGATGATGACGCTCAACGTCACCGGCATGGCGGACATGGAGCGGCTGCGCGATATCGCCGAAGACACCATCAAGCCGGAGCTTGAGAAGCTTCCGGGCGTCGCCGCCGCCAACATCTACGGCGGCCTGCAGCGCGAGATTCACGTGGAGGTCAACTGGGAGAAGCTTGCCGCGCGCCAACTCGCCGTTGCTCAGGTTGAAAGCGCGCTGCAGCGTGAGAACCGCAACATCCCCGCCGGCTTCACCACCGAGGGCCGCCGCGAATACACGATCCGCGTGATCGGCGAGTTTGACGTGGTGGACGAGATCGGCGACATCGTCGTGGCGACTCGAGGCGGGCACCCCGTCTACCTGCGGGACGTTGCGGAAATCCGCGACACCCACCAGGAGATCCGCAGCTACGCGCGCCTCAACGGTGATCCGGCGATCGGCATCTCGCTTCAGAAGGAATCGGGCGCCAACACCGTTGCCGTCTCTGACGCCGTCCGCGAGGAGCTTGAGGCCCTCGGCGAACTGCTCCCTGAGGGCGTCGAGGTCAGCATCACCTCCGAGGAAGCTGATTTCATCCGCGCCAGCCTGGAGAACCTCTACGGCGTCGGCCTCGAGGGCGCGATCCTCGCGATGGTGATCATCTTCCTCTTCCTCGCCACCTTCCGAGGCACGATCATCGCGGCCCTGTCGATCCCGCTGTCGGCGCTGGTGACCTTCGTCTTCATGTTCTTCAGCAACCTGACCCTCAACATCATCACGATGGGCGGCCTGGTGCTCGCAATCGGCCGTATCGTGGATGACTCGGTTGTTGTGTTGGAGAACATCCACCGGCACATCGAGTCGGGTGAACCGGTGCTGGATTCGGCGATCAACGGGACCGAAGAGCTCTGGGCCGCCATCGCCGCTATCACCGTCACCACCATGGTGATGTTCTTCCCCCTCATGTTCGTGGGCGGCATGATCTCGGTGCTGTTCACGCCGATGGCCCTCGTCGTCATGCTCGGTCTGCTCGCGTCGCTGATCGTGTCGGTCACGATCGTGCCGCTGCTCTCCGAGCGCATGTACAGCCGGGGCGCACATGACCGCCTGGAGAAGACATCCGGCCTCCTCGGCCCGATGAACCGCGCGCTCGCGGCGTGGTCGCGCACCTTCGACAGAGTCGCGCAGTGGTACCGCCGCGCCATCGCATGGTCGCTCAACCACCGCGCGATTGTGATCGCGGTGGCCATTGGAGTGTTCATCGCCAGTCTCAGCCTCGTCCCGCTCGTCGGCATGGAGTTCTTCCCGAGCGTCGAGCAGGATGAACTCACTATCGTGATGGAGACCCCTGTGGGCTCATCGGTCGAGTACACCAACGCTCGCGCGCAGGAGGTTGAGGGGCTGCTCGCCGGCGTCGAGGAGAGGCAGCATTACGCCGTCACACTCGGCCAGGCCGGAGGCGCAAGTGCCTTCGGTGGAGGAGGCGGAACGCGATCCGCGAACTTCACCCTCAAGCTTCACCCCCGGGACGAACGCGAACGAACGGTGACTGAGATCGAGGACGACTTGCGTGAGAAGTTCGCCGCCCTTCCCGGCGTGGAGACGCGCTTCGAGGCGGGCGGCGGGCCCGGCGGAGGTAGTGATCTGGAGGTACGCGTCCTCGGCGACGATCTTGACATGCTCGCCGCCCTCGCCGCCGAAGTGCAGCAAAAGGTCGAACAGACCGACGGTGCCATCGACGTGCAGATAAGCGCAGAAGCGAGTAACCCTGAGTATCACGTGCTGATCGACCGCGAGGAGGCGGGGCGCCTCGGGCTTACCGTCAGCGACATCGGTCACAGCATTCAGACGCAGGTGCGGGGCACCGAACAGCTCACTAAGTTCCGGGCGGGCGACACGGAGTATGACATCAAAGTCCGGGCGCGCGAGGAGGATCGCGGGTGGGTGGAGCAGGTGCGCACCACTCGCCTGACCACCGCCACCGGTGACATGGTGCCGCTGAGCGCAATCGCGACGGTGGTTCCCGCGCTGGGGCCGACGCAGATCAGCCGCAACGAGCGCGAGCGCGCAATAACGGTATCGGCCAACACCCAGGGCCGTGCCCTCTCGGACGTAGTCGGTGACGTGGATGCGCAGTTGTCGGAGATGGACTGGCCGCAGGGCTACCGCTACCAGTTCGCCGGCAGTGAGGAAGACCGGGCCGAAGCATTCGGCGGTATGATGACGGCTATCGTGGTCGGCGTGCTGCTGATCTACATGATCCTCGCCGCCCAGTTCGAGTCGCTTGTGCAGCCGCTCATCATTATGCTGGCGATCCCGCTGGAGCTGATCGGCGTGCTCGGGGCTCTGCTTCTGACCGGCACCCCTCTGGGCATCATGGCGATGCTCGGGGTCCTGATGCTGACCGGAATCGTGGTCAGCAACTCCATCCTGCTGGTGCAGATGGTCAATCTGATGCGGCACCGCGGCATGGCGCTGCGCGAAGCGCTGATCGAAGGTGGCGGCGTGCGACTGCGCCCCATCATCATGACCGCCATGGCGACGCTGCTTGCCATGGTGCCGCTGGCCCTGGCGGCGAGGACCGGCTCAGAGATGTGGAAGCCGCTTGGCGTCGCCGCGATCGGCGGCCTGACCACCTCGACCTTCCTCACGCTGTTCGTCATACCAGTGGCCTACAGCCTCTCTGAGAGCGCCGGTGGTTGGATCAGCAGGCGTCTGCACCGCGAGTAGCTCATGCGAGGTGACCGTCAGTGATACAGCACGAACTTGGGCCCGGCACCATGCTGGTGATGATGTGTGAGACGCCCCTGGCTGAGCGGCTCACGCACGTGCTCGACGATCTCGACGTGGTCGGCTACACCCGCTTCAGCGGTGTCTCCGGCATAGGCGCGACCGGAAGGCACGAGGGGACGGCCGTGTGGCCCGGTACGAACACGGTCATCCTGACCTTCGTCACCAGCGACGAACTCGTGCAGGCCATCCTGCGCCGCAATGAGCAGATCATCGCGGAGGAGTATGCGCGGCGGCCCGGCTACCGCGCCTTCGCAATCCCTGCCGAAGCACTCGCGTAGGACGGGCCTCTGCTCCAACCTCGTGCGCCCGCGCGCGGGGGCCTCGTACTCCCGAGGGCGGCGCATCCGCTCCGCAGCCGCGTTACTTGAAGAATCCGCGCGGACCAGATACACTCTGTACCGATGATCGGCGCCGGTTGGCCAGCAGATGGGAAACGGGCCTGCGACAGACCTGCCCGCAGCGCCGAAATGAAGGTCGCCATGACAGACTGTGTGATGTTACAGAATGAGTGAAGACCCGCCAGGCGTGGATGTTTGTACACCCGATTCGGCCCCGTCGAAACCCCCGTGGCGTCGTACGCTGTACGCATGCTGGATCGCGCAGGTTCTGAGCATTGTGGGCTTCTCCTGCGTCATGCCATTCATGCCCTTCTACGTGCGCCACCTCGGTGTCAGTGGCGAGGCCGCCGTCGCCTTCTGGTCGGGACTGGTAATCACCGGCGCAGGACTCACCCAGGCGCTCTTTGCACCGATCTGGGGCGCGCTCGCCGATCGCTACGGCCGCAAGATGATGGTCCAGCGGTCAATGTTCGGCGGTGCCCTCGTACTCACCCTGATGGGCTTGGCCAGCAACGTTCACGAGCTTTTTGTCCTCCGAATGCTGCAGGGCGCCCTCACAGGCACCGTGGTCGCCTCGACCACCCTGGTTGCTTCTATCACCCCCAACCACCGGATGGGCCTCTCGCTTGGATTGATGCAGGTGGCGGTGCTCACCGGTATGAGCGTGGGGCCGTGGGCGGGCGGGCTTGTGGCCGACCACTGGGGCTACCGCATGGCGTTCTACAGTGCGGGCGTTCTGCTCGCGATCGGCGGCTTCATCGTGCTGTTTGGAGCGAAGGAGCAGTTCAAGCCCGCCGGCGCCGGTGGTCAGAACCACGGTTTACGCCAGGCGTTCGGTCGCAAGGGCCTCATGGCGCTGCTGGTCGCCTTCTTCATGATGAGTCTCACCGCGAGCTTCGTCGGCCCGATCTTCCCGTTGCTTGTTGAGTCAATGTCCGGGCCTGATCGCGCGGCCTCCACCGCCGGCTTCCTGATGGGCATCGCTGGCCTCGCCGCCGGGCTGAGTGCGCTGGGTATCGGCCTGCTCGGCGACCGGGTCGGCCACAAGCTCGTGCTCGTCGGCTGCACCATCACCTCGGCCATATTCGCCGCGCCGCACGCGCTCGCACAGTCCATCGGCCATCTGATTGCCCTGCGGGTGGGCATGGGACTTGCCCGCGGTGGCACTATGCCGAGCCTGAACGCGATAGTGGGGCAGGCCGTGTCGGCGGATACCTACGGGAGATCCTTCGGCAATACTCGGATAGCGGGCGGTCTGGGGATGGGCATCGGGCCGCTGCTGGGTGGACTCGCAGCAGCGCACTACGGGCTGCGCATGCCGTTCGTCATCATGAGCGGGCTGCTGCTTTTGAACGCCATAATACTGTGGATGTGGGTCCGACCTGCAGTGGCCCCGGCGGAGGCTGCAGAGCCGGCGCCCGAGAACGCCGGGGGTGAGGAGCCCCGGGCGGCCACCTGAGGCCGCTTCTGAGACGTCTCTACTTGACAGCACCCGCCGTCAGGCCTCGCACTATGTGCTTCTGGAACAGCAGGTAAAGCACCATCAGCGGCACGACGGAGATAGTGACGCCTGCGAGAATCGCTCCCCAGTCGGTGATATGCTCACCGCGGAAGCTCAGCAGGCCGATCGGCAGCGTGTAGTGGCTGCCGCTCGCGATGAACACCAGCGCAAAGGGCAGTTCGTTCCAGATCCACGAGGCCTGGAAGATCGCGACAGTCGCGACAGCGGGTTTGGCGATCGGCATGAAGATCGTCCAGAGGATGCGCATGTGCCCCGCACCGTCCATGATAGCCGCCTCCATGAGTTCCCGCGGGATCTCCACGAAGTAGGCCCTCAGCAGCAGCACCGACAGCGGCAGGCCGAAGGCCACGTAGGGGCCGATGATGGCGAGGTAGTCCCCCACTCCCAGCGCCGCGTTCAACTGGTAGAGCGGGATCAGCACCGCATGCGCCGGGATAAGCAGACCGGTGAGGATGAAGCCCAGCATCAGCGATGAGCCGCGGAAGCGCAGCCTCGCGAAAGCGTAAGCTGCCGGTGCGCTCAATGCGATGATGACCAGGACGGAGATGACCGTGACCACCGTCGAGTTGAGCAGATAGACCCCGATTTTTCCCTCCCATGCCGCGGCGTAGTTCGACAAGTTGAGCCGCTCCGGCAGACCCCACGGCTCGGTGCGCAGCCCTGAGGCCCGGAATGACCCCACCACCGTCCAGATCAGCGGCAGCATGAAGATCAGCGCCAACAGCGCGTAGAACGCGTCACTCAGCCGCGCGGCAAGCCGCCTGCTCATGCCTCCGCCTCCTCCTGCCCGGTAAGTCGCACGTAGATGACCGTGGCGATCAGCGTCAGCACGAGCATCACAGTGGCGATTGCGGCGGCATATCCCATGCGATCGTCGCTGAAGGCGGTTCGGTACATGTAGGTCGCGAGCACCTCCGAGGCGCGGTTCGGCCCGCCCTCGGTCATGACCCAGATGAGGTCGAATATCTTCACCGAGCCAACGGTGATAAGCAGCGCGTCCACCAGCACGATGCGCTTCATCAGAGGAAGCGTGATGTGCCAGAAGGTGCGCCATGCGCTGGCCCCATCAATGCGCGCGGCCTCGTAGATGTCGTCAGGGATGGCCTGCAGGCCCGCGAGCAGGATCATCATGTGAAAGCCCGTGTAGCGCCACGAACTGACGATGATGATGCACAACGTGGCCAGCTTCGGGTCGCCCAGCCACCCGGCGGTCCATCCATCCAGCCCGATCGCCTCAAAGAGCGCGTTGAGCGCTCCGAAGTTCGGCTCGTAGAATAGCTGCCAGATCAGACCGACGGCCACTGCCGGAACGATGAGCGGTGAGAAGAAGAGCGTGCGCAGCATGCGATGCCTGCGCAGCGCCGAGCCTATCCCCAGCGCCAGCAGCATCGCCAGCGGAAGCTGCAGCACCAGCGACAGCACGATCCACAACCCGTTGTTGATCAGCGCGACGCGCAGCACGGGGTCGTGGTAAAGCTCAACATAGTTGCCCATGCCCTGCCATGTGCGCACCGGGTTGAGCGCGCTCCACGAGTAGGCGCTGAGCACGATGGTATGCAGCAGCGGATAGGTGATGTAGAACGCGAAGACCACCGCCGCGGGCAGCACGAGCATCCAGGCTGTGATTGGTCTATGACGCATGGCTTTGACCGTAATACGACGTGAGCGCTGGTTCTGACGCGCGGTGGGTGCTGGAGCGGCCCTACCCCGCCTCGTTCTCGGGCGTCTCTACCTCCATCGAACTGCCGCCAAGCTCCTGCAGGTGCCTCTTCACATTTGCCTGACGCGCTCGCATGTTGTCCATGATCTGCTCGGGCGTGATCGAACCCTCGACCAGCGCCTGGCAGCCATCCAACAGCACCTCCGCCACCGAGCGCTCCAGCAGCGTGTCGGCCCAGGGGACGATCGTCGGCGCCGCTTCGACCTGCCGGGCGTACCGCAGCAGGTGCTCATCGGCGTTCTGCTCGGTGACCGCGCCGTTGACCAGCACAAGCTCCTTGCACTGCTCCACGAACAACTGCGCCGCCTCCACCGAGTTCAGGTACTTCAGGAAGGTGATGGCTTCCTCCGGGTGTGCGGTCTTGCTGGAGATTACATAGCCATCCGCGCCACCATGCAGCGCCTGCTGGTCTCCCCTGCCTCCTTCAACCGCCGGGAAGTTGAACCAGTCCCACGTGTCCCAGAAGTCTTCGGGAGCCTCTCCGCCCTCGCGCAACGCGTTGAGGTCCCAGGTGCCGGTGTAGAACATCGCCGCGCTGGCGGTGTAGAAGAGCGCACGGGCGTTCTCGCGCGTCGTTCCATTGGGCGCGCGGTTGAAGACACCCCGCTCCACGAGGTCCCGGAACATCTGCAGGCCCTTCACGTAGCCCGGATCATCATAGGCTCCCGGCCCCAGCGGGTCGAAGTCCGAGACGAGTTGGTCCTGCCCCATCAGGCGCTGCCAGAGGCACGATACATAGTGATGCGCGGGCCACTTCACGGAGTTGCCCAGCGCAATCGGTGCCACGTCCGGCCGCTTGAGCGTGTCGCAGGCGGCGAGGAACTCATTCCACGTGGCAGGCGGCTGCACGTTGTCTCGCTCGAATAGCTGCGTGTTGTAGAAGAAGAATGTGCATTGGCGCAGGAACGGGATCCCGTAGGTCTCGCCATCGAAGGTGTACCACTTCAGCGCGTCGCCCATGACGCGGTCACGCCACTCGCTGTTGTTGGCATCCAACTCGGCAGTGATCGGCAGCACATTGTCGCCGCGGACGAAGTTGTGCAGCCACTCTCCGCTCCAGACGAAGAAGATGTCGGGCGGACTGCCCGAGCCGGTGACGACGCGGATCCGGCTCTTATAGGCGTCGGGCTCAGTGGGGACGACATTGATGCGGATGCCGGGATGCGCGGCCTCGAAGTTGGCGACTATTTGATCTAGAGCCGACTTTCGCGGCTCGGCGCTCCAGATCGTCCACATCTGCAGTTCCACGGCGGGACCCGCACTTTCGCCAGTAGTCGGCGTAACGGCGCCGCCACCGGGTTGTCCCGAAGGGCAACCGCCGAGCGCGACAGTCGCGAGAATCGCTGCAGATGCCCACAATGCGACGGTGAGATGACGCATGGCACTGGACTCCTCGATGCGAATCGGTAAGATCGGTGCAGACCCTTCCCCGTCGTGTGCGCCTCTTCCTCTGCGTCCGGGAAGGTATCCTGCGATGAATGGCTAAAGAAGCGGCTGAGAGACTGCGGGCTGGAACAAATCGCCCCGCGCAGCCGTCTCACTATCATCATCCACCGGGGACATCACTTCAACGGAGCTTCACTTGTGCTTTACAGTCAACGCCTGCTGGTGCTGATAGCTTTGCTGCTCCTGGGCGCTCGGGGTGCCCACGCTGAGGACATCTTCAGCGGAATCGGCCGCATCTTCAAGGACTGGGGCCTCTTCCAGGGCATGCAGGTTTCCGGCCAGAACACCATGACGCTGCAGAACCATGCTCTGGAGGGCTCAGCGGCGGCATTCGAGGGCCAGCGCTGGGACACGGATTCATTCGTCCGCCGCAGCAGCCTCCACATCGAAGGGCCCATCTGGCGCAACCTCGGCATTCAGGCCGACATCTCCGCGAGCGGCTGGGGACAGAACTATACCCGCTACGTCCTCGGCTGGACCACTGACGAGACGGCCCTCTACTTCGGCGACCTCAACGTGCGGCTGTCGGGGAACGAGTTCGCCAGCTTCAACAAGACCCTCAAGGGCTGGCAGATAGACCAGGTCCTCCCCAATGGCGGCCTGGTGCGCGGTTTCTACTCTCAGGAGAAGGGCCTCACCCGCCGCGAGACGATCAACGGTAATAACACCTCCGGGCCATTCTTCCTCCGCTACACGCCGATCATAGAGGGCAGCGAAGTCATCAAAGTCGATGAGCAGGTCATGCGCTTCGGCCAGGACTACCGCCTCGATTACGAGACCGGCCAACTGTGGTTCGAACCGGTGGATGGTCCGCCGCGCATCATCCCCAGCACCTCGGTGATCTCCGCCGCCTATCAGTCCTATGGTTGGGAGAGCAGCCCCGGACAGCTCTACGGAGCACGGGCGCAGATGCCGCTGCTCAACGACCGGATGCTGGTGGGTGTCACCGCCTTGATGCAGGACAAGCGCGATCCAGAGCACACAGAAGACACCGCAGGCTTCCAGGAGGACATCTTCCAGGCCTCCGGCAGCACGGGGCCGTTCGACGTGAACTTCCGCCCGATCCTGCCCAACGGGGCCACGGTGATCTTCGAGGGCGAGCGGCAGACGCTCGGCCAATCGGTGGTAGTGCTGGTCGATAGCGTGGAGCAGGTGCAGAGCGTGGACTACGACGTCTACCACGAGATCGGCCGGATCATCTTCCGTCGCGCCGTCCCTCCAACCGCACTGGTTATTGTCCGCTACTTCTATGACCTCGGCGACACGACCGCTCCCGCCGACTCTCAGGTCTTCGGCATTGACCTCGGCTACCGCGTCAATGACAATCTGACCTTCCGAGCAGACTTCGCGCAGAGCGATCAGTCGGATCGCAGCGGGCAGGCCTGGCGCAGCAGCCTTTCATACTCGCGCCCGAGTCTGACCGCCACGCTCGAGATGCGCGATGTGCAGCCTGACTTCAGCTACATCGAGACGGTCGGCTTTCAGCGCAAGGAGCAGGGGCTGAACTTTGCCGCACAGTGGGAGGCCAACGACTACATCTCCATCTATGAGCGCTACTCCGACCTGAAGAGCGACTCGGGCCTCAGCTTCGGCTACAGCGGTTACGGCGGCTATTCAGGCTTCAGCGACGGGCTTTACTCCTACGGCATGCAGCCGGCTCAGGCCACTGCGGGCACCGGTCTGGAGATACAGACGGCGCGCAACGATATGGGCATAGATGTGCGCTATCCGGGATGGCCGACGCTGAGCCTCACGCGTCAGACCATGGACAACAGCGGCGGCAGCCGCGGGGATAGCTCTCAGACCAGCGATATGCTCACGCTCCAGTACGCGCCCTACGACATGCCATTCTCGGTCAACATGTCTCTGTCGCAGACGGAGCAGAGCTTTTCCGGCCTCGCCGCCGATTCATCCGTCACCACAAGCGGCTCATCTACCGACCAGATGCAGATTTCAGCCACCTATACTCCCGCCGCCAATCTCTCTCTCGCCGGGCACTACGGCACCAACAGCTCGCGCGCCGCGGGCACAGGCGACCGCTCGGACGGTATCGTCACTCAGCTCTCCGCGCGTTGGACGCCCTCAAGCCGACTCAGCTTCAATCTCGACCACACACGGTCACAGTCCGACGGCGCAGTCTCGAGTGGCTTCTACGGCGGCATTGCAGGCATCGGTGGAGGCATCGGCGGCGGTATTGGCAGCTTCGGCACCCTGCAATTGCCGGGCAATCCCGGTGGCGGCGGCGGAGAGATACCCGGCGGCGATGACGATGAGCCCCAGCGCAGCCGCTTTGAAGATACCAGCACCCGCATGGACATCTCGTGGCGCCCGGCGGACAACCTCAACCTGACGCTCTCAGGCGGTCAGCGCAACTACTCCAGCGGCGGGAGCGTCGGCTATCTGGCCGATAGCGAACAGACCTACATGAATGCCTCCCTCGGCTATCAGCCCAGCAGGGATCTGGCTCTGACCGCCACGTTGGGCAGCGACCGGATGGAGTTTTTGGAGGAGGGTCGGGGCTCGGTAGTGAATGACATAATGGCGCTGGGCGTGAACTACCGACCGGAGAACCAACCGTGGGGTGTCGGGCTCAATCTGCACAAACAGAGCGGTTCCAGCCCAACCTACATCGGCTTCGGAGAGAACCAGGTTTCGCGGATCGTGCCCACCGATCTCTTTGACATCTCAGGTGAGCTTAACTACGAACTGCGCCCCGGCGTCAGCCTCTTCGGGCGCATCGGCAGAGCGGACTACAACAGCGGCTTTGCGGCTTTCGTGAAGGATACCAGCGAACTCGGCGTGCGCTATCGCGTCAGCGGCATCGGCGACGTCAACCTCGGTTATCGCTACATCCGCAACATCTCAGGCGATATTGATCTACCGCTGCCGGGCGCCGGAACCGGCTCGTTCGGCAGCCAGGACTACATAGCGCACACCATGCTGCTGGAGGTCTCGACCAACTTCTCCAGCGGCATCGGCTCGGCGGGCCGGGCGGGCGGCGGCTACTCGACCTACGGCGGCGCGCTCTCGAGCTTCGGCGGCTACGGCGCCGGCTACACGGGCGGCTACGGCTACGAAGCCGGCGGGATCGGTGATTTCGGCACCGGCGGTAGCTTCCGCAGATCCGACTTCGGGGGCGGCTACTACGGCGGCGGAATGAGCACAACGCCCTTTGGGCAAAGCAGCGGCACGTTCACCAACCGCACCCCCGACTTCTTCACGGGTGCCGACGATACGCGCGGCAGCAGCGCCCACTACTACGCGCCCGTCGGCGGCACCGCTGGTTTCGAAACAGGACTGGGCGAGTTTGAGCAGCCCGATCAACAGACGGTGCAGCCGCCGGCACCGTTCGGCCGGGAAGAGATGCAAGGGCAGCGGCCGCCCGAAAGCCTCATCGGGCGTGCTGGACGATGCCTCAGGGAGGGCGTGCGCAGGTGGTGGCAGTGGTATGAGTAGGAGAGTGGCGATGCTGCGCTTCCTGACCCTGTTGATAGCGGTTGCCTCGGTCGGTTGCACGGCCGCGACGGCCGGGCCATTCCGGAACGTGGTGAATGAGCCGTTCGCTACCGTCGCCAACGGCCCCATTGGCGCGGTCGTGGTGTCAGACGATGGCATCCGAACGGCGACGGCGAGCAAAGCGGCCACGCATCGGGCCATCTCCCTGCAGCACAATGCCAACAGCCTTCGCCGCGCCGAGCAGAGCCTGCTCACACTGCAGCGGCTCGGGCTGAAGAGCCCGACGGCGCGCGCGACCTTCCCACGCAGGCTCGTTCACCTGCGCAATGGGCAGATCGTCGCGCCCGACCTGATGCGGGCGGCACAGATGAACACCGCCATCGGTGAGCCCACGAACGAACTTCGCTTTACCTTCGAGGGCTTCAGTCAGGCCGACCAGACGGCCTTGGGCGACTACCTGACTCGTGCTCTTCCTGTTGCCTACAACGTCTACGGGCGTCCGGCATTCAACCTCACAGTCAACATCAGGCTCGACCCGGATCTCGCCACGATCCAGGGCGGCCTTTACGACGCCGGCAGCAACGAGATCGTCATGGCGCGGCTGTCGGGCAATTTCGCCGAGGACTCGTTCGTCCTGCTGATCCTTGTCCTGCAGGCATTCCACGACGATGCCGGCTTCTTCTATGACTCGTGGGAGCTGGGCTTTGCCGGTGCGGCAGCGACTGCCATTCATACGCGCCCCGGCGTGGCTCCGGGATATGATCCGATCAGTCCCGGTCCGTTCTACGCCACTTCGGTCTATGAGCCGCAGAACCAGCAGGACCTCGGGGGGCCGACATTCTTCCCGGAGTCCGGCTGGAGCGGCATGCTCGTGTGGCGCGTCGCGATGAGCCGCAGCGCGTGGTTCAAGTGCTGGGTCGAGGATGACACGTTCTTCCGCCGCTTCAACGAGGCCTACTACGCGAACTTCAGCGATGACTTGCCGGGGAACATCCCGGCGCTGCGGGTACTGGGGTCGCAGGTGCTCCCGCGGGTGGAGGGCATGCCCTTCCAGGAGTGGTACCAGCGCCAGTGGGTGCTCGACACCAGCATCCGCGTGGGCCCCAAGCTCTTCATCTGGAACATCCCGCTGACGCAGGCAATAGCGCTGGTCGCCGAGCACTTCTACACGAACGTCGAGGGCGATGAGACTCCGCGAGGCGGTCAGGCGCGCACGACCTACTGGAGCTATGACTTCGCCGTCTCGCTCTTCGCCGAAGAGGGGAACCTTATCACTATCCCCGGCACCGGCGAGAATGCCGGCGAAGGCTTCCTCATACCGACCTTCTTCAACATCGGCGGACCGCAGAACATCACTGTGCAGGTGGACCTCGGTTCTCTGCGCCGGATGCTGCCATTCCCCTACGGGCAGCGCGGCTTCGAGTCGAATGAGAACAACCTCTACGGCTCGATCATAGATGCCAATCAAGGCACGATAGACGTGCAGGGCGGCGCGGGGCTCACGGAAGAGCCGGTGACTCGTGGCGTCTGGGGAGGTCGCATCACCTCGGGCGATCTCACGCCGCAGCAGTTGACCGTCACCTTCACCAACGCGGAGGAGCAGACCATCACGCGCGTCATGAACGTGGCGTGGGATTCGTATGTCACCTTCCTGCACGGAAGCCAGCAGGTGTCGCTGACGCGCCAATTCTCGGCCGCAGGCTCCGGCCTGCACCTGATCTCGTTCCCGCTGCGCCCGCTAACGCAGAACCTCCCGGAGTTGCTGGGCGTACCGGAGGATCAGTTGCTGATTGCCCGCTGGGATCCTCAGGCTCCGGGCGCGAACAAGTACACGCTCTACCCGCGAACCGATCCCGTGATACCCGGCAGGGCATACTGGCTGCGCACCTTCAGCGACATATCGCTCAACCTTAGCGGAGTGCTGGAGCCGGAGGACCGGCCGTTCGTGGTGCCGCTGAAGATCGGCTGGAATATGATCGGGTCGCCCCGTCGCGAGCCGGTGGACATATCCACGCTCATGTTCGAGGCCGGTGGCGAGGCGGCGGTCAGCTACCAGGACGCCGTGGCCGCCACGATCATCCAGGATGGCATCTTCGGCTACTCACAGGCCGAGGGATACGTGCAGAGCGAGCAGATGCGACCGTTCGAGGGCTACTGGATCCGCTGCATGAGCTCCGGCGGCGCCCTGCTGCGATTCCCGGCGCTCGCTGTCGATGGCACGAGCGCGCCTGCATCAGTTCCACGGACGGAGGCGCTCCAGTGGCAGTTGCCGATCACCGTCTCCGCCGGCACGATGCGTTCGTCGGTGCAGATCGGGGTTGCTGATGATGCGCACGACGGCATGGACCGCTACGATCAGCAGGCCCCACCGGGCTTCGGCATCCACCTGACCGCGCGCCTTGATCCCACCGGCCGTGGCGAGGGTAGCTACCTGCGCGACGTGCGGCCAGCATCGGCGATCGAAAGCGAGTTCTCGCTGGTGGTGCAGAGTCCGCTACCTCACACGCCCGTGCGGCTGAGTTGGCCGGAGATGAGCGATGTACCCGACGATGTAACTCCGGTGCTCATTGATGATCTGACCGGCAAGCGCACCTACATGCGCACGAGCGCAGGCGCCGAACTCGCGGCCGACGAATCGGGCGTCAACCGCCGGCTGCGGATCAAGTGCCTCAAGCGCTCTTCGATGCCACTGGTCATCTCGAGCATGTCGGCATTCCAGGGCTCCGCGGGCGCGGCCGAGATCGTCTTCGCCCTCAGCAGCGCGGCCGATGTGGAGGTCGAGATCCTCAATATCGCCGGCCGCCCCGTCCGCAGCATCGCGCTGGGAACGCGGGAGGTCGGTCAGAACACGCTTAGCTGGAATCTGCGAGACAACACAGGCACGGCGGTGCCGACCGGCATGTACCTTGTCCGCATGAACGCTCGCGACGACAGCGGGCGGCAGGCACAGGCGCTTCGGCCGGTTCAGGTTACGCGATAGGACGGATGATGGCGGCATTGGCGAGGAAACCGAAACTCGATTCTAACGCGGCAGATCAAGCGTTGACGCGCTGCAAAGTCATCATGCTTGTCGCGCTGTGTGCGCTGGTGACGCTGAACGCCGGTTGCGGCGGCCTGCCACCATCCGACGGCGTGGAGCCGGGCGGCGCGGTCGTGGTCATCGTGGTGGATGCCGACACCAGCGCGCCACTGCAGGTCCCGGCGACGGTCATCGCCGGTGGCGTCAGGGGCTTACTCCAGCCGAGCGACGAGCAACTTGTGCTGCGCAACGTCCCCGTCGGCTCAGGCACCCCGCCGACCCAGCCGCTTACAGTAACGGCGGAGGGCTACGTGACGAGCGTCCAGCAGGTACAGATGGCCGTCACTGCCGCCACCTGGGTCACTGTGGAGCTTACACCCGCCGACCTCGCCACTACTGGCACCATCGGCGGGATCGTCGTGGACGAAGTGACTGGTGGGCCGATAACGAGCGCGTTCGTGGAGTTCGCGCCACCAACTGGAGATGGCGCGCGCGTTGGCGGCTTCTCTGACAACACAGGCGAGTTCATCATCGGCGGCGTTCCCGCGGGCGATCGAATGTTCACGGCTCAGGCTGCAGGCTATCTGCCGGACGCGGGCACAGTGCGCATCGTCGCCGATGCCGCAGGGCAGAACGCCGACCTGCAGATTGAACTCGTGGCGGGCGACACCACGATTGACGTCCCCGGCACCGTGGTGGACGTCTTCACGCAGGGGCCGATCGAGGGAGCCGAGGTCTCAATCGGCGGGAGCACTCCTGCTGTCACCGGACCTGATGGGCGCTTCGTCGCCCCGGATGTCCCTGTTGGCGACCAGGAGGTGCTGGTATCGGCCGAGGGTTACGAGAACTACCACCAGACGCTGCAGATACTCCCGGGGATTGGCGAGATCACCATCGAGATCTTTGAACGCGCCGACGATCCGCCCGGCGACCCGTTTACCGTCACGGGGACCGTCACACTCAGCGGCGCACCAGACAATGCGGGCGCGACGGTGACCGCGACCCGTCTCGATAGCGGAACCGTCCTCGACCGCGACACAACCGATGCGTCGGGTCATTACGCGCTCTTTGTGCCGCCGGGGCAGTATCAGATCACGGTCGAGTTCGAGGGACGCAACATCTCGCGCGAGTTAGCAGTGCCGCCCGGCGGCGTGATCGTCGAGGACGTCAACTTCATGCTCACAGTACAGTGAAACCCATCCCGCCGCCCTGCTTGCGGCCGGATGAACGCGGCGCCTATCGCAGGCGTCAACAGGATATGAGGCTGCGGATCAGGCGATGCTGACGACCGGGTGGCGCAGGATCGTTGCGGGATTGCTCATCGTGATTGCGGCTGCTGCTGCGACCGTTCTTGTTGTGCGGCTGGTGCAGCAGCGCTCCGGCGATGACGCAGTTGAGCGTCGCGATCCGGGGGCCCCCGCGGTATCCATCCGCGAGTCGACGGTCGAGCATAGCCGCGGCGGAACGCCCCAGTGGCGGCTCAATATCGAGGAGGTCCAGATCACCGGCGGCGGGCGCGCTGTTGCGGCCAGCGGTCTCAAAGAGGGCCTCGTCTACCAGGGCGGCAAACCGGTGGTGCGCATCTCCGCCGGCAAAGCCACCTACCAGACCAGCGACCGCAGCTTCGACATCACCGGTGGCGTGAGAGTCGTCTCGCAGCGCGGGGCGATCATCACCACCCCGCGCGTGCAGTGGGTGCCCGATGCGCAGACGCTCCACTGCCCCGGCGAGGTCACGATGCGCTCTGAGGGCATGACGCTGCGAACTGAGAATCTTGACGTGGTAGTTCCTGAGGAGATCGTCCGTACTACCAGTCGCGTAAGACTGCGTACCGATCAGGGCGAACTAACCGGGCGCAACCTGGTCTACAGCCTGCAAACGCACGCATATACGCTCGACTCGATACAGGCGGTCTTCACGGTTGACGCGGTGCGGGAGGAGCTTGGCAGACTGAGATGACACGACCACTGCTCATGCTGATGGCGCTGATCGTCCTGCCGCTGATGCCGGCTCTGGCACAGGAGCCAGAGGAGCCGGACGGTATCACGGAGGACGAGGATCGCGCGCGCATCGAGTCGGCCGATCACCTTCGCTACGATCCGGTTGAGGGGATGTATTACCTCGACGGCAACGTGGTCTTCTCTCATAAGGAGATCAAGCTCTACTGCGATGAAGCAGTCTACGACTACGACGCCAACTCCGCGGTCGCGAAGGGGAACCCGCGCGTGGTGGACCCTGAGACCACCATCACCGGCGATCTCATTGAGGCGAACTTCGATGACGAAGTCGCGACGATCACAGGCAACGTGACGGCGGTCACTCAGAAGCAACAGGATTCTACCCAGCAGCCGGCGGAGCCTGAGGAAGAGACGGATGAGGACGCCCCGCCGCGCGATCTTGAGGAACTGTGGGAAGACCAGACGACGATCACCTGCGAGAAGATCGTCTATCAGTACGGCGAGGACGTCGAGGTGGTGACCGCGACAGGGCGCGTGAAGGCAGTGCAGGAGGACAAGACCGCCTACGCTGACACCGCCGTCTACGAGGAGAAGAAGGACCTGATCACGCTGACTGGCGATGTCCGCATCGTCACTGACCGGGGCGACGAGTTCCGCTGCCCGAGGGCCGTCATCTCGACCGAGGAGGACTGGATCCAGGCCGAGCAGGTAACAGGCGTCGGCAGGCGCCGTGACCACGACGAGGATGCGGAGAGCCCTCCGGCCACCGAACAGGCGGCGCCGGTGCAGGAATCAGATGGCGCAGAGGCCCCACCACCCGACCAGTAGACTTCAGCCTTCGCAGTAGCTCTTCAGAAACAGCAGCTTCTCCGGCGGCGTCTCATACGGGATGGCGCCGGTGCCCAGCAGCACATTCGGCCGCAGCCTCGCCAGTTCCACCACCTCATCCACTGCCGCGGCTATCTCCGCTTCAGTCCCCTGCATGTACACCGGCGGGTCGAGGTTGACCCGCACCTTCACCTCAGGAGCCCCCATCGTAGCCGCAAGAAAGCGTTGGCGATCGGTCTCAGCGGGGCAAATCAGGAAGTCAGTGCCTGTCGCCAGCAGTTCCGGCACAAGCGGCGCAGTATCGCCCCCGATGATGCACGGGACCGGTCGGCCACAGATCTCCCCCACCTCACGCATCACGCGCTGGAGCGGCCCCGCCTCAATCGCGCGGAACTGCGCAGGCGACAGCAGCGGAGGCGCCGCGGCCGACTCGAAGAACGCTACCTGCAGCCCTGCCTCCACCACCGCCCCCGCGAAACGCGTCTGGCCGGTCACAAGATGCTCGAGCAGCGCGCGCACCGCGTCCGGCTCCAGTGCGACCGCCTCCAGAAGAGCGTTGAGGCCCAGCAGGCTCTGCGCCACCGAGAACGGCCCGCTGACCGGCAGGCGCACATCCGCCTCAGCGAACTCCTCCGCGAGCCTGCGCGCAACCACAATCATCATCGGGATGCGACCGTGTGCCGGATCGAGTGGCGGAAGGGCCAACCCCTCCTCGGCTGAGGCCACTATCGGCTCGGTCATAGCCGGAATCCCCGTCCCGCTCGGCCGCCGCACCTCTGCGCCGTAGGCTTCCGCCTCCAGATTGTATATGTCTATGCCAACAACAACGGGAAAATGTCCGTAGAGCAGCCACGCCTCGCGATGGGCACGGTAGCACAGCTCCGGGTCGCCCGAGGCCTCCCACGGCGTCACGCCGATGATCGCGGCGGCGTGTTCGTAAACTGACAGGGAGAGGGGTATTCTCATCGCTGGTCCTCCTCAGAGCCCCCCGTGCGATGCCTCAAATACCAAACGGCGCCGCTCCTGGAGTGGGGCGGCGCCGTGGGTACTCACGTGGTTGCTGCTGAGCCTTAGAAGGGCATCTGCGTGATGGACTGTTTGATCAGCACGATGGCGATTGCCAGCATTGCGATCAAACCCATGCCGCAGGTGAAGCCCGCGTAGAGCACCGGAGGCCAGCGCCGCCAGTTCTCCTCACCGAAGCGCTCGCGCAGATAGTACCGGCCGATGAGCGCGCCGATGAACTGCAGCACGATCATGTGTGGCAGCATTCCGAGGCCGCGGATCCAGCCGTAAATTGTCATGACCGGCAGGCGCAGCCAGTTGAGGAAGCCGTATGCCCCGACGCCGAAGACCAGTCCACCGACCATCAGCCACGGCTTGATGGCGCGCTGGAAGATCTCCTGGTGGCCACCCTCGGTGGTCGAGGAGAACCAGACCCACTGGGTGAGCGCCTGGTAGTCCCACATCTTCTGAGCGTACGGGTAGTAAACTGACGGGATCGGCTGCAGCCGCCAGACGTAGCCCCAGAAGAGGAAGCTGGTGACCAGCATGATCGGGAACATCATGACTTCCGCCTTCAGCACCGCAGTGAACTTGTTCCCGGTCAACTCGATCTCGCGGAAGCGCTGCACCTGCGCCCCGTAGTTGGACAGTGGAATCGGCGCGAACCAGATATCCACGCCCTTATACCCGGACAGGATGAAGGTCGCCTCGCGGATCATCGGTATAGACACGAACTGACCGGTCAGGCCGACCATTCGTGCGTTGATATACGACTCCAGCGGGGTCCAGATGTACCCGAAGATGAGTAGGAACACCAGCGGGAACTGCGGCACCAGGATCCGGGAGAGGACCACATACCCGGTAGTGGCGGCGAAGAAGAGCGCTATCATCACCCATACGCGGAAGTCACCGCGCCCCGGTACCGGCAGCCCGAAACCCACTCGCGAAGCGTACGCTTCACTACCCGACTGCTTCGCCTCACGCCACTGCAGGTAGCTCTTGTAGATGCCGATGCCCGCCACAGCGAAGGCGGTCCCGATACCCCATGAGAGCCAGATGTCAATGCTGCCCGCCCATGCCGTTCGCGTCGTCTCCATGCCTGGGCGCCATGTTGGCAGGTAACCGTAGTGCTGCGCGATCGGGTTGACGATCGCCGTCGTGAGCGCAGCAAGGAAGCTGCCCACGACCATCCAGAACGGCAGCACAAAGCCCAGCATGAGCGTCGCGAGGTTCGTGCCGATACCCGTTGGCACACCGGGCAGGAAGCGCTCCGTGCCCTGAGTGAAGTCTATCCACGGGATCGGCAGGATCGAGACGGGCTGGATAAGCACCGCGCCGGTCAGCGTAGGTACCGCCAGGTAGATGATGCCGAAGCCGATCCCGATCATGCTGCCGATGGAGAAGATCCGCCAGCGCCATGTCTCCTCTTTGTGCGACGCCTCGGCGAGGGCAGTTGCGCCCTGCGCCTGGATCGGCGCCATCGGGAAGGGTAGCTGCTCTCCGTCGGAGAGGATTCTGAAGAGCGAGTAGCCGAGGGTGAACCACGCGACACGCGAAAAGACCTGCGTGAGCAGCAATACCGTGATCGCCGGGACCCAGTCCGCATGCGCGAAGGTGCGCAGCGTGATGGCCTCGGACTCGGGAGGCGGGGAGACCCAGTTGGGCACCTGCTCGCCGAGCGATCCGGGTGCCTGGGCGCGCAAGAACTGCGCCCAGATCAGACCGGCAAACGCTCCACCGGAGAGGTGTACCGCGCCATACATCGCGGTGAGGCCACCGGCGATGTAGTAGAGGATGTAGATCTGCTGCCGCGAGAGCTGTGCGAACGAGCGGCGCGCGATCTCCGTGAAGAGGATGATCGTCGTCCACTCTGCAGCAGGGCCCATCGTCTGCCCGGCTACCAGCCCGAGGTAGATCGAGCCGGGCATCATGATGAAGCCGATAAAAAATGCACCGACTACAGTCTGCCACCCGAAGCCATCTTCATAGCTGTCGGGTGCCTCCATCAGTGATCTGTACTCGGCAAGCTCTTGCGTCTCTCTCAATGCCATGACATTACTCCAAGTTCTTGGCCGTAAGCGCGAATCCGGGGCCTCGACTTCAACTGGGGCTGCGAACGCAAACTCCATTCCCCGCCGGGGGAGGCGGGACCTTCATCACATAACAAAAACAATCCTACCATCAAGCCGCTGCATGGTCAACCCGAAGAAAGTTGTGCCTCCAGCCGTTCGATGTTCAGGCGCAGCACGCCGTTGTTCGGATCGGCGGCAAGCAACTCGCGCCACACCTCCAGTGCCTCGCGCGGATGTCCGGCGTGCTCGAGGGCATGCGCATGCAGCCGCGCCTGCGCTGATGGCGCTCCAAGCTCACGCGCGCGCGCGAAATGCGGCACCGCCTCCTCATACCGCTTCCACGCGTTGTAGTAGTAAAAGCCAAGCTCAAAATGCGTCTCCCATGCCTCCGGCACCACGGCGACTCCGCGCCGGTACGTGCCAACCGCCTCCGTATTGCGCCCGAGACTCCAGTAGAGATAGCCGGCCAGGCCGTAACCCTCAGTCCATTGCGGGTCCAGCCACAGGATCGTCTCCTGCGCGCGCAGGATCTGCGGATAGTCCCCTGCGTGCCACCACCAGTCGGTCTCAGCGATCAGGTAGCTACTAAGTCCGAAGATCACTTCGTCCAGCGTCAGGTCAGCGGGGCCGCTGTAACACACCTCGGCCACGAACGGCTCCCACTGCGCCTCCCGAGCCTCAGCCGCGAGGCGGCCCACCAGCGGATCGGGGTCATTCTGCACCTCCGCCGGGATCATCCCCACGATGCCCAGCGCCTCTACGGCCCAGAATCTCACCCACCACCGGTTGCCCTGATATGCGGCCTCAGCGGCATGTGCGCCGCGCATGTCGCCCATTCGCGACAGTGCAATGCCTGCGAACTCACGCACACTGCGGTCCGCATCGGACAATCGCGCGGCAAGTGGATCACGCACCTCCGGAGCGGCAATCTGCCCGAGGAGAAAGCAACAGCGGGCGCGCACGTCAGCATCAGGAGACTGCAGCCCCTCAAGCAGCCGTGGAAGGGCGTAGCAATGCCCGGCAAGCACCGGGATGGAGAGTACGCGGCAGTCCGGTAGCGCTTCTCCCGCGAGCAGCGATGGAGCTTCCTCTGGTGCCGGCGCCATCTGTGCGAAGGCCGGAACTGCCACGATCATGAGCGCAACGGGCAACAGCCGCATCAGTGAGCCCTCCGATCGCTACAGGGTCATATGTGCATCGGCCCCGAAGGGAAGATCCTCGGCATCATCACTACCATCGCCACCGCCCAGGCGAGCAGCATGAGCAGCCCGATGACGCCCGCCACCACTCCGGCTATCGCCACCGGACCGGCATTCCTTCGGTGCGCGATCAGCCCCAGCCAGATCGAGGCGATTCCGACCAGCCCGAGCAGACCGCAACTGAATACCGAAAGCAGCCCGAGGCCGAACGACCACCACGCGTACGCCATCGCTTCATCGGAAGCGCGAGGAGCGGCGGGTTCCTGCGGCTCAGCCGCCCGGGTCTGCAGAGTTCCCGGCTCAACAGCCGGGCCTCCCGCTATCGGAGGTCCACCCGCAACACCCGCCGGAGGCGCCTCCTGCTGCGGCAGAAGCCGTCTCGAACAGCCCCAGCAGACGCGCTCGCCCTCATAGACTGCCTCTCCGCAGTCCGGACAGCGCCGCAGCCCATCAGCAGGCACGCGACTGCGCTGGATATCCGCGGCCGCGTGCTGTAGTGCGGTCGCTCCGGCATACTCCGGCTCCTGATGCGGCCCCTGAGGCTCGAGTCCGTCGGCAGATACCCCCGGCTGATCGGCCGGAGGCGCAGGTGGCGGGGGCGGAGATTCTTCAGCCTGTGCGGCAGGCTCCGGCGGCGGCTCGGCAGCCAGTTCAGTCCCCGATTGCTCGGCGCCCTCGGGTCCCGTAAGCGGACGCCCGCAATCGGGGCAGAATCGCGCATCATTGACTCGCGCTCCACAGTCGGGACAGACTCGCTCTGCCATCTTTACATCCTCCCGTTCAACCTGGGCCTGCTGAGACCTGCTTCGACATAATGCCCCCCTCAACCTGCACATGGCGGAGACCCTGCGAGGCCGGCATAAAAAAAGCTTTCTGCTTTGCAGGAGTACCCTGTCGGAGATCGAAGGAGATAGTACGGGTTTGATACCCGCGTCAGAAGAGGTATAATATAGGTGCGGTGAGGTGGCGGGGTCCCGAGGTGGGATAGGTGTGGTACAGCCAACCCGCTACTCAGAACGGAGTGAGGCCTTTGGCTGAGACAATCGCCGTTTCGCTCCGAGCCCGCCCAGGCTGACCGACTGAATAAGATTTGAGCGGAGGACGCGCGAGCCGCCTGAGGGGCGTAAAGCCCCAGATGATGTCGGAGCAGCGACGAGGGCGGGCTCGGGTTTGTACAGTGGAAATCGTCGCGTTTCACCTTGCCCGCATCACCCCCGTACGCTATAATATCCTCGTCACATGTGCGAATTGCGCCGGCGACCGCCCACATGGTGGACACCGGTTTTTTCATGCCAAGCCCCCGCTCGCTGCTGCACAGGAGGCGCCCCATGATCGCCCGAGAACTGATGCAGACCGACGCTCCGACCCTGTCTCCTCAGGACAACATTACACGAGCAGCCGAACTCCTGACGGATTACGCCCACAGCAACATCGCCGTGGTTGACGCCGACAACCGTCTGCTTGGAGTGGTCGGCGAAGAGGACATCCTCGCCCTCGCACTGCCAACTTCGGTTGCCGAACTGGGCAGCCTGAGCTACCTTCCGCGCTGTTACGGCTTACGTAACCTGTCGGACGAAGAACTCCGTGACGTCCGGGTGGAGCAGATCATGCGCACCGAGGACTTCGTTACGATAGAAGAGGACGAACTCGCGGCCCAGGCGGCGCTTCTTATCACGCGCAACCACCAGCCGCAGATCTTCGTCACCAGTGGGGGAAAATACATCGGCCGCCTCTGCCGCAAGCACATCATCAGTGAGCTTGTAAACCCGACGCTCGGAATTGCGTGCCATCCATGACCCCCACAGCCTATCTCGCCGCAGGCATCTTCGT